>NZ_LT629973.1:922223-1229631 GCF_900097105.1 Neoakkermansia glycaniphila | reverse complement strand
GCATGATTTTGTGGGCGAACATGACGGGGGCGGGCATGAGTTCTTCGGTTTCGTTGGTGGCGAAGCCGAACATGATGCCCTGGTCTCCGGCTCCCTGTTCTTCACCGTCTTTGCCTGCGGCGGCGCAGGCGTCTACGCCCTGCGCGATGTCGGGGGACTGGCGGGTGAGGAGGTTGGTGACGGTGACGTTGTCCGCATGGAAGACGGGGTCGTCCTTTTCGGTGCAGTAGCCGATTTCCCGTATGGCTCCGCGGACGATTTCCTCAATGTCGAGTGTGGCGGAGGTGGTGATTTCTCCGGCGAGGATGACGCGGTTGCTTTTGACGAGGGTTTCACATGCGACGCGGCTGGCGGGGTCCTGTGCCAGGCAGGCGTCCAGAATGGTGTCCGAGATGAGGTCGGCTACCTTGTCCGGGTGACCTTCACCGACGGATTCGGATGTAAAGATATGAGGGTTTTTCATGAAAAAAGCGCTTGCCCGGCGAGTATGCTCTCGATCGGCAGTCAAGTCAATCTCGCCTTGTGTCCGCATCGGTATGCGAGACGGCTGTCCGGCAAAGTTCAGTAGAGGTTGTTGTCGTTGGAGATGTCCTGAATGACGCGGTACGGCGCGATGAGGGGCATGGCGATGTTGTAGAGGGCGGTGCCGGGGATGTCCACAATGATGGCATCGAGTACGGCCAGCGTCTGCCATGCCCAGGCGGAGGAGGTTTCCTTTTCGCTGCGGATGGCGGCAGTCTGGAGGCTGGGTTTGTCTTTGTCGCCGACGATTGCTTTGGACGGGATGCGGCGTGCGCCTGAGGCGGAGAAGGAGGGTTCCGGTATCCACGCATCGGGGGTGGCGTCGAGTTCGGTGTGAAGCTGGTTGAGCATGTCGAACCCGTTGGTGTGGACGAGGGCGTAGGCGACGTCCGGCGAGATGCGGTGGAAGGCGTAGAGGGTTTCGCCTTCCTGCTGAAGGGGGATGTAGGCAGGTTGCAGTTCCGGTCGGAAGACGGGGTCTTTGACCCACGGGTAGTGCAGGCGGAATTGCTTGTGCGGGCAGCGTACGTAGTAGTTGCCTCCTTTTTGCCAGACGGCGTCCACCCCGGTGATTTCGTAGCCTTCGTAGGTGGTGCCGCGTTCGGCGACGTCGAGTGAGGTGCGGCAGATGGAGCAGCTGGTGCAGGCTGTCGCCGCGGCGGCGGTCAGGAGGATGAGTCGCAGGTGGCGGAGCATGTGCGTATTGTAGGCGCCGGCAGGGTGGTTGTCAATGCCGGGCGGAGTTTCAGATGGCTCCCGGGGTTTCTTCCGTCCAGTCGGAACCGGATTGGATGGAGGGAGGGAGCGGCTGTGCGGGGGCGGCAGGCGCCGGAGTGGCGGGAGCGGCAGGTGTGTTTGCCGGGATGGAGGCCTGCGTTTCCGGTGCGGCAGCGGCTGCCGGGCGGGTGAGTTTCGTTTTGCCGATGGGCGTGTTGTAGATGCGCAGGTCTTCGTTGTCGATGTATTGCTGCACCTGGCATGAGGCGCAGAAGAGGACGGACAGGATGGCAATTCCCCGGTGCGGTTTCATGGTTCGAGTGTAACAAAGGAAAATGTGTTGTCAAGTTGGGATGCGCCGGGATGGTTGGCGGGCGGCTGTGCAAGCATGGACGGAAGGGCCGGAATAAATGTTAGTTTATCTGCTCGCATCCTTGCGGGGGCTGTTCTAGTATGCTTGCAGATAACCCCAATTTCAATTTTATGATGAATCAAACGATTATCAATTCGATTAATGAACAGGTGAAGCTGGAGATGGATTCAGCCAATCTCTACCTGTCGATGTCTTCCGCCATGCACGAAGCCGGGTTGACCGGTGCGGCCCACTGGCTGCGCGTGCAGTACCGGGAGGAGAACGATCATGCCCTCAGGCTGATCGATTACCTGATTGCCCGCGATGCGAAGATTGTCGTCCCCGCAGTGGATGCACCGCAGTACGACGCCAAGACGGCATGCGAGATTTTCGAGCTTGCCCTTGAGCACGAGCGTCTCGTGACGCGCAGTGTGAACAATATGGTCGCTCTGGCCAAGCAGGAGGGAGATTATGCGACGGAGATTTTCCTTCAGTGGTACGTGACGGAGCAGGTGGAGGAGGAGCAGAATGTGACGGATATTATCCATAAGCTTCGCCTCGCCCGCGATTGCGGCCAAAGCCTGCTGTTGATCGATGCGGAGCTGGCGAAGCGCGCCTACGTGCCGCAGGCATCGCAGGGTTGAGCCGGTGATGTTGTTTTCCGGGCCGGGGATGCGCTGCCGCGATGCTGCGCTTCCCGGCTTGTTTGTTTTCCGGGTTCGTGATATGCTGCGCGTATGGATTTGTCGAGTTTTAGAGAGGAGTATCTCAAAGGTACGTTGCACCGCAAGGATTTGCAGGAAGATCCGTTCAGGCAGTTCGATCTGTGGTTCAAGCAGGCGCTTGAGTCCGGCATTCCGGAGCCGAATGCGATGAGTCTGGCTACGGCCACGGCGGACGGCCGCCCGTCCCTGCGTACGGTGCTGCTGAAGTATTTCAATGAGGAGGGGTTCGTGTTTTTCACGAATTACGGGAGCCGCAAGGCGCATGAGATCGCGGAGAATCCCGAGACGTGCATGATGCTGCCCTGGGTGGTGCTGGAGAGGCAGGTGATCATTTACGGGCGTTGCGAGAAGATTTCGCGCATGGAGTCGCTGAAGTATTTCATGTCGCGCCCGAAGGAGTCGCAGCTCGGTGCGTGGGTGTCGCAGCAGAGTTCGGTTGTTTCCGGCCGCAAGCTTCTGATGATGAAGTTGCAGGAGTTGAAGAACAAGTTTTCCAATGGGGAGATTCCTTTGCCTTCGTTCTGGGGCGGCTACCGTATTGTGCCGCACCATTTCGAGTTCTGGCAAGGCGGCCCCGGCCGCGTACACGACCGTTTCATGTATACGAAGCAGGAAGACGGTTCGTGGACGATTGAGCGGTTGCAGCCGTGAGGCGTTTCTGTATGAAATGGCCTAGGTATGATTGAGTTGCCCGAGAGTCGCGTGCGGGTTGCCCAGCTTGAGGCATTGGTGTGATCCGTCCGCGAGGCATCAGCGGTTTTCTCGATTTCGTGCAAAAACGAGGGGTTATTCTGCTGCGTTGTGTTCAGGTGAAGGCTTTGAAGAGGGCTTGCATTTCGTCTTCGATCATGTCCCGGTTTTTCAGGGTTTGTCCGATTTCTTCGCGGAGGAGTTCGCGGTAGCGTTTGCGGAGGCGGTGGGTGTTGACGCGCAGGTAGTTTTCACTGAATCCGTGGCTGGCGGCGGTTTCGGCGTATTTGGCATCGTCCCTGTCGACGGTGAGGAAGATTTGCAGGAGGTCGAAGAGGGCTTCCTTGTGTTTGGCCTGCCATTCGGAGCGGAGGCGTTCGAGTACGTTCTGGAGGAGGGCGAAAGCCCATTCGCGGTCATAGATTTCATCCGGGGTGCCGGAGGTGGTGTCGGAGATTTCGAAGCGTGTTCCGGCTTGTTCCCAGTCGAGGGAGAGGTGCGGTGCCGCTCCGCCGCGTTTCAGGGTTTTGGCTTTGTCGGCTGCGTGGGAGATGTAGTGTTTGAGCGAGGCGAGCAGGAAGGAGCGGAATTTTCCTTTTTCCGGCGAGACGCGGTTCAGGTCCTGACGTTCGAACAGGGAGAGGAGGAAGCCCTGTACGATGTCTTCGGCATCTTCTTTGGCGGCTCCGTTGCGCCGGGCATAGGCGTACAGGGGGTACCAGTAGATTTTGCAGAGGTGCTGCCATGCCGTTTCGGAGGACGGTCCTTCCGAGTCTCCGGCCCGCAGGACGAGTGTCCAGCGGGTAGTGGAGAAGGTGCCGTGTGTCCGGTCGTTTTTCATGGGGTGGTGCAGAGGGTGGTTATAGGATGTGTTTGATGTCGTATCCGTAGAATTTCCAAGGACCGGGGTTCGTGTTCTGTCCGTTCGGCCTGGAACGGTACATGGTCACTGTTTCTATGCGTTCCGCCGTGTTTTTGTCCACGATGCAGGATGTCGCGAAGCGGATGCTGATGAAGTCGAATTTCTGTTCTTTTTGCGTTTGCAATAGTTCTTGCGCTTCATTTTCTACGTGAAAATGGGCGGGGTTGGTGTCTTTCCATTGCCGTGAGATGACCGGTCCCGCAGCTCCCCGGCAGGTGGCCATGATGCGTATAAATTCTTTCTCTGAGGGAAAATACGGGACGATGTTTTCCTGTTTGACGTAGCTTTTTTTCCATATCGCATAGAATTCTTCATATTTTCCGCTATCAAGGAGTTCCAGCCATGCCATGGCGGTTTTAACGCATGGTTCTTCCGCTCCTTTTCCGATTGGTGCTGGAGGTTGATCCGTTTGCCGGGATGGAGAGGTTATCGTGTCCGGATCCGTGGACAAAGGTTGAGCGTCGTATGAATAGACTTTCCATGTTCCATCGCTTTGCTGCTGCATGAATACCGTTTCGAGTACGGGGGCGCTTCCGGTGAGGGTGGTTTCAAAGTGGAGTTTGATCTTGTTTCCCTGGATCATGGTGGGGTCCAGATCATGGTCGGGAATGGAATATTTTTTTTGTCTGTTTCGGTCGGTGATCAAGGTGCGTTCGATGGTTTCGCCAAAATGCGTTCTGAGCCATTGGAGCCTGCGTGTCCATTTCAAGGAAGGCATGTGTGTTTTGGCTGCATCGGCCAGTTGCCTGTAACTTTCATCATATTTGAGCGTATCCAGCAACCGGAGCCATGCCTGAGCCGTCTGAATGCATTGTTCCGGTATATCCGTTTGTTGTTCAGGCTTTGTTTCGAGATGTGTTTGCCGGGTGGTCTCTGCCTGGTTCTGTTGAACGGCGGCGACGATGCCCGTCGTCAGGCAGAGGGTGCCGCAGGAAAAGAGGGCAGAAACGATGTGCTGTTTGCACCTTGGTGTTTTCATTTTGTTTGTTTCGTGGTCGTTGTTTGATTCCGAGCGGTTTATTGAATGTCGTGCTTGAGAGGGTTCCAGTCGCCGCCTTGGAGCTGTTTTCCGTTTTTCCCTTGTCCTCTGACCAGTACGGCGGTTTCGACGGCCTCAAAGGTGGCGGTCATGTAATCTCCGTGCGGCAGGCGCCGAGGAGGGCAAGGAGTGTTCGGCGAGCAGGAGGACAGCGAGGTAACAGGATGACATGGCCGTGCGTCTGTGTGCGGTGGTTGGTCGGTCCTGTAAGCCGCCTTTCTTTGATGATCGGCTTACAGGAGCGTGGGGCGACTGGTTATGGAAGGGGCTCGTCGGATGGGAGTTGCTCCGCATAATAGGCGGCCACTTTGCATGCTCCGTTGGTGCGACGATATACGATCACCGTTTCAATGGTGATTCCGTCGTAGCGGGATGAGCGGGTCGAGAACTGGATCGTGCGGGCATTGTATTCCTGATCCTCTGCCGGTGAGGTTGCACTTTTGCCGTCGTGAGTTTCTACCCATTCCTCTTCGAGGCGGGTGATGCTGTATCTCTTGTCGGGATCGGTGATCTGTTCCCTTTTGATAATCAAATCTCTTTCGGAAGGAGAGCTGAGGTCGGGCCGGTGATTTTTGATCCACGATATCCATTGAGCGGGGGAACAGTTTTCTTTGAGGCTGAAAGGGAGTTGCACGTAACTTTCGTTGTACTTGCCCTGGTCGATCAAGGCGAGCCATGCCAGAGCGGCCGCGGAGCATTGCGCCAAGTCTTCGGCATCGGCCGTGGGATTATCTGGAGCGGCGCTGCCGGATGCTGCCTGTTCCATGCCGGGAAGGATGAAGGCTGCGTCCGGCTGATCCCGGTTTGAAGTGGTGAAGAGCAGTTCTTCTTTGGCGACGGTCCATGTTCCGGTGTCCGGCTGTTTGGCGAGTACGAGCCGTTCGAATAAGGTGAGCAAGGGCATGGAGGATGGCGAGGCTTTGAAGGTGACGAGCGTATAGTCTCCGTCCGGCAGTCCTTTGAGGGTGCGGCAGGATTCCGTTTTCTGGTGTTGCCGGTTGTTGATTGTACCGAACTGTTGTTGCAATGTGTTCCATGTTGTCGTCCAGTCGGCCAGGGAGCGGTTGGTTTTGCCGGATCCGTCAAATTGGTTGTAGCTTTTTTCGTATTGGCCTGCGTCGATTTGTTCGAGCCATGTGCGAGCGAAGTCGGTCGGCTGGATTTCTTGGTGAGCCTGTGCCCCCGTTTTCGAGGCGGTGGAGGCGCTCTGGACGGCTGCGACGACTCCTGTGGTGAATGAGAGGGTGCCGCAGGCGAAGAGGAGGGGGACGAGGTATTTGTTTTTGAGCGTTGCTTTCATGATGATGTGGAATTGTTTGTGGATATGGAAGCTGTGTTGTCGGGGACGAATGCGTGTAAAGAGTTGTGTGGGTTTTCGTGAGGATTATTGTTCGAGGAGCGGTTTTGAGGGAATCATGGCCGGGTCGCGAGCTTCCGGAATGTCGAGGATTCTGCCGGCAGGGAGCCATTCACCGTTTTTCGGTTGTTTGATAAGGACGACGGATTCGATCAGTTTTCCCTCGGAGGCGGCAATGCCTCCCGGTATTGTTCCTGTGCCGGTGGCCTTGATGTATTCCCTGATCAGAGGAGCCGATGTTTCAGCGTGAAATGTGACGATCATCCACGAGTTTTTCGGCAAGCCCGGGGTTTCGGCGAGCATTTCGATTTTGATGTAACGGCGGCCGGTGATGATGCCGAAGTGCGTTTTCATGCTGTTGCAGGATTTTGCCCAGTCGGGCAATGTCAGGTTGTGGTTGCCGATGTGTTTATCCATTTGGTTGTAGCTTTTTTCATATTGGCCTGCGTCGATGAGTGAGAGCCATGATTGGGCTGTTTGAACGGCTTGGGATATTTCGTCCGATGGTGGTTCTTTGCCGGTTTCGGTACGGTCGTTCTGGACGGCTGCGATGACTCCCGTGGTCAGGGAGAAGGTGCCGCAGGCGAAGAGGAGGGGTATCAGGTGTTTTGTGAGATTATGTGTTTTCATGTGATTTTTTCATGGCCCGATGGATGAGGAATGAGGCTGCCAAGAGGATGGCTCCAGCGGCAATGAGGGTGGCGAAGGTTCCCTTATGGATGAAGGCCGGAGATGCATAGATGCCGAGCGATGCGCCTGCTGCGATGCCGATGAGGCCGCCTGCGGTGAGCCGCCAGTTGAGGTAGGTTGGGTGGGGAGGGGTGGCGGAGAGGGTTTCGAGGCTCGTTTTCATGATGCCGGCCTGCTGGTAGCGTTTGCCGGGGTCGCTTTCCAGTGCTTTTCGGACGATGTCGTTCAAAGGAGCGTCGATCGCGTTTTTGCGGAAGGGGGTGGAGAGTCGTGTGCCGGGGAGTTCTCCTGTAAGCATTTGGTAGAAGACGACGCCAAGGGCGTAGATGTCTGCCCGGTGGTCGACGTCGGATGGTGTTTCGAGTTGTTCGGGAGCCATGTAGGCGGGGGTGCCCATGACTTTGCCGTCGCGCGTGAGGACGGACGCATTGGAGTTTTCCTGCTGCGCGATGCCGCCGGTGGCGGAGGTTCGCTGTGCCGGTACGAGTTTGACGAGTCCGAAGTCGGCGACTTTGACGGTGCCTGCTCTGTTGAGGAGGATGTTTTCGGGTTTGATGTCTCGGTGGACGATGCCGCGGTCATGGGCGTATTGGAGGGCGTCGCAGATTTGGGGGACGATGGCGAGGGCTTCTTTGGGGTTGATGAGGCCGCGTTCCATGATGGTTCGCAGGTTGGTGCCGTCCACGTATTCCATGACGATGTAGTAGAGGTCGTCCTTTTTGCCGAATTCGTGGATGGCGACGATGTTGGGGTGGTTGAGTGTGGCGAGGGCTTTGGCTTCGCGGGTGAATTGTTCGGAGAAGGCGGCGTCTCCTCCGATTTCTTCAGGCAGGATTTTGAGGGCGATGAGGCGGTCGAGAGCGCATTGCCTGGCCTTGTAGACGGCTCCCATGCCGCCTTCTCCGATCAGTTTGATGAAGTCGAGTTCCGGGAAGAGCGGGGCGAGTTCTTCGAGGGAGGGAGCATGGAAGGGGGGCTGTGCGTTGTCTCCGATGGTGTCCGGCCGCATGCCCTGCCGGAGGAGGTCTGCGGGGTTCATTCCCTGGGGGAGGTTGTGGTCTGGTGAGTGGTGCATGGGATGGAAGGGGATGATGGCTTCCAGTGGTGAAAGACGGAAGCATGTTCTATTGTTACAATAAAAGAGGGTGAGGTGGCAATCTTATTCACGGCGGCGGAGGGGGAATGCGCGGGGAGAGGCGTCCGGCAGACTCCTGCCGATGATGGTGCAGGTTCCCGTGCTTGACGGGAGGCGGGCTTTCCTTTACTCTGTGTGTGCATGGCTTGCGGTGATGTTTTGGAAATTATGGCTCCGGCGGGTTCGTTTGAATCTCTCGCGGCGGCGTTGAGGTCCGGTGCGGATTCGGTGTATTTCGGCGTGGGCGAGTTGAATATGCGTGCTCGCGCTTCGGCCAATTTTACGCGTGACGATTTGCGGAAGGTGGCGCGGCTGTGCCATGCGGCGGGTGCAAAGGCTTATCTGACGTGCAATGTGATCGTGTACGATGAGGAGATGGCGGAGATGCGTGCGCTGTGCGATGAGGCGTTGAAGGCCGGGATCGATGCGGTGATCGCTTCCGATATTGCGGTGATTTCGTATGCGCATTCGATCGGGCTGCCGGTGCATATTTCGGTGCAGGCGAATGTGTGCAATCTGGCGGCCGTGCGTTTTTATGCGGCGTTTGCGGATGTGATGGTGCTGGCGCGGGAGTTGAAGCTTTCGCAGATTCGGCATATTATCGAGGGGATTGAGCGTGAGGATGTGCGGGGGCCTTCGGGCGGTCTTGTGCGGGTGGAGGTGTTCGCCCACGGGGCGTTGTGCATTGCGGTGTCCGGCAAGTGCTATATGAGTCTTGCGGGGTATAATTCTTCGGCGAACCGGGGGGCGTGCTATCAGCTTTGCCGCCGGGCGTATAAGGTGACGGATGCGGAGACGGGGTTCGAGCTGGAGATCGATAACAAGTATGTGATGTCTCCCCGGGATATTTGTACGATTCGCGTGCTGGATCAGTTGGTGGATGCGGGGGTGTCGGTGTTCAAGCTGGAGGGGCGTGGGAGGTCCGAGGATTATGTGGCGGCGGTGACGCGGGTGTATAAGGAGGCTGTGCAGGCTTGCCGGGAGGGGGCGTTTACGCCGGAGCGGGTGGAGGCATGGGAAGCGCAGCTGCACGGGGTGTTCAATCGCGATTTCTGGCACGGCGGGTATTATCTGGGCGAGGCGTGGGGCGAGTGGAGCGGCTGTTCGAATAGCCGTGCGACGGAGCAGCGGGTGCATGCGGCGAAGGTGACGCGTTTTTATGCGAAGAATGGGGTGGCGGAGCTGTTTCTGGAGGCTCTGGGGCTGGAGGAGGGGCAGTCGATTCTGGTGTGCGGGCCTTCGACGGGGGCTTTGCGCGTGGAGGTGGCGGAGATGCGGCAGGATGTGGATGGAGTGACGCAGCGTGTGGCTGCCGCTCCGAAGGGAGCGACGGTGTATGTGGCTGTGCCGGAGCGGGTGCGGAGGAATGATCGTGTGTATCTGGTGCAGCCTCGGGCACTGGCATGATGCCGGGAGTTTTTTCTGTTATGATGAAGGATGATTCATGGAACGAGTTGGTGAAGGCGTACCGCATGGGCGCCGAGTTGGGTGAGCCGGAGGCGCAGTTCCGCCTGGGTTCCTGCTTTGCGAACGGGTATGGCGTGGAGCAGGATAAGGAAGAGGCTGCCGGGTGGTATGCGAAGGCTGCGGAGCAGGGGTATATGCTGGCGCAGGCCGCGCTTGCCTTGTGCTATAGTTTCGGTAACGGGGTGCCGATGGATAAGGAGAAGGCGTTCGGCTGGTATCTGAAGGCTGCGGAGCAGGGCTATGCGAATGCCCAGTGCAATGTGGGCAATTGCTACGAGCTTGGCGAGGGTGTGCCCGTGGATCGGGCTGAGGCTGCAAAATGGTACCGATTGGCCGCCGAGAACGGGCAGGTGGACGCGATGATTTATCTGGCCGAGTATTATACGGCAGGGACGGGCGTGGAGAAGGATCTGGAGGAAGCCGCCAAGCTGTATTTTCGTGCCAAGGAGCTTGGTGCGGAAGAGGTGCCTGAGGGTTGATCGGTCAGGCGGAGAGCGGTTTTCTTGCCGAAGCGGAAGGCTGGTCGCCGTTCAGTTTTTGGCCTCCCAGATGAGGCTGTCCGGGTCGTAGGGCGGGTCTACCCGTTCTTCGTCGGGGACGGGGAAGTTGATGGCGCTGTAGAATTCTTCCGCGCTCGGCGAGACGAAGTTGGTGCGGAAGAGCTGGTAGAGCGGGGTTCCTTTGTCCGTGCGGTTCGGGTTGGTGTCGTCAAGGTCTTCGATGAGGAGGCAGAAGCCGAATTTGCCGCCTCCGATTTCGGAGATGAGCATTTCAAAGTCGTACCATTGTCCGGCTTTTACCTGAAAGGTGTCTCCTGTTTCGAAGCCGCCCGGCAGGTTGTTGGGTTCCATGGTGTCGAGTCGCAGGGCGTAGAGGGAGCGGCACAGGAGTTCGGTGTCAGTGGCGGTGCCGTATTGGGATCCATCGTGTATGGGTTGTTCTATTTCCCGTTCGCCGATGATTTTGCGTTCGCGGCCGGGGTCGATGGGGCCGTCTTCATAGATGGGGACTTTGACTTTTCTCGTGCCGACGACCCGGTATGTGGGTACTTCGATGTCTGTCGTCATGCCTTCGGGCATGGGGATGTGGGCTCTTCCGGCGTTCCATTGGAAGAGTTTGCACCAGTAGTCGATGCCGGGGTAGGTGACGGTGTCTTCTCCCCGGTCGAAGAGTTGTTTGCGGTGGGTTTCCCATGTGCCGTCCTGCAGGGAGTGGAAGCCGCACTGGAAGACGTTTTTTCTGTTGAATCGGACGGCCATGACGGAGTCGCCGATGCCGACGAAGCGGAAGCGGCCGGTTTTGGGGGCTTTGACTTTTCCTTTGTAGATGGCAACCCAGCGGGATTCGCTCATGGTGTCCGAGCAGCGGTAGGCGTGCGGTGCTTCTTTGTCTTCGCTGTTGGGCATGTAGAAGCAGGAGGTGTACAGTTTCGTTTTCGATTTCCAGAAGCGGCCCAGTAGGGAGGCGTTCCAGTTGCTTTTGTAGAAGTCGGCCAGCAGTTTGACGACTTCGGCGTTGGATTGGCTTTCCGCGTAGATGGAGGGTGCGCCGCTCTGGGTTTGCTTGAGGTCGTAGAGGGTGCCGGCGAGTGATGAGGCTCCGGCTTGTTCGCTGCCCATGCCGTATCCTCCGGCGCCAAGGTCGGTGCTGACGGAGCCGTTGCCGAATCCGGCAGCGATGACTTCGCCGGTGCCGAAGTCCTGTTCAGGAGGGGAGATGTCGATCTGGGGCATGGCGATGCTGCCGGCCGTTGCGGCAACGGCGATGGACGGTGCGATGGAGGATGCGGCGCTTGCGGGGCGGGATTGCAGTTGTTTGGTGACAGGGGCTTGCTGGCTGGGGGGTGCGTCGTTGGGTGGAATGTAGTGCGTGAGTTGGGCGGGGGGAGTGGTTTCGAAGAGTTTGACGCAGAAGTAGAGGATGGCTGCGGAGAGGAGGAGGCAGAGGAGGGTGACGGAGAGGGAGACCAGCCGTGCCTGCTTCAGGCGTGTTTTCAACGAGGCCAGTGCCGAAGGGGTGTTTTCGATGTGTATGGCCATGGTGTCAATAGGCGGACGGTGAGGAGGCTGTGGGAGGGTTGATGTAGGTGCCATCAAGCCGCCTGTTGTAGAAGTAGGGGTGGGACATGCCGTACGTTAGCGCCTTTTTGAGGTCGTTGGAGGAGTAAAATCGGGACCGCTGCAGGGAGGAGAGTGTGTTTTCCAGTTTGCGGAAGGCTTCCTGTACCTTGGCGCCGTACTTGGCCTGTACTTCGTTGTAGAGGGCTTTCGTGTAGGGAGTGATGCCGATGACGGCCCGGTTGTGCTGCATGATGCGCGTTTGCAGGGCGGGGATGCGGGTGGCGGCAGCATCGGCATCGGATTTGCTTTTGACTCCGGAGAGGAGGGTGTCGAGTTCGTTGACGATGGCGATGAGTTCTTCGATGGCGGCTTTGCGGTCTTCGCTGATGGTGGCGGAGGCTGCCGGGGGTGCGGCATGCAGAGTCAGTGCCCGGAGGCATGGCAGGATGGCGATGAGCACGGACAGGTGGCGTAGCGAAGTGAGGAGTTTCATGCGATGTGCGGGTTCAACATCCGGGGAGACGCGCGGTTACGGGATGAAACGTTTCTACAATCGGAAAGAGAGATTCGTTTCATATTGGATAATAATGTATTGCTGAGTTCGTGTCAATAAAAAAATGATGTGTGTTTGCGGATGGTCGGGAGGTGTGTCCGGGAGGTTGCAGACGGTTATTTGGAGCGGAAGATTTCGGCCAATTTTTTCGATCCGTAGGCGCGGGCGTGCATGATGCGCTGCATTTGCGTTTCGAATGCTTCACGCGTGTTTTTTTCGATCAGTGTTTCCATGCTTTGTCCCTTGTACGGTTCGCTGTGCATGACTTGTTTGATTTCCGACATCAGGCGTTCGAGTTCCGGAGCTGCCAGATCGGCGCTTTCTTTGTCGCGGATGTCGTTCAGGATGGAGATCGTTTGCCGGAAGAGGCCGTTCGGGCTGTTGTCGGAGCAGGCGGCAAGGATCAGGCAGAGGCCGGAGGCGGCAGGTATGAGGATGTGTGTTTTCATGTGTTCGATTGGTGTGTCAGGGGAAGGTGATTGTGATGGGAACATTGTCGAAGCGGGTAGCGTAGGAGAATCGGTCGCAAGCCAGATAGCCGCGCAGGGTTCCCGTGTAGGTGTTGCCGTTCCGTTGCGTGAAGGTGATGATGGCGGGAGGTTCGTTTTCTTTTTCCGGGTCGGGGTATGGGTGCTGTTCGTTGACGTTCCGTCCGATGAGTTGGTAATTGTAAAATTTGTGGGGATTGTGTGTGTCCGTATAGATGAAGCCGAATTCGGCTTTTGAGCCGTGCGGGTTGTATTCGATGGCGTTTAAGGAGTATGCTCGGTCGAGGCGGCCTTCGGTGCCCGTTTGCATTTCGATGAGTATGATCCGGTCATTTTCATCGGACGAGGCGAATCGTATGGTTGCTCCGGCGAGTGATGCAGGTGCAGTGATGGCGGGTGCTGTTTGGCCGACCGGGGCGGAGGGCTGGGTTTTCAGGCGGGCAGCGGCCTCTTTGTGTCCCAGTTCGGCAGCGGTTTGAAGGTTTTTGCGGGAGAGTTTGCGGTATTCCGTTTGTTGCTGCCCTGTGGTTTGAAGGGCACGCCGTTCGTAGTGGATGCCGAGCCGGTAGGCGGCGTGCGGGTCGCCTTTTTCCGTGAGGCGTTCGAGCCAGTGTTCGATTTGCCGGTACCGTTCCGGTTCCGTGGTGCCGGGCGGCATGCCTTTGCGTTCCTGATAGATGTCGGCCATCAGGGTTTGGGCGTGCGGGTCGCCGTTTTCCGCATCCTGAAGGATGAGGTTCCGAATGAGGGCATGGCGTCTGGTGTCGCTGCTGCCGAAGTAGATGCGGGCGAGGAAGACGCGGTATTCGGGCTGAGGGTCTTCCGCCAGGGCTCTGTTGATGAGTTCTACGGCTTTGTCCGTGTTTTGCGTGAGAGGCGGGATGCCACGGTAGTGTTGTTCGGCCAGTTTGAGTTGCGCCGCCGGGAGTTGCCTGGCGGCTAGCTGTAGCCATCGTAAGGCTTCGGTATGGTTTTTTTCGGTTCCTATGCCTTTTTCGGACATTTCATAGAGGATGGCTTGTGCCTGGGTGTGTCCGGCTATGCCGGCCCGCAGGAAGTGGGTGTGGGCTTTGTCCGGATCGGGTTCACTGTTTTTCTGGCCGATGTAGATGCATCCGAGCTGGTAGTCGGCTTCCGGGCTGCCGAGGGCGGCGGCTTTTTCAAAGCAGGAGATGGCTTTGGCGATGTCGGGCAGTGCGCCGGAATCCGTCGATTGTCCGGATAGAGTCAGGCCTTGTTCGAGGGCTTGTTCCATGGCAAGTTGCCTGCGACGTTTTTCGATTTGTTCCTCGGTTTCGGCTGGGGCAGGGTTTTGTTTGGGGGATTCTCCGGCAAGAGTGAGTTCCGGGGTGATGAGCTGAAGCGGCTGGGGCGTGTGTGCTGGCAGCGGGTGTTTTTCCGATTCGATTGCCGGGGGCGCGGTGTCGGGGGTGACTGCTGTATGCGGAATAGGCTGTTGTGCAAGGTACCATGCGGCTGCTCCTCCGCCGACGAGGAGTGTCGGCAGGAGGATGGCAAGCGTTATTTTGGTGGAGGATGAAGATGGCCCGGAGCAGGGTGAGGGTTGCCATGAGGGGTTGTCCGGCGGTTCGTTTTGCTGGCGCGTCCTCGTTCGGAGTGCGGGCGATGGATGGATCGGGGTTTCATCCGCCTTTTCGCCGGATGGCGAAGAGTGGTTGTCCGTTTCTTCTCGAAGAGGGAGGTGAGGGACATAGACCGGCACGGATGTGCGGTGTGCCGGGGTTGCCGTGTTTTGCCCGGCGGGAATGCCGGGCTGATTTTGTGTTGCCGCAGAGGGGGGCGGTGCGGCGGTGGGGCAGGGAGGGAGTGCGATGGATGTTTTCTGGGGTGGTTCAGGCAATGAGTCAACGGGGCGGCCGGGAGTGCAGCGCAGTGGCGGCAGATCAAGGGATGCTCCGGTTTTTCTGCGTGGAGGGGCGGGGAGGTCGTCGTTCATCGGAAGGTGGAGGTCGGTTTGTTTTGGTTTTGAGGGGTAGGTGATTAGGTGTTGTCCGGTGAGTTGGTGGCGTCGGGTTGCGTTTTTTTGTTTTGCAGGAGGTTGTCGACTATGTCGAATACAAGGGAGGATGCACAGAAGACGAGATAGATGACCAGAGGGAGGATCAGAGGTACGATGTTGCTTGCCAGTTGAAGCATGATGTAGGCTATGACGGAGTCGATGATTTTTTCGATGTTGAAGGTGGAGATGGTTCGATATCCTGCATCCAGCAAGCTGCCCCATGATGGGCCGGAGATGGCTTGGATGAGTTTGGTGAAGATTTGGCTGGCGAGGATGACGGGCATGCAGATGTGCGCGACGATGCAGGTGACGCGCAGGCAGAAGCGGGCGATGGAGATGCATTCCCTCCCCGGCTGGATGTCTTGTTTTGCAATGGTGACGAGGTAGCGGTCCGCCCGGAAGCATAGCCATGCCACGACTCCGCATACGGCAATTGCGGCGATGTTGCCCGGGATTTGCCTGCTTTGGATGAAGAGGCAGACGATGTAGTAGAGCTGGGCGATGAGGGCCAGTGTGCCGATAAGTCTGGGGATGAGCATGCTGACGAATGTGATGCGGCCCGATGTCAGTAGTTTGGCGTTGGTGGTTGTGAAGAGGTAGCTGATGTACTGGAGGAGGAAGCCCAAGATGATGCCGGGGAAGACCATGATCCATCCCCAGTCGCGGGAGACGGTGAGGCCTAGGGCGAGGCAAAGGACGGGCGTGCCGATCAGGGTGAGCATGACCTGGAGGGCGCCGATCTGGTTCATGCGGCCGCGCAGGGTTGCCGTGTTGTCGGGGTTGAGTTTCCCGAAGGTGATGATGGTGGTGAGCAGTTGGGAGATTTTATGATCCATGGCGAGGATGCCGCGTTGTTCGGAGTCGATGGCGGATGGCAGCTTCGGTGTATGGGTTTTATGGTTTTTCAGAATTTGCCCGACGGTCGTCCATTGTTTGTCGATGATGGAGATGGCGTAGGTGTCTTTCCCGATTGTGCCTTGTTGCAGGTGGGAGCGCAGGTCGTCAATGGTCATGGGGCCGATGTTTTCTTCCTGTTCGTTGCGGTAGCAATAGATGGCTTGAGTGTTCATTGCGGTGCAGGTGTGTGGTCAGTATGTTTGGCGTGTTTTTGCCTGGGTTTGTTTCAGTTTTTGCTGCCTTGTTTCCAGTGTTCGTTCTTGCTGCTGTTGTCGTGTGTGGAGCTGCTGCATGGCGCTGATGCGGTTTTGGGTTTCGTCCGGTGTCCAGAATATGCCGTCCGTACGTGCGCAGGAGGTGAGGCACAGGATGCCTGTCAGGATGAGGAGGGTTCCGTTCATGGCAATGTTATTTGATTTGCAGGGATGCGAGCTGGGAGCGTTGCGAGGCGTATGTTTTCCGGCCGGCCTGCATGCGTGCGATTTCGCCCCGGAGCTGAGCCAGTTCTTCACTTTTGGCCGTGTTTTGGGTGGCTTCGCGAGCGATGCGGATGTCGGTGTCGAGGACGTTGATGTTTTGGTCGATGCGTTGCAGTCCTTCGTTGATGGTTTTGTTGTGGGCAGCGATGGATTCGGTGGTTCCGGCTTTTTTCAGGGCTGCTTTTTGCTGTTTCATTCCGGAGATGTCTTTGGCGAGGGCGGTGTTGCCTCGGTTGAGCTGCGTGATGCGTTTACGGCTTTGTTCGATGTTGGCTTCCAGATAGGCGGCGTGGGATTCGTAGGCGGCGCGTTCCCGGACTTTGGATTTCCCCCAGTTTTCGCCGATTTTGTAGCCGATGAGGCCAGTGATCAATCCGGCGCCGGCGGCGATCAACCCAGCCGTTTTGTTGTCGGCTCCTGCCAGCCGGGCGATGCCGTAGCCTGCTGTGGCTCCGGCCAGTGTGCCTCCGGCGGCGCCGATCGTTTTTCCCTGGGCTACGGTTTTATCGGCTTCGGTGCCCTGGTAGTTTTCCAGAAAGGCGCAGGAGTTGACGAGGGGGAGGCTTGTTGCGAGGATGAGATGGGCGATGATGTTCGTTTTCATGTGGATGTTTCGATGGAGGTGGGCCATGCGGCAGAATGGAGGGCCGGTTTTTCCATTCTGCCGCGAGGAGGGGGGCTCAGAAGGCGTAGGATGTGCCGATGCGGGCGTTTTGCTGGACGGTGTCGCCGGTGGTGGTGATGCCGTATCCCGCGGTGAGGCTCCAGTTGTCCGTCAGGCTGTAGGCTGCGCCGAGGTTGAATTCGAAGGCGCAACGGCCGGGGTCTACTCCTCGGACAGTGGCGCGGTTGCCTTGGGCATCCTGTATGCGTGCGGCGGGGTTGGTTCTTGCTATGTCAGGGATGACGGAGGCATCGGCCATGAAGGACCATGCCGCCAGGTTGTGGCGGATGCCGATGCCGATCGGGATGCGGGTGCGGTTCAGGCTGTTGCCCGTGAATCGGTAGTCGCCGTTTTCACCGGGGAGGGTGAATGCGTCTTGCTTGCCTGTGGCATATTGGATTCCGGCGAAGGCATATACTGCCGTGGATTGGGTGACGGCATACGACCATGCGAGGCGCATGTCGAGCTGCCAGACCGTTTCATCCCATGAGCCGCGGATGCCGATGCCGGGCAGGTCCGAGCTGGCGATGGTGCCATGGTTGCGGGCGATTCCGAATGCTCCGGTCGTGGACAGCCAGAGGCTGTGCTGCTGCTGTTGCATGAGCCTGATGTTGGCATAGGCCCCGCCGAGCAGCGTGTCCTGATCAATGCGGCCATAACCGAGTTTGGTGGTGTTTTTGCCGAAGGTGTGGCCCAGCCCTGCGCCGATCTGGAGATGGGGTTCTACTTGATATTCGCCGCCCAGCGCTGCCCCCCATGCGGAGTAGTCGTATCCGGCGTGGGTGCCGTTCGAGCTTTGGCGGTAGAAGTTGCCGATGGTGTCGAACCAGACGGCGCTGCGTCCTGTGGTATCGAGGCTGATCCGGGTGGAGTGGTTCCGCAGTATTCCGGAGAAGCTGTCCAGATTTTGGGTCGATGCCCAGAGGGTGTTGATGGAGGCGTCGGCCAGTCCGGCGGGGATGTCGGCGTTTTGCGGGTGTCCGGGGTCGCCCGGGGTGTCCGGCGTGCCGGGCGTTTCTTCGGGGTCTCCGGCGATGCCGGGTTCATCGGGGTCGGCCGGTTTTTCGACGGTAATGTTTTCGGAGGTCCATGTCCACGTTTTCGTTTCCGGGTTGTAGGCGAGTTCCGATTTGTCTGCTGTGATGCCGACGAGGTTCAGGGAGATGGACGAGGTTTGCGATAGGTCGCCGTTGATTTGCAGGAGGGTGTATGTGCCGCTGGAGAGGGTTGTGTGGCCGTTGTCCGCCAGGAGGTTGAAGGTTGCTCCGCTGAGGTCGGCGTTTCCGGTGAGCGTGAGTAGGGGCGCCGATCCGGTTCCTGAGAGGCGGAATTCGAGGGTGGCTCCTTGCATGGAGACGCTGGCAGCGCTCAGGCCGACCGGGCGATCGCCGGATACGATGAGGGTGGAACCCGGAGCAAAGACGGCTTTTTGCTGGAAGTTCATCAGGCCGCCGTTGCGGAGATGGGTGATGCTTCCGGCTTCAGTCTGGTAGTTGCTGCCCTGGTAGACGGCGTTTTCCTTGACGAGGAAGGTTCCTCCGTAGAGGGTCGTTTCTCCTTTGACGGATGTCAGGCGTGACTGGGCGAGTAGTCGTTCCCGTGTTGCAGCATCAGGATTCAGACTTTCCCTTGCCAGAATGGCCTCCAGATCGACAGCAGTATGTTCGCCGGAAAGGACGATGGTTCCGGTAGCGACTGTTGGTGTGTCGGCTCCTTCGGGAATGTAAGCGTTCAGGATGACGGGGGCTTCCGAGTCCAGTGTGATGGGGTCATAAAAAGTGATGTTCTGTCCGTCGTTGGCAGCAAGTTCGAGTTCGCCTAAAGTATATGGAGATGCTTGATAGATGGCATTTAAAGCTGCACCGTCCGGAGTTTTTACATAGTTTCCACGGAAGACAGTACTCTTGTTGTCGATGATGGATAGATCGAAGTTGAAGTTGATCGCTCCACCCAGATTGCCGGCGCTGTTGTTTGAGAATATAACCGAATTATTCCCCTTAATCATGAGTGTGCTGCCGGACAGACGGATCGCGCCTCCGTCGACCTGTGCCGTGTTGGAATCGAAAATGATCGAGTTGTTGTTGCGGATTTGTGCTTCGTGATGATATCCCGAGTTATCAAGGAAGATCGCTCCTCCATTTTTGCCTGATGTATTTCCGAGGAATGAACAGAATCCGTTGTCCGAAAGGTTAACGTCGCTACGGAATGAATGGATGGCGCCTCCGGATTCCACTGCTGTATTTTTCGTGAATTCGATTCTTTCGTTATGATTCAGGTTCAGGGTAGCTGCATATGGTGCCGAGGTGGCAATGGCTCCTCCATTTTTGCCTGAGGTATTTTTCTGCCATAGGATGGTGCCATTGTGGTTGATGTCGATATTCGAACATCGAATGGCTCCTCCCGATTCCGTGCTGGCGTTTTCTTCAAAGACGAGTTTGCCGTTTTCAAGAATGGAGCTCAATGAAGAAGGAGAGGCGTAAATGGCACCTCCTGTGGATTTGGTGAAGTTCTTTGAAAATTTCACATCGTCGTTCTGATTCAAGGCCAGCGTGCCGGAGATGGCTCCTCCGTCGCTCGTCGATTTGTTGGCGCTGAAGGTGATGTCTTTATTGTCAAATATGATGATCGTTTTTCCGGATGAGTTGATGGCCCCGCCGCTTCCTTGAGTGGCTTCATTCGAAAGAAATGCCAGAATGCCGTTGTCGGTGATTCGTAAATTGCAGTCGTACATCTGAATGGCTCCACCGTTACTGGCGGTGTTGGATGAAAATTCGACATAGGCATTTTGGCTGACGCTCAGTGGGCTGCTGTCATTGTTGGCATTGTCGATGGAATGATGGTAAATGGCGCCACCGGAGGTGTTTCCGCATGAGTTATTCGAGAAGATCACTCTACCGTTGAGTGAGAGTGTGACGGGGCTGTCCCATGCCGCAATGGCACCGCCTGCTCCGTTGGGGGCATGATTGTTATCGAAAATAACGCTGGTGTTGAGGCGCAACATCACGGAACTATCAGTCGCCTTGATTGCGCTACCGCTCGTATTGTATGGCTGGCGGTGGTTATGGGCATAAAATCCGAGTGTATTTAAATTTTCAATCATCAGGCTGGATCCGTTATCCAACTGAATTGCCTGTCCGCTGTAGGTGGCTGAATACGCCGGACGGAAGATGACATCGAATAAACCTTTGTCCTCAATGCCCGCAGCAAGAAAGAAAGATGTACCGGACAAGGAGATTCTCGTCGCGGCGGGAGATTCTGTACCGGAGCCGTAGGAGGTAAACACCAGGCTGGTAAGGACGGGATAGGATGCCGGATTTTTGAATCCGACGAGAGGTACATCGCTGGGAGGTTGAGCAGCAGCGTATACACGATTGGTTTGAAGGCATGCTGAAATGCCGATGGGTACAATGAGTGCGCGAAGAGGAAGAGGTAAATGGATTTTCATAATGTGAGCGGAGGGATATAAAATTGGTATGAGGTGATAGGTTGGGATGGAACGAAGTGGTTATTTCAGGGTAATGGTGACAGGCGTATTCCGATAGACGCTTTCCGTTGTCTGCCATCCGCCGTCGATGACGTATCCGTTCAAATATCCCTTGTATGTTTTTCCTTGGCGGCTGGTAAAGGTGATGGTGGCAGGTTTGGTCGAGTCTGCGTAATTTTCGTCGCCGGAAAGAGTATATGTATTTATTTTGCGTCCGTTGTCAATCGTATACGAATATTCAAAATTCGCCTTTTTCCCGCGTGGTCGGTAGGTAATACTATCGGTTGCGACAGAGTTGACGGTGCCGGAGGTCGCGGTTTTCATGCGGATTGTGTCACCCCCTTGTATGGAGATGGTGGCTCCGGCCAAGGAGGCGGGCGCCTGTACAGGGCCGTTTCCTCCAGAAGTGGCTGGGGCAGGGAGGATGGTGTTGCAGTTGGACAAGGTGCCGCAGGCGGCCAGTACGAGGAGGTGCGTGGTTTTTTTCATTTTGGTGTTTCTTGGTTGTCAGTGTTGTGGATGCCGTTATGGAGACGGAAGTGTTTATTGTCGAAGGCTTGTCATGCCTGTTGAATGTTCAGAAGCGTACCGATTCCCAAAACGCCTGAGAGCCGAAGGCGTTGGTGAACATCATGCGTGCGAATTGCATGTCCAGTTCTTTGGCGACGTCGGGATCGAGGAGTTCTTTCCATGGTTTGTCCGGTCCGGCGGCTTCCTTGAGTTTGGAGATCAGTTCTTTGATTTTAGGGGCGGCTACGTCGGCGCTTTTTTTGTCGGAGACGTTTTTGATGGTGGAAAGGAGCTGTTTGGCTAGTCCGTTTGGCGAGTTGTCGGAGCAGGATGAGAGGCAGCAGGCGATTAAGGCGACTGTGGCCGCGGAGAAGACGGAATAGTGTGTCATGACGGTGTTGTATGGAGAGGTGGTGGATGAATGCGGGAAGATGGGAGATATGATCCCGCCCGCAGAAGTGGATGGATCAGCTTCCGCGGACGGGATTCCCACAACGAAATCAGTTGCCCTTAACGGTGGTCGTGTAGGTGGTTACGACGCCGAGGATGTTTTTCCGGTGCGTATCTACGCTGGAGACGGAGGTGATGCCGCCATTCTTTTTGGCGGCTTCAATGGAAGAATCTCCCACTGCGACGAGGCCGAGGTAAGAGGTGGCTTCGGCTGTGCCTGTGCGGCTGCCCCCGGAAGCCGTGGCGGCGATGGGGTCGGCGGCGTTGGTGTAGATGACGCCGATGGGGCGTTCGGTGATTCCTCCGCAGCTGCAGAGGAATGAGGCCGCAGCAATGAGGCAAACGGTGTTTTTCATGTTGGTATCTATTGGTTATTCGGTTTTCGATGATGCCACCAAAGTTTGTTTTGGTGGATTACGACACAATAGATACTGTATTTGTAATACTGTGGCCGCCGGATGGTTGTCTGCCTTTTATTCCGTTTACGGTGAGGCATTTGTTTTGAGGTATGAAGGCTGTTTTTCCTTGATGCGTTTTCCGGCGGTTTGCCATGGAGATGCTATCATTTTCCCATTTGTTCATTTTAGGCAGATACTGCATCTTTTTTCTTTCTTTTTGTTGACACAGTATTACAAATACAATGATGATTTCAGACTATCAATTGGCTCAACGGTTTGTGGAGTCGTCCGGAATGCGGTGGTGCGATGCCGTGCGGCTTGTGTTGGATTTGTACGACCATGTGCCCGAGAATGTGCGCCGTTCCGCTGATGCCTGTTTTCTGCGGATGAAGGAGATGGTGGAGCTGGGTGCGGAGGCGCACAGGGTGCGCCATGCGACACGTTCTTTGTCCGAGGTGATGGAGCTGAGTATTTCTGCCCGTTTGCATCGGAGGTTTGCCACTCGTTCCGATTTGCGGTATTTTGCCCGCAGGATTTTACGATCGGTTCCGGAAGCGGCCGGGCGTCCTTTGCGGGCGATGAGTACGCGTGAATGCCGGGGTATTCTGACACGCACGTTTCATACGCCTGCGCAGTACAGGAAGGGGCGCGCTTTTCTCAGCAGTGTGTTTGCCTACGGGGTGCGGCAGGAGTGGTGCGAGGAGAATCCCGTTCTGCGTATCGAGGTTCCGGTGGTGCGGGAGGGTGAGATCAGGCCTTTGTCGATGGCGGAGATCAGGCGGCTTCTGGATGTGGCTGGGCGCGCGGAATTTCGGGCGATTGCTCCGGCTCTGGGGTTGATGCTTTGGGCCGGAATTCGCCCGAACGAGGTTCGGCGGCTGCAGGCGGAGGATGTCGATCTGAGGCGCGGGTTCGTGTATGTGAAGCCGAGGCATTCCAAGACAGGCGGCGGCAGGCAGGTGCCGATTCGTCCTGCTCTGCAGCGTTGGCTGCAAAAGCATGGGATGCCTTGCGCATGGAGTTTGTCCGGTTGGAGCAGGCGCTGGAGGTCTTTACGGGCAGCAGCGGGGTTTGAGCAGTGGCAGCAGGATGTGCTTCGCCATACGTTTGCGAGTTATCATGTGTTGTGTTTTGCCGATTTGCCGATGTTGCAGCTTGAGATGGGGCATCGTTCCGTGGAGTTGTTGAGGACGCGGTATGTGAATGTTTTGCGGCTGAGGCGGGAGGAGTGCCGCCGGTTTTTCGAGTGTATGTGAAGGGGGGGCGCTTCCGTGGCGGGATGCCCGTTTGTTGAGATCCGGTGTTGACTCTTTGTGTGGCAGTGGGTAGGATCGGGGAGATGGTTCGGTTGCTGCATGTGCTGGAGATGCTGGTTGGGTTCGTCGGGAAGAAGCCATGGTTGAGCGCTTTCGTGCTGTGTGCAGTTTGCGCCGTTGTGTCCAGGGTGGCGGTTCCGCCGTTTTTGCATAACGACGATTGCCAGATTCAGTTTCTGCTGGCGGATGGAGGGATGTTTTCCTTTTATACGAATGTTTGTCTGGCATCGGTGTTGGGATGGTTTTCCGATGCAGTGCCGTCGGTGAGCTGGTATCTGGTGCTGCTGGTGGGCGCGGGTTTTGCGGCTTTTTGGTGTGTGACGGGTTGCGCTCTGGAGGGTGCATTTGCACGGCGGCATGATGGAGGAAGGTTTTTTTTGTGGTCCAGATTGATGGTTTTGATTTTTTGCGCTTATTATGCGTTCGAGTGTTTGTCTTATATCCAGTATACGCAGATCGGTATTTTTTGTGTGCTGGGTGCCGTTTGGCTGTTGTTTTCAGCCGTTGAGGGGAGCAGGGGTGTTTTTGGTCGGAGGGTGTTGTATGCGTTTGGTCTGTGGCTGGTTGGAGTTTGCCTGCGCTGGGATGTGAGCTGGGTGGGATGGTTTTTCTGTGCCGGGTTTGCCGGCGCGCTGTGGCTGAAGAGGGCGTCTCGTGCGGCGCAGGTGCGGTTTTGGGCGGTAGCGGTCGTTTTCGTTCTGGCATGCCTGGGGTTGAAGTGGGTGCAGGAGGAGGCGTATGCCGGATGTCCGGAGTGGGAGGAGGCTGTACGTTTGCAATGGGATCGGGTGGCGGTGCAGGATTATCCGGATTGTTCCGGCAAGGATAAGTCGGATGCCTATGCTGCGCTGGGGATCCGGGGGTTCGAGCTGGAGGCGTTCAAGTCGTTCGTGTATGTGCCAAGGATGGACGATGCGGTTTTGATGTCGAAGGTGAGGGAGGTTCACCAATCGGGGGCGGCCGGGTTGTGGGGGGTGGAGCAGTTGGGCAGGCTTGGTTTTCCTCCTTTTGACGGTTCCAGAATTTTGCGGATGGTGGATAGCGGGGAGAAGGTTGCGTTCTGGGTGCCGTTGGGCTGTTTGTCGTTGCTGCTGGTGTTCTGTTCGTCGAGGAGAGGGGTATGGCCTCTGGTGCCTGTTCTCGGTGGTTTTGCAGGGTATGTGGCCGTGCTGGTTTTTTTGGATCGTTGCGTGCCGCGGGTGCTGAATCCTGCCGTGGCTGTGGCGGGGCTGGCGGTGATGGCGTGGATGCCGGCCTGTGCTTGTGCTGCAGGCCGCCGGAGGTGGGTTCAGGTGGCGGCAGGTTTCGCGTGTGCGGGCTGTGTGGTGTTTTTATGCCGGAATTACGGTTGGGTGTTTCGCAAGGCTTTCAGCGGGCAGGAGCGTGTTCCGGCTTTCGTTTTTTGCCAGTCGCATCCGGATGAGCTTTTTTTGCTGCTTTGCCAGCCGGGTGGGACGGGGCTGCTGCCGGAAGGTGTGACCGGTTTTTCGAGGGAGTTTTTGAAGTCGACCAATATGTTTCCCGTCGGGGACGGGTGGATGTTTTATTCACCTGTTTACCGGGCCGAGTTGCAGCGGAGAGGGTTGGAGCATCCTTTCGCCGCTTTGGTGAGGGATGATGTTTGGCTGGTGGCGCAAGATGAAGAGGGAGGGTTGCCCCGGTTTGTTTTGAAGTTGGCCGAGGATGCCTGCGGTTGCCGTTTGGAGGCGGTGCGTATGCAGTCGGTGGGCGGTTTCGCTTTCTGGAAGTTCAGGCGGGCCGCCGCGTTTTGAGGCAGGTGCGGTGTGTCCATGCCTGTTTTGCCGTCGCGCCGGGTTATGGCGCGGGGGCGACGGTGACCCATGTGCGGGCGGTTTGCGGCGAGAGGGTGCGGCGGATGTAGGTTTGCATGTCTGCGTGGCCGATGTGCCGGATGCGTTCGGCGTGTTGTTCGAAGTAGTCGGAGGGGAGTCCGAGGAGGGTGTCTACGGCGATGCTGGAGCAGATGCGTTTGTTGGATTGCCGGGCAATGAGGAGGGCCGAGAGGGCTGTGGCGCGGGTGCGTTCGAGTTCTTCGGGGGTGATGCCGGTTTGCGCGATGCGGTCGAGGAGTTGTTCGAGGGCTTTGCGGGCGGCGGGCAGTTGTTCGGGGGAGGTGCCGAGGTAGTAGACGATGTTTCCGGCGTCTATGCCGCAGAATTGGGTGGATGAGGCGTAGTAGGCGAGGCCGAGGCGTTCGCGGATTTCGGTGAAGACGGGGCCTGCCATGTCCTGGCACCATTCGTTGAGGAGGGAGGCAAGGGCGAAGTCCGGCGAGGTGACGGGAGCTCCGGGCAGGGCGACGGCAAGGACGGCCTGTTCTTTGTCGAGTACGAAGGCCGTATCCCCTGCGGTTTGTGGCGGCGTGGGCGTGGTCGAGGGGCGGCTGCCTGCAGGCATGCCGGAGAGGTGTTCGCGGATGTGAGTGAGGATGAGTTCCGGGTCGATGTCTCCGGTGATGCAGAGGACGGCATTTTCAGCGCAGATGATGCGAGCATGCTGGTCGATGATGTGCTGGCGGGTGATGCCGGAGAGGCTTTCGGGGGTGCCTCCGGTGGGGTTGCCGTAGCTGGCGGTGCCGTAGCACTGGCGGCGCAGGTTCTGGAAGGCGAGGGAGGGAGGGTCTTCGAGGATGTCGCGGGCGTCGGCGATCATGGCTTCGCGTTCGTTTTCGAGGGCATCTGCGGGGAAGGTGGGGCGGATGCAGATATCGGCCATGAGGTCGATGGCGGTGCCGATGTCGTCGCTGAGGCAACGGGTGCTGACGGTGAGCGTGTTGTTGCCGGTGGATGTGTTGATGGAGCCGCCGAGGTTTTCGAGGGCGGCGGCGATTTCTTCCGAGTTGCGGCTTTTGGTGCCTTTGAGGAGGCATTCTCCGAGGAGGGTGTTGATGCCGGCGGTTTGTTCCGTTTCCGTCGGAGATCCTGCGCCGAAGGCGATGCAGGCGTGGACGAGAGGGAGGCGCATGTCCGGACGAAGGATGATGCGCAGTCCATTGGGCAGTGTGTGTGTGTGGAGCTGTGGCCGGGCGGCTGTTTCTTCGGCAGCGGTTGACGGAGGGTTTGTGCCGGTGGGGTCGATGCTGATTTCAGTGAGGCGTTCGGTGCCGAAGTAGGTGCGGATGAGGGTTTGCAGGTTTTCGGCGGTGACGCGGGCGAGGGCTTCATGCCATTCCTGCATGAGGCCTGTGTTGCCCGTGTGGAACCACGAGAGGGCGGTTTCGCTGGCGAGGCCGTTGGCGGTGGAGATTTGCTGGAGGCGTGCCGATTGGATTTGTTTGACGGCGCGGGCGATGCCTTCGCGGAGGTCGGTTTCGGTGATGGCGGCGATTTCTTGGAGGATGAGGCCGCGCAGGGTGTCCCTCTGCTGCCGGTCGACGTCGGCTTCGATGACGAAGGCTCCTTCTTCACCCTTCCCGGGGATGATGGTGGTGCTGATGTCGTAGGCGATGCCTTGCCGATCATGCAGGTTGCGGTAGAGTAGGGCGGTGCGGCCCGTGCCGAGGATGTGGGAGAGGATGGCGAGGGGGGCTGCTTCGGGAGATTGGGCGTCGGGTATGCGCCATGCAAGCATGAGGGTGCTTGTGGGCTGGGCGTATTCCCGGCGTTCGGTGCGGCAACCCCATTGGCGCGGTTCGGGGACAGGGGGGAGGAAAGCAGGGTCGGCGGGGGAGAGGTGCCGGGTGAGAGCGGTTATTTTTCGGATGGCCGCTTCCGGGTCGATGTCTCCCGCGATGGTGATGAAGGTGTTGTTCGGGGTGTAGCGCGCGGCGTGGTAGTCGAGCATGTCCTGCCGGGTGAGGCGGTCGAAGGCTTCCCGTTCGCCGAGGACGGGGAGTTTTCGCGGGCTGCGTTTGTAAAGGGTGCCGATGAGGGTGCGGTACGCGAGGTCTCCGGGGTCGTCCTGGTACATGGCCATTTCCCGGCGGATGACTTCTTTTTCCTTGTCGAATTCTTCGGCGGGGAAGGTGGGGTGGTAGACGAGTTCGGCGAGGAGTTCGAGGAAGGTTTCCCATGCTTCGGCCGGGCCGTCGATGTGGTAGACGGTGCGGTCGGTGGAGGTGTATGCGTTCCAGTGGCCGCCCAGTGCCTGTACCTGTTCCGCGAGTTGCTGCCCGGTGTGGTTCCGTGTGCCTTTGAAGACCATGTGTTCCAGCAGGTGGGAGAGTCCGCTGCCCAGGTGGCTGCCTTCCTGCATGGAGCCTGTGCGTACCCATATCTGGAGGGAGACGACGGGGTGCGCGGCGCAGGGGCGAAGGAGGACGGAGAGGCCGTTGCCGCAGGTGTGGGCGCGGGTAGGTATTTGCATGGGAGGATTGTAGTACGCGCGGTGCTCGGCTGGCAAGCGCCAAGTCCGTGCTGTGTTGTTTTATCTGTCTGCTGCAGGGCTGGCAGGGTATGAAAAACGCGTCCATGCAGGCATGGACGCGTGGTTGTTCGAAAACGGTTCAGGCTGTGCCTGCCGCAGGGTTACTTTTTGGCCGCAGGAACGACGACGGACGGTACGGTTTCCGTCGGAGTGGGCTGTTGCTGCTGGCAGCAGCAGGAGGCAAGGAGCATGGCGGCACCTGTGAGGGCGAGCATGGAGATGGTTTTCATCGTGTTTTTGTGTTTTATGGTTTTCCTGGCCCGTGGATGGGTAGGCTGAGGCTAGATTAGCATTCGTTGCCGTTTGTTGGCAAGTGCAAACCGTATGGTTTGCCCGGCACTGAAGACAAAAAACGCGTTCATGCATGTCATGAACGCGTTGTACGTACTCGAAAGATCGTATTTGCTATCGAGAGGGCTTACTTTTTGCAGCCCTTGGTGATTACCTGATTGCCTTGATCGACGACGGGATCCGGCTGCTTCTGCTGGCAGGAAGCGAATACGAAGGCGACGCTGGCGAGAGCGATCATGGAGATAGTTTTCATATCTTTGTTTTTCTTGTTGTTGGGTTACCCTCAAGTCCGCAGGGGCTGAGGTCACAGGAAATATAGTGTTCTTTTGTCTGTTTGCAAGCTCAAAGTGAGGGGATTCGGGCGTTTTTTTCATTTTGTGCGCTGTTACGTGCAGAGAAGTACACAAAATGTGTTTCCGGGAAGGTGCTGCCAGCGTTGCAGCTGAATAATCGAGAAAGGAGGCGGAGGTCCCTGTGGCGATTTTTAGGCTTTTACCATATGCAAAACGCGTCCACGAGTGATCGTGAACGCGTTTGAAATGGTTGTGACGGGAGGGTCATGCCTCCCGGATCACTTACTTCTTGTCCTTCTGGATCGTAACAACGGGGGGCTGTTCGACCGGCTTGACTTGCTGCTGCTGTTGGCAGGAAGCGAACACGAAAGCAACGCTGGCGAGCGTAAGCATGGAGATGGTCTTCATATGATGATGATTGTTGTTTTTGGTTTGATGTTGTTGTCCAATCTTCTTCCGAAGAGAGGAAGACACAGGCAATATAGGATATGGGCGTGCGTTTGCAAGTCTAAATTGAGGCTGCGCTGCATTTTTGCCTTTGCCGATAAGCAAAACGCGTCCACGAGTGATCGCGAACGCGTTTGAAATGGTTGTGACGGGAGGGTCATGCCTCCCGGATCACTTACTTCTTGTCCTTCTGGATCTGAACCTGAGGAGTCTGTTCGACAGGCTGCTGCTGCTGTTGCTGCTGCTGGCAGGAAGCGAACACGAAAGCGACGCTGGCGAGAGCGAGCATGGAGATGGTCTTCATATGATGATGATTGTTGTTGTTGTTTTGATTGGTTATCCTGCCCACGCAGTGAGCAGATGTCTGATTCACTATACATGCTGCGTGTCCGATTGCAAGCCCAAATTATCTAGAAGATAGAAAATTTGAAGGTGAGATGCGCTGATAATGTGCGTTTTCACGTTACCGCGTTCCTGCGTTTTTTATGGCGCGAAGAATGATGGCGGCAAGGATGCACGGGAGGCACAGCAGTGCTGCGATGCTCCAGCGGATGTAGGGCCAGCAGATGGCGAAGCTTCCGTCCTTGGCGTCGTAGACGTAGGTTTCCCGGTCGTCTGGCGAGATGAATATCCAGATGGCCGGCAGGAGGAGCCCTGCCAGTACGAGGAGGAGCGTTCCCGAAGACTGCGGTGCAGGAGGATGTTGGCGAGTCCGTTCTTCTGGCGGTTCGTTGCGTTCCAGTGCGCCGGTTGCATGGTGCCGGGGCGGAAGGAGGGGCATGCCGGTGTCCGCCGCTGGAGCGGCGGTCGACGCGGTTGGCGGCTGCTCAGCTGCCGGGGCGGATGTGTGTGCCGGCGGTTCGCTGCCCTGGCCGAGCGGCGCACCCGTGCGAACATGGATGTATTCCCGGCATTGCGGGCAGCGCATGACGGCTTTTTCCTCGATGTGTGCGGGGTAGGTGTACCGGTATCCGCAATAGGAGCATGTGGCGGGGAGCCGCTCGGTGTCTTCAGTCATCGATGGGGAAGAGTTCGGTGCGGGAGAGTCTGTTTTCCGGCGCCTGCCGGAGTTCGGTGAGGCGTGCGCGGAATTGTTCGCAAAGGTCCTTATGGGCTTCGGCGACGTTGTTGCGCTCCTGCGGGTCGTTTTTCAGGTTGTAGAGTGCGCCTGTGGCCGGAGCCTTGTCACTGGGAGAAAGGCCGTTGAGTCCGCGGCGAATCGGCGCGCCGGGCGGGACGTATTTCCAGTCTCCGCTACGGAAGGCGAGGTTTTGTCCCATGCTGTTGAGGATGTGTTCGGAGCGTCCCTGAGAGGTTTTTCCGAGCAGGGCGGGGAGGAGTTTCTGGCTGTCGGCGGGATGTTCCTGTTCTCCGGGGAAGAGCTGGCCGAGGGTGGCCATCAGGTCCATCTGGCAGAGGACGGCTGTGCTTTCACCGGGGCGGACAGCTTTGGGCCAGTGGACGATGAAGGGGATGCGCGAGCCGCCTTCGAGGATGCTGTATTTGCCGCCGGAGAGTGGCCCTGCGGGTTTGTGGCCGTTGGCGTCTTCATTGGCGCGGTCGGCGTAGCCGTCGTCCATGACGGGGCCGTTGTCGCTGGAGAAGATGACGAGGCTGTCTTCGGTGAGGCCTGTTTCGTCAAGGGCTTTCATGATGCGGCGTACGCAGTCGTCCATTTGGACGGCAGCATCTCCACGGATGCCGCACTGGCTTTTGCCGAGGTAGCGTTTATGCGGGTCGCGCGGGACATGGATGTCGTTGGTGGCGAAGTAGAGGAAGAAGGGCTGTTTGGCGGCAGCCTGCCGTTTGATGTAGTCGACGGCATGTTCGGTGATGTCGTCGGCGATGTTCTGGTCGTCCCAGAGTGCAGCTTTGCCACCTTTCATGAAGCCGATTCGGCCGATGCCGTTGATGACGGCATTGTTGTGCCCGTGGCTGGATTTGACGCGGAGGAGTTCGGGGTTGTTTTTGCCGGAGGGCAGGCCCGGGAAGTTGTGCTGGTAGGATACCTGGATGGGGTCTTTCGGGTCGAGGTTGCGGACGGTTCCGTTCTGGACGTAGACGCAGGGGACGCGGTCGGCCGTGGCAGCGAAGATGAAGCTTTCATCGAAGCCGCATTCTTTCGGCCCCGGGCTGATGGGTTTGTTCCAGTCTACCTTGCCGTTGCCGAGGCCAAGGTGCCATTTGCCGATGACGGCTGTTTTGTAGCCGTTTGCCTGAAGCATTTTGGGCAGGGTGGGGCCAGCGGGGTCGATGAGCAGGGCTGCATCGCCGGGAAGGATGTTGACGTCTTTGCGGCGCCAGGGGTAGGTGCCTGTGAGGAGGGCGTAGCGGGAGGGAGTGCAGACGGCGGATGAGCTGTAGGCATCGGTGAAGCGCAGGCCTTCGTCGGCGAGTTTGTCGATGGCGGGGGTTTTGATTTTTTCTGCGCCGTAGCAGCTGAGGTCGCCATAGCCGAGGTCGTCTGCATAGAGGAGGATGATGGCTTTGGGCGGTGTGAGCGGCTGGGCCGGGGCGGTTTCGGCGCAGCAGGCGCCGGAGATCCCCGCGAAGAGGGCGAGGAGCTGTCCGAACGGGCGGGTGCGGTTGTGTGCGGGAGCTTGCTTGTTCATGATGATTTTAGGTTGAAGCCGTGCGGGATGCCGGGATGCTGACCGAATGTGTATTCTTTATAAGAACGTAGCCCGAGAGCGGTTTCTATCAGGTTTGTGCCGTGCGGCGGAAGCTTTTCCAGACGTAGCGCTGGAAGATGACTTTGATCGCAGCCGTGAGGGGGATGGCGATGAGGGCGCCGACGATGCCTCCCAGGACGAGCGACCAGAAGAGGACGGAGAACATGACGGTGAGGGGGTGGAGGCCGACGGTGTTGCCGACGACGCGCGGCTGGATGATCCAGCCGTCCAGCTGGCTGACGCCTACGAAGATGGCTCCGACGACGGCGACGCTGCCCCAGCTCTGCCATTCGACCCATGCGATGATGAGCGCCGGGATGGCTGTGAGGACGGGGCCAAGGTAGGGGATGATGCCAAGGACTGCGGCGGCGGCGGCGATGGTGATGGCGTAGGGGAGTCCCATGATTTTCAGCGCGATGGCAAGCAGGACGGCATCAATGAGGCTGACGAGCATTTGTCCCCGGACGAAGGAGATGAGGTAGGAGTTGATATCGTTGAGGGTTTCGACGCATTCGAACTGGAAGCGGGAGCGGCGCAGGGGGAGGTAGGTGTGCCATTTGCTGCTGATGGCGTCGCCTTCCTTGAGGAAGTAGAAGAGGTAGATCGGGATCATGACGAGGCCGATGATGGCAGCCGTGAGGCCGAAGATGGCCCGGCCTCCGGCTGTGAGCCACTGGGAGACGGCGTCGATGAGGCTGGCGGAGTTCTGGTCGAGGACGATGGCGAGCTGGTCGGTGGGGGTGGTGGCTTCGGAGATGCGTTTGAATTCTTCTTCCGTCATCAGGGGGTCGGTGCGGGCGTCTTTGACGGTTTTGGCGTAGATGACGTTGATTGCCTGGGAGATGCCGGGTTGCTGGGCAAGGTCTTCGGCGGCATGGGTTGCCTGTTCCCAGATGACGGTGCGGTTTTCAATGAGCTGGTTGGTCTGCGTGACGAGGGGTGGAACGATGGCTGCTCCGAAGCCGAGGACGCTGAGGCAGGCTGCACTGACGACGAAGATGGTGGCCCACGAGCGGCGGACGCCGCGTCTCTGGATCCATTCGACGACCGGGTTCAGGATGTAGGCGATGACTCCTGCTACGATGATGGGGAGGAGGACCGGCTCCAGATAGGAGAAGATGCGACCGAATCCCCAGAGGAGGATGCAAACGAGGCCGATGAGGATGACGAGGGAGATGCCGGAGAGTGCGCTCCATGCGACGTTCCTCTGGAAGTCGGACGGGATGGAGTGGCTTTTTTCCTGTTCTTCCGGGGCGTTGTGGAGGGAGTTCATTCAGTGCGGGGTGAGGGTGGTGCTGTTTGTGCTGCGGGAGGAGTTGCGTTGTCCGGAGCCGGTGGCGGGCTGGCGGTGGCTGCCGCACCGGGGAGGATGGCGGGTGGTTCCTGTGCCGGCTGGGCGGGCGGTGTGAGGGAGGAGGGGACGATGGTCGGGGGAAGGTTCCACTGGACGTCGAGGATGTGGTTGCGGCGTTTGACGAGTACCTGGGCGCTGCTGCCGGGCTGGGTGGTGACCTGGTCGAGGTAGGCGAGGCTGGGTTCTTTGTTGCCGTCTATTTGCAGGAGGAGGTCGCCGGAGCGCAGTCCGGCCTGCCAGGCTGGGCTGTTGTTCGAGACGACGGCGACATAGGGCGGGCCGTCGCCCTGTTTCGGGATGAAGGTGACGCCGACGAGGTTGAGGCCGTTCGGAGCGGGAGCGAGGCTGCGAAGGCGTGAGAAGTAGAGTTTGCCGCCGGGGCCGTCGAGCCAGAATTCGCGTTCGGCCAGTGCGCCGGATCCGAGCATGATGTCGAAGGCTTTGGCCATGCCCATGGTTTTGGGGTCGGCGAAGTTTTCGCAGATGACGACGTTGCGCATGGAGAGTTTGCCGACGGAGTAGTGGTTCACATAGACGCATTCCTTGACGAAGTAGCCGCCGGCCGCCGGGCTGTAGCCCGAGTAGGTGATGGGGGTGAGGTGCGGATATTTCTGTTTGAATGCCGCCCATTTCGCCGGTGAGAGGTAGACGGCGAACGGTGCGCCCGTGTCGAGGACGACGCTGCCGTAGCCCGGGATGTTGAGATGGGGAAGTGTGCCGTTTTTGCGGATGGCAAAGCTGTTCCAGCGGCTGATGCCAGGGGGGAGTTCGCAGGTGAATCCGTGGGAGAGGTCGGGGATGTTGATGTTCCAGACGTATTTCCGGATGGTTTCCCAGCCGATGAGTCCCTGGCAGGGGGCTCCCGGTGCATCGACGACGTAGGTCGGGGTGTCGATGCTGCCGCTGGGCGGGTTCAGCGTGACGTCGAGGGAGGTGGTGCGTACGGTTCCTTTGCCGCGGATGCGGCCGCCGAGTTCTTTGACGGTGTCTGCAAAGAGGATGACTGCTGGTTCCGATCCGGTGTCGAGGCCGAGGCTTATTTCCTCTTGTCCGACCCATGCGCGCGCCATGGGAGGCATTTCGGGCGGGTTGATGGCATGGATGGGAGCGGACGCATCATCCAGCACGGGAATCTGAGCGCAGGAGGCGCAGAGGAGGGCGCCCATCAGGATGGTGGTTTTCCACTTCATGAAGCGTTCCATGTTTATAGTCCCGGATCCGTTGGATGACAAGAGGAAAAAAGCGGATGCCAGGCAAAATGCCGACATCCGCTTCGCCTTTGAGAGTGGTGAAGGCCCGGAATCAGTCGATGATTTTCAATAACCGCATGTCTTCGTCGAGGTAGGCGAATCCGGCGCTTTTGATGCCGTCGCTGAGTTTGACGCGGTAGTAGGATTCTTCGGGGATGCCGTGGCTGCGGTTGTAGGCTTTGCTGGCGGTGTAGCGGTAGACGCCGCGGATGCGGATGCCTTCCTTGAGCTGCGGCTGGAGGCTGTTGGTGACTTCCTGTACTTTGTCCGCAGCGGCGATGAAGAAGGCGCAGACGAGGCGGCTGTGTTTGTCGACGGTGATGGAGCCGAGGCTGCCGTTGACGCGGAAGTTGACGGTGGTGTCGTTGTACAGGCGGCCTTCGCTGCTGACGAGTTCGAAACCGATTTTTTCGTCAGGGGAGAGGAGGGGGGAGAGTACTTCGCGTACGTCTTCCCGGACGGTGTCGATTCCCTGGGCGTGCAGGGCAGCCGGAGCGACCATGCAGATGGAGGGGATGAGGAGTTTGATTGTGTTCATTGGTGTATGTGTATTGATTGTGATGTGGTTGCTTTACATGCGGAAGTGTTGTCCGAGGTAGATGGCGCGCGTGTGCTCGTCGTTGGCGATTTCGTGGGCGCTGCCCTGTTTGATGACTCGGCCTTCAAAGAGGATGTAGGCGCGGTCCACGATGCCGAGCGTTTCACGCACGTTGTGGTCGGTGATGAGGATGGAGAGTCCATCCGTTTCCCGCAATCCGGTGACGATTTTCTGGATGTCCTGCACGGCGATGGGGTCGACGCCGCTGAAGGGTTCGTCGAGCATCAGGAGGCGAGGGTTGGAGGCGAGGGCGCGTGCGATGGTGAGGCGGCGTTTTTCGCCGCCGGAGAGCTGGATGGCCTGAGATTTGCGGATTTTGGTGATGCCGAAGCGATCCATCAGTTCTTCCGCTTTTTCGATGCGCATTTTTTTATCGAGGTCTTTGCGCGTTTCAAGGATGGCCATGAGGTTGTCTTCAACGCTGAGTTTGCGGAAGATGGATTCTTCCTGCGGGAGGTAGCCCATGCCGAGCCGTGCGCGGAGGTGCATGGGGAGGGCGGATATTTCCTGTCCGCCGAACCGGACGGTGCCTTCATCCGGGCGGACGAGGCCTGCCACCATGTAGAAGGAGGTCGTTTTGCCTGCGCCGTTCGGGCCGAGGAGGCCGACGATTTCTCCCTGGCCCACGGTCAGGCTGACGTGGTCGACGACGCAACGGGTTTTGTAGGTTTTGCAAAGACCCGAGGCTTCGAGGAGAGGTTGTTCGGTGGCTGTGTTCACGCGGTTGGATGAGGCTCTTTTGTTGTTTTGTGGCGTTCGGGCTTGATGATCTGCGTTCGGGTTTTGTCGCTTTCGACGAAGACGCTGCCGTCCGGGTGGAGGTGGATGCAGGTGTTCGGGCCTTCGGCGCGCAGGGCGTCCTGTTCGCGGATGACGATGGCTGTGGTTCCGGTCAGGATGCCTTCGCCCGTTTTGCCGTCGATGATGATTTTGTCGCCGTACGCGCGGTACGGGCGGCCCTGCCTGTCTTTGCCGTGGACGACGACGTTGCCCTCGGCGATGAGGAATTTCATGGCTTCGAATTTGGATTCCACGTTGTCCACATTCGATGTTTTTGCCGGTTTTGCCGCAGGGGTTTGCTTGTTGTCGTCCGATGCTTCCGGTTCTTCTTCTTTTTCGAAGTGGATTTGCATCTGGTCGGTGCAATCGATGTTCAGACGCGGGTCGCGCAGGCTGATGTTGTCCAGGAAGACGATGATTCCCTGTTTGTTGTTGATGTAGGCGTCGTCCGAGGTGATGACGGTCATTTCGCCCAAGGTGATGCCGTACGGGTCGTCCTCGTTGGCAGGCGGCTGCGCTGCGGCCATTCCGTCCGGAAGGGTGCAGGCAAGGCCCAGCAGGGCGCAGAGGGTGAGGAGACGGCGGCGCATGGACGGGTTATTTTTTCTTTTTATCCTTTTTGTTTTTGTCCTGCTGCATCCGGAGGTTGTCGAGCTGGGTCGTGGATTGCTTGCCTTTGGCGTAGACGTCGCCGTTTTCGTACAAGCGGATGAAGGAGCCTTCGCCCGTGACACGCTGGGCGTTGGTGTTGTTCTGGACGACGTAGAGGTCGGTGCCCGTCAGGATGGTTTCCCCGCTTTTGTTGTCATAGGTCATTTTGTCGCCATAAGCCCGGAAGGGTTCGCCTTTTTTATTGGTGCCGCTGATGAAGACGTCGCCGTCTGCGGTAATCAGTTTGACATCGTCATAGTTGAAGTCGACGTTGGCGATGGCCGGTTCGCCTTTTCTGGGTTCTGCCGGAATCTTTTTTTTCTTTTTCGGGTCCTTGGATTCTGCAAGGTAGATTTTGAGCTGTTTTTTACAGTCGACATTGAGGCGTGCAGAGCGTACCTGTACGTTGCGGGGGTAGACGAGGAGTCCCTTTTCCTTGTCGAAATAGAAGCCGCCCTCGTTGTTGATGACCATGGTGTTCGGCCCGACGGGAGGCATGGAGACGCCGGATGCTTCTTCGACTTCCTGTGCGATGGGGGCGGCGGGGGCCGGTGCGATGTTTTGCTGGCTGCAGAAGGTGTCGATGTCGCGGTTGACGGCGGCTGCCTGCATGGCGAAGGTTTGTGCCGTGTTCTGGAGCTGTTTTCTCTGTGCAGCCATGTCGACGGTCTCCATGGAAGTTTCGCGGGCTGCTGTTTCTTCGGGTGTGAAGTCGCGTACGATGTTCGCAGGCGCAGGGTCCTGCGAGGTGATGATGCGCGGGTCTTTGTCCGGCGGCAGGTCCTGCACGAAGTCGGGCAGTAGGTCGTCCTTGCTGCCGGCTGCCGATGCGATGCCCGAAAGGAGGGCGATGGCGGTGAGGGTGCGGATCATGGTTGCTGTTTGAGTTTTTTCTGCGTGATGGATGGTAGTTTGACGACGACGCTGCCCCTGAGGTAGCCTTCCTGCTTTTTGGTGTCGAGGTGCAATTGGTCGCCGTCCGCAATGAAGCGGGGCGAGGCGATGTGGACGTGGTTTTTGGCGATGAGCAGGCCCGTGTCCTTGAAGATGCGGGCGGCATCCGTGATGATGTAGGTGATTTCGCCTGCGAGGGAGATGAGTTCCGCCTTGACCTGTTCGCATTGAAGCTCGGTTTTGCTGATGACGGTGGCTTGCGTGATGCGGGCGATGGCCGTGGTTCTGGTGCCGTCTTTCTGGGGGAGGGCGATTCCTTTGACGACACTGCCCGGTACGAGGATTTTTTCCCAGGTGTCTTCTTTTTTGCCTTTGTCCGCATCGCGTGCATCGGATGCACCGAGAACCGCGCCAACTCCGGCAAGGCCGATGCAGACGATGGTGCTCGGGATGCTGTGCAGCAGGCGGCGCATGGTCAGGAGACGGCTTGGCGGATGGCTTGCAGTTTGGCGAGGGTGGCCTCGATCTGCGCAAGGGGGATTTGGTTCGGCCCGTCGGAGAGTGCATGCGCCGGGTCTTTGTGGACTTCCATGAAGACGCCGTCGATGCCGACGGCCATGGCGGCATTGGCGAGGATGGGAGCCAGTTCGCCGTCTCCCCCGGTCGTGCCGCCGAGTCCGCCGGGACGTTGGACGGAGTGGGTGGCGTCGAAGACGACGGGGAAGCCTTCCTGTTTCATCCAGTAGAGGCCGCGCATGTCTACGACGAGGTTGTTGTATCCGAAGCTGGTACCGCGTTCGCAGAGCATGAAGTTGTCGCAACCGAAGCTGCGCATTTTGTCGGCGATGTTGGCGGTGTCCCAAGGCGCGAGGAACTGGCCTTTTTTGATGTTGACGGGGCGGCCCGTTTTGGCGCAGGCTTCGAGGAGGTCGGTCTGGCGGCAGAGAAATGCTGGGATTTGCAGGAGCTCGATGTATTCGGCCGCAATGGCGGCTTCTTCGGCCGTATGGACGTCGGTGACGACGGGGACGCCGAGTTCTTTGCCGATTTCGGCGAGGATGCGGCAGCCTTCGCGTACGCCCGGACCGCGGAACGAGGTGACGGAGGTGCGGTTGGCTTTGTCGTAGGATGCCTTGAAGAGGAAGGGTACGCCGACGCGTTCGCAGATTTCCTTCAGGCTGCGGGCCATTTCCCAGGCGAAGTCTTCCTGTTCCAATGCACACGGGCCGAGGATGTAGAAGGGCTGTTCGCCTCCGATTTCGATGTTTTGGATAAGAAAGGACATGGCTGGTATGAAATTGTTGAACACACGGTGCCCGATTCGTCTTCTCAAGTCAAGAAGAGAATCAGGCATGGGAGCCGTGCTCCGTGCGGGTTGTGTGCGGGTGGTTTATCTGTCGACGGTGGCGCCGAGGAGCTGGGGAGTCAGTTTGTTGATTCCTTCTTCGGCGAAGTCGGAGGAGGGGTAGATGGCGCGGGCTTTGAGGTACCATGCCAATGCTGTGCCGTATTCGCCCAGCCCTTCTTTTTCCTGTGCGCTTTTCAGTGCGGTGATGAGGCCGGCGGCCGCCGGAGTGACGCTTTCGAGGGCGCGGCTGAGTTTTTCATCTTCGGAGAAGCGCTGTTCGGCGCGTTTTTTGGAGAGGAGTTCGTAGGCGACAAAGGCTCCGTAAGTGCGGTCTTTGCGTACGTATTCTTCAGCGGCGGCGATGGTTTGGTCGAGTTCGGCGATGTTGGAGGCGATCTGGTCGAGTGAGGTCAGGAGTTCTTCATCGGAGTAGATGGCTTCCATGTATTTTCTCTTGTTTTCAAGGAGGTAGCGGAATTTCTTTTCGTCGAGCAGGCGGCGGTATTCCTTGCGGAGCTGGCCGTACTCATCGACTTTGTCGTCGAATTGGGCAAGGCCCTGTTCCGCTTCGGTGAGGGCGGGGTTTTTGGGCCAGATGGATGCCGCTTTGGCGATTTCGTCGTTGAATTTGGCTTCGTCGCCGTTTTTAAGGGCGTTTTTGGCGTTGCGCAGGGCGAGGTTGCTGGCCTTGGTTTGTGCACTGATGTAGCCCGATGCGGCGCTGTCGTCGAAGTCCGTGTCGGTTTCCTTGAGGTGGTTCATGAGTTTGGTGGCCTGGTCGTAGTCCCGGCTGTTGATGCTCATGATGAGGCGTTGACGCGTGGTCCAGTAGTCGTATATTTTCTGTTTTTCCTCGAGGGGGAAGGTGATGAGCGGCTGGAGGAATTCTCCTGTCGCGTAGGCTTCCAGCAGGCGTGCGGTGGCAGCTCCGCGTTTGTTCTGGGCGAGGAGGAGTCGTACGCTGGCGATAGCTTTTTCGGCGTCGACGCGTACGGTGGAGGCGATGGAGTCGAGGGATGCGACGGTGGGGGGCATGCCGGCTACGTCGCCGAAGGCTTTGTCTGCATCGGATCCTTCCTTGATGCGCAGGCGGCTGTCGCCGTCGGCGAAGATGAAGCGGTAGGCGCGAGACCCGATGATGACGTGGTCGAAGCGGCGCTGCATGAAGAGCTGGACGAGGAGGGATTGGTACTGGACTTTGGCGAAGGCCGCGTCCTTGATGTTGGCCATTTTATTTTCCGCCCGGATGGCTTTGATTTCAGCTTCCAGGGTCATGTTGGTGGCGATGGCCTGAAGGTTTTTCTTGGAGCGCTTCTGGACGACCTGGCCCTTACTGTTCATTTTGTCGGCGACCTGGTTGTTGTTGTCCCATTCGTTGCGTTTGGACGCGAGTTTGGCGGCGTCGTCTTTCAGTTCTTCGTTTTCCTGCGTGCGGCGTGCGATGGCGCGGGTGGAGTCCAGGGCGAGGATGATGGCGTTGCCGAGGGCGCGGCTCTGGTCTCCGTCTCCCGGGAAGGAGCTGGCAAGACGAAGGTTTTTGCCTATCTGGATGAGGGCATCCGTTTTGACGGAGCGTTCCGTCTGGGTGATGATGTCGTTGATGATGGAGCGGTAGCGCTGGGCATCGGCCGAGTTGTCGGCCGGTTCGCAGAGGTATTTTTCGAAGCGTGCGCGGACGGCTCCGTTGTTGGCGACGTCCCATTTGGCTCCCATGAAGGTGACCTGGTTGTTGTTCGGGTCCATCAGGGGGATTTCATTGCCGAAGAGGGAGCGGTCGTCCTGTTTTTGCGGCGCGGAGGAGGGGGTGGTGACGATCTGGTCCTGCGCAGGGCCGGACGGCTGCGTCTGCGGGGCGGGAGGGGTGTAGACCTGCCCCAGAGCCGTGCCGATGCCGAAGAGGATGATGAAGTTTTTCATGTTGTCGATGGGGGGTTATTTGGGTGTGATGGTTTTGATGAGGAGGATGCCTTTGACGGTGTCTCCGTTGGCGTCCCTCCCGTTGCGGCAGAGGACTTCAAAGATGTAGGAGCTGTTGCGCGTGACGTTGACGTTGCCCGCCGCATCTTTTTTCAGGATGAGGGGGAGGCGGATGTTTTTGTCCGTGTTGCCGGCAGGGATGACGGAGAGAAGGGAGTCGTTGTCGACGGTGAGGATGTTGTCCACTTTGCCCTCGAAGATGTATCTGTTGCCGGTGATGCCGGATCCGGCATTCATGTAGGAGCTGGTGTCGAAGCGTCCCGCCGTGGTCGCCTGTTTGCCCGAGAGGCTGATGACGACAATGACGATGATGAGGACGGCGACGGGGATGCCGATGGCCAGATAGAGTTTATGTGGCGAGGCGGCTTTCTTTTTGCGTGCAGTGCGGCGTGACATAAGAGTGTGGTGGAGGTTAGTCCCATTTGGCGCGTTTGAGTCCGATGTAGGTGAGGACCATGCCGGCGATGATATGGGCGATGAGGATGTAGAAGCAGAGGTCGGCTGCCGAGAATTCGGTGTTGACGATGGCTCGGACGGCCTGTTTGATGTTTTCCGCCAGTCCTCCTTCGATGCTGCCGGACCATGCCCAGTAGGCCGAGATGAAGGGGTGGACGATGGGTTCGAGGATGTTCGGGAGGGCAAGTACGGCGCCCGAGAGGGGGAGCTGGAAGCCGACGAGGTAGATGCTGAGGAGGGATGCCTGGTCCGGAGTGCGCGAGAGGGCGGAGATGCCGAGGCATACGGAGGTCATGGCCGCATTGGCGAGGATGAGGAAGCCGAGGTGGGTCATGCTGTCTCCCCGGTAGGGCCACCACCATTCGACGAAGGCGAACATCCATAGGGATTGGACGAGGACGAGGATGCCGAGGAAGGCGTATTTGCTCATCATGTAAGCGCCGGTGCCGACTCCGGCGAATTTTTCCTTTTCGACGATGAGGCGTTCTCCTGCGATTTCCCGTGCGGCGTTGTTGGAGCCCATGAGGCCGAGGAGGATGACTTCGAACATGATGATGCCGGAGACGGCGGAGCCGACTTTGGCCCGGTTTTCCTGTACGTCCTGCGCCTGCTGGATTTCTGTGGTGAGGTTCTGGCTGCGTTCGGCGGTGAATTGGATGATTTGTTCCTGCCCCTTGGAGGAGAAGAGGGATACCATGATGGGGAAGATGAGGATCATGGCGATTTGCAGCATGAGCTGCGTGCGGTCGCGGGAGAGGATTTTCCAGCGGCGGGAGAAGAGTGTCCAGAATTGGCTGAAGGCACCGGGCTGTGAGGGTTTGCCGGGCAGTTCTTCTTCGTTTTCATCGGCGATGGCGACGGAGCGTTTGGCCGCGGGAGCGGGTGTTCCGGTTTCGCGCAGTTTGTGTTCGCGTTCGGTGTCGAGCCGTTCGTAGTAGGATTCCCGGTGTTTGATCCAGGATTGTTTCCAGTCGGCGGGTTTCCGGAGGGCGAGTTTGGGGTAGATTTCTTCGAGGTTGCCGGTGCTGAAGTAGTGGCCGATGGTGCGGGGCGATCCGTGGTAGGCGATGCAGCCCTGGTGGAGGACCATGATGGAGTCGTACATGTCCATGTCCGCGAGGCTGTGGGTGACGGAGATGACGATGCGTCCGTCTTTGCGCGCCAGGTCGTGGAGCAGGGTCATGATTTCCTTTTCCGAGCGGGGGTCAAGGCCGGAGGTGACTTCGTCGCAGAGGAGGATGCGGGGGGAGGAGACGAGTTCCATCGCGAGGGCGAGGCGTCGTTTCTGGCCTCCGGAGAGGTGTTTGACCTGGCGGTCGGCGATTTCGGAGAGTCCGGTTTCATCAAGGGCTTTGTCGATGATGTCGTCGAGTTCGTCTTCGGAGTCGAAGCGGCAGCGGAGGCGTGCGGCGCTTTCGATGCTTTCATCGACGGTGAGTTGGTCGTAGGCGATGCTGAACTGGGGTACGTATCCGATTTCGTCCGGCTCGAAGTCTCCGTCTTCCGCGAGGTTGCGGCCGTTCCAGCAGAAGTGGCCGTCCGTTTCGGTGATGATGCCGGCGATGGTTTTGAGAAGGGTGGTTTTGCCGCATCCCGAAGGGCCGACGATTGCCATGAAGTGCCCTTCCGGAATGCAGAAGTCGACCCCATTCAGGAGGAGGAGCGGTTCTTCTTCCTGTTCGATTTCATAACAAACGTTTTTTGCCTCAAGCATACTTGAATTTGTTTATCATACAGGCGCGGATTCGTCGAGAAGAAAGTGGAGAGTGCTATCGACAAATAGCGGGGACCGGGGCGTTGTTACACTGTTGAGACGTTGTTGCAAAGTTGTGATTTTGGTGCGGCCGTTTCATCTTGTTTGCCGGTGTTGTGCCCGATACAGTGGGGGTTGTTCCCCTTGAGGGGAGTTTTCAAACCAATCAACAATCAACCCCAATTAAAATTATGTCACTCCATATTGAAATGATTCCCGAAGCGGAAGCCGAGATGAAAAGGGCTTGCCGCCGCGATCGCCTCGCTTCCGTTGCCGTGTCCCTGACGAGCTGTTTTCTGGGAGGCCTTGCGCTGTATTTGACGGTCAAGCTTTTCGAGTCGCCTGAATCGGCGACGTTCCAACCCTATGTTCCGGTGCAGGAGGCTTTGCCGCCGACCCCTCAACCCCGAGTGAAGGAGGTGCATGCGCAACTGTCCGGCGCTTCGCCGAATATAGCTCCCGATATTGCGGTTGCCTTTACTGCCGGGCCAGTGTCGCTGCCTGTCGTGGATGTGCCGAACGATAGCGAGATGTTCGGCCAGGGGATTTCACTGGGCGCCGGGTTCGGCTCCGGAACTTTGGGAGACGGTATCGGTACGGGTACCGGCGGCCTTGGCACGGAGAATGCCGGAGGTTCGACGCTGGAAGGTTCGTTTTATGATTTGAAGCAGACGGCGGCCGGCGCGTCGACGGGTATGAATCCCGGCAATTGCAAGAAGATTCTGCAGGAGTTTGTGACGACGGGCTGGAACAAGAGTATGCTGTCCAAGTATTTCATGGCTCCGACGAAGTTGTACACGTCATGCTTCTACATGCCGGTGAGCAAGGCGGCCGAAGCACCCTATGCCTACAAGGTGGAGGATAAGGTGCAGCCCAGCATGTGGGCGGCGGTGTACCGCGGCAGGGTCGTGGCGCCGAAGACCGGGAAGTTCCGGTTTGTCGGCTACGGGGACGACGCTCTCGTCGTGAGGTTCAATGGCAAGAATGTGTTCGATTACGGCTGGGAGCACATTACGTCCGGCAGGATGATGGGCGGACAGCCCGGGAATCGTGCCGAATTGAAGGACGATAAGGGCGAACCGAGGAAGTTCTACAAGTACACGAAAGCCGGGCACGACTGGAATGAGGGCGCCGGAGGGATGTGTTCGGGTGATGTGTTTTCAGTCGAGGTCGGCAAGAGCTACCCGATCGAGGTGATGATTTCGGAGATTCCCGGCGGCAAGTTCGGTTTCGTGCTGTTGATCGAAGATGTCGATTCTCCGCCGGCGCAGAAGGACGGGACGGGATCTCCGATTTTCCAGCTGTTCCGTACGAATTTTGCAGAGCCGAATGTGGACGAACTTTACAAGAATATGAAGGAGCCGCTGCCCGGCGAACGTTCGGAGGTGCCTTACGATAAGGATTGCCTGATTTGGCAGTCCATATAAAGCCGGATATTCCGTGCAGGATTTCAAGGCCGGGGATCTTTTTCCCGGCCTTTTTCATTTTGGTCGCATCGTTGTTCTATCATTATTTTTTTTGTTGGCGTGGCTGGAAGGTTTGTATAATAAGGGTTGTTACACTCTTGTGATTTTTCTTGTCCATTTTCTGCTTGTCCAACAGAGTACATTTGATACATTGAAAACGGACACGGCATGATGCCGTGTGATTTACGATTTATGAAACACTAAATGATAATTTTATATGTCTCTGCATATTGAAATGACACCGGAGGCGGAAGCCGAATTGAAACGGACGGTTCAGCGGAACCGTTTGTCGTCGATCTCCATTGCGGTCTTGTGCTGCTTTCTTGGCGGCTTGACCTTGTATTTGACGGTCAAGCTGTTCGAAGAGCAGGAGCCCGCCGCGCTGACGAACTATACGCCTCCGCTGGAAGATCTTCCTCCGACCAAGCAGCCGGTGACGAAGCAGTTGCAGTCCCGCCCGGCGAGCGCGTCCTCGAGCGTGGCGCCCAGTGTGGTGGTGGCCGCTGCAGCGGGGCCCGTGGCAATGGCCGAAGTGGACGTGCCGACGGACAGCATGGATTTCGGCACGGGCATGGAGCTCGGCGTGGGCTTCGGCACGGGCGGTCTCGGCGACGGGATCGGTTCGGGCGGTACGGGCCTTGGTACGGAACAGGCCGGAGGTTCGACGCTGGAAGGTGTGTTTTACGATCTGAAGCAGACGACGTCCGGAGCTCCTACGGGAGTTGGCAATCAGGGAGCGCTTGATATCGTGCGGGATTTCGTGCGTGCCGATTGGAATAAGAGCGTTTTGTCCAAATATTTCCAGGCGCCGACCAAATTGTACACGTCCTGCTTCTACATGCCTCTTTGCCAGGCCGAGGAGGCTCCGCACGCCTACAAGGTGGAGGACAAGGTGCAGGCTACGCGCTGGTGTGCCATCTATCGTGGCAAGGTGAAGGCGCCGAAATCAGGCAGGTTCCGTTTCGTCGGTCTGGGCGACGATGCCATTGCCGTGCGTTTCAATAACAAGCTGGTTCTGGATTACGGATGGCACAGCCTGCTGAACGGCACATGGGGCAACCCCGGCGCCCGTGCGGGGTTGCAGAAGCAACTGGAGGATGCCAAGGAAGAGCCTTTAAAGCTATTTTCATATCCGGGTAATGGCGCATGGAATAACGATCTTGGCGGGTTGGGCGCCGGACTGACATTCTCTGTCAAGGAGGGCCAGACGTATCCGATCGAAGTGCTGATTACGGAAATTCCCGGCGGTGTGTTCGGTTTCGTTCTGCTGATCGAAGATCTGGATAATCCGTCCGCGCTCAAGGATTCGAACGGTACGCCGATTCTTCAATTGTTCCGCACGAATTTTGCCGAGCCGAGTTCCGAAGAACTTTACAAGAATATGAAGTTCCCCAATGGCAGTACGGGGCGGACGAATGTGCCGTACGACAAGGACAGCCTGATCTGGCAGTCCGTGTAGGCGTTGTTGACAGAGAAAGATATGCAGGCTGCGGTGATCCCGCAGCCTTTTTTTGGCTCGGAAGCCGGATGCGGCAGTTTCGAGGAAGGGTCGGATAGGTATTTGGCTGGTATGGAGTTTCGTGTTCTGATTATTGCAATATATTTATTTTTAGAGGATATGTGGTCTTGTTTTCCCTGTTGTGCGTCCTAGGGATTTTCTTCTTGAGAACTACAATTCATTTGGTAAATTTATGCGCGCCTGCAATTTTAATTGTATTTCGGGCGAATGAGCGGAAAATGCCAAGGAATCAGTTTATATGTCACTCCATGTTGAAATGACGCCGGAGGCGGAAGCCGAATTGAAACGGACGGTTCAAAGGAATCGCCTGTCATCGATTGCAATCGCGGTTTTGTGCTGTTTCCTTGGGGGGCTGACGCTGTATCTGACGGTCAAGCTGTTTGAAGAGCAGGAGCCAGCTGCGCTGACGACCTATACGCCTCCTCTTGAAGATCTTCCTCCGACCAAGCAGCCGGTGACGAAGCAGTTGCAGTCCCGCCCGGCGAGCGCGTCCTCAAGCGTGGCTCCGAGTGTAGTGGTGGCCGCTGCGGCGGGCCCTGTGGCGATGGCCGAAGTGGACGTGCCGACGGACAGCATGGATTTCGGCACAGGCATGGAGCTCGGCGTGGGCTTCGGTACGGGCGGTCTCGGCGACGGGATCGGTTCGGGCGGTACGGGCCTCGGTACGGAACAGGCCGGAGGTTCGACGCTGGAAGGGACGTTTTACGATCTGAAGCAGACGACGTCAGGTGCGCCGACGGGGATGACGCCCGCTTTGTGTAAAAAGATACTTGGTGATTTCAATGCCAGCGGCTGGAGCAAGAGCGTGCTTTCCAAGTACTATCAGGCACCGACGAAACTTTATTCCTCCTGCTTCTATTTGCCGATCTGCAAGGCCGACGAAGCTCCCTATGCCTACAAGGTGGAAGACAAGGTGAAGCCCAGCATGTGGGCAGCGATCTATCGCGGCAAGGTGAAGGCTCCGAAGACCGGGAAGTTCCGTTTTGTAGGACTGGGCGACGATTTGCTGGCTGTGCGCTTCGGCAACAAGACGGTGTTCGACTTTGGTTATTCAAGTCTGGTCTCCGGTAAGAAGCTGAGCCTGATTGCTGCGAACCGCGCTGAACTGAAGGATGACAAGGGGCAAAAGCGCCAGTTCTACAAGTACAGTACCGCCGGATCTGCCTGGAATGATGAGTTGGACGGGCTTTGCACGGGCGACGTGTTCGAGGTGAAGGAGGGGCAGACGTACCCAATCGAATTGCTGATTTCGGAATTGCCGGGCGGCTATTTCGGCTTCGTTCTCCTGATCGAGGATATGGATTCTCCGCCTACGAAGAAGGATGGCATGGGCTCGCCGATTTTCCAGCTGTTCCGTACGAATTTCGCCGAACCGAATACGGAGGAATTGTACAAAAACATGAAGGTGCCCGGCGAGCGTCGCTCGAATGTGCCGTACGATAAGGATAGCTTGATCTGGCAGTCCGTTTAGGCATGGTTGCCCACGAATGATGTTCCGGCTGCGAGCAGTCCGGCAGCCTTTTTTGTCGCGCTGAAAGCTTGGTGTGGCCATTTCGAGGTAGGGAGTATTGAGGGATGACATGCCCGAAGTGCTGCTTTTTGATGTTTGTAAGATGTTCATTTTTAATGAAAAAATTACTGCTGTTACATTCTTGTGATTCTTGTTCATGATTTTCTGCTTGTACCTTGCAATGCATTTGGTACATTGATGCCCGTCTGTGGCGGGAGGCGTGTCGCAGAAGCATTATCAAGTTCAAGCATTAAGGAATTAATCACATGTCACTCCATATTGAAATGACGCCGGAGGCGGAAGCCGAATTGAAGCGTACTGTCCAGCGGAACCGTTTATCATCCATAGCCATTGCCGTTTTGTGCTGTTTTTTGGGAGGTTTGACCTTGTATTTGACGGTCAAGCTGTTCGAAGAGCAGGAGCCTGCGGCTCTGACGACCTATACGCCTCCTCTTGAAGATCTTCCTCCGACCAAGCAGCCGGTGACGAAGCAACTGCAGTCTCGCCCGGCGAGCGCGTCCTCAAGTGTGGCTCCGAGTGTGGTGGTGGCCGCTGCGGCGGGCCCTGTGGCGATGGCTGAAGTGGATGTGCCGACGGACAGCATGGATTTCGGTACGGGCATGGAGCTCGGCGTGGGCTTCGGTACGGGCGGTCTTGGCGACGGGATCGGTTCGGGCGGTACGGGCCTCGGTACGGAACAGGCTGGAGGTTCGACGCTGGAAGGGACGTTTTACGATCTGAAGCAGACGACGTCCGGTGCGCCGACCGGGATGAACCCCGAGATGTGTAAAAAAGTTCTCAGCGAATTCAATTCCAGCGGCTGGAGCAAGAGCGTGCTTTCCAAGTACTATCAGGCACCGACGAAGCTTTATTCCGCCTGTTTCTACATGCCGATCTGCAAGGCCGACGAAGCTCCCTATGCCTACAAGGTGGAAGACAAGGTGAAGCCCAGCATGTGGGTAGCCGTCTACCGCGGCAAGGTGAAGGCCCCGAAGACCGGGAAGTTCCGTTTCGTAGGGCTGGGTGACGACTCTCTGGCTGTGCGCTTCGGCAATAAGACGGTGTTCGACTATGGCTGGTCGAGCGTATCGTCCGGCAAGATGCTGGGCGGCAATGCGGCGAACCGTGCCGAATTGAAGGATACCAAGGGGCAGGGCCGCCAGTTCTACAAGTACAGCACGGCCGGAGCCGACTGGAACAATAACCTGGACGGGCTTTGCACGGGCGACGTGTTCGAGGTGAAGGAGGGGCAGACCTATCCGATCGAACTTCTGGTTTCGGAAGTGCCCGGCGGTTATTTCGGCTTCGTTCTCCTGATCGAGGATATGGATTCTCCGCCTACGAAGAAGGATGGCATGGGCTCGCCGATTTTCCAGCTGTTCCGTACGAACTTCGCCGAACCGAATACGGACGAATTGTACAAGAACATGAAGGTGCCCGGCGATCGCCGTTCGGATGTGCCGTACGATAAGGATAGCCTGATCTGGCAGTCCGTGTAAGGTTGGCAAAAGGACAATGATATTCAGGCTGCGGCAATCCCCGCAGCCTTTTTATTGTCGCGGCGGGGCGCCGGATAGGTTGTGGGGGCAGAGAGCACTCCGGAGCATGACCGGGTTGGAGTATCGTGTAATGCTGTGGTTAATATGTTCATTTTCAAGATAAATGTGATTTTTGTGACGCTTTTGTGATTGTTCTCTGAGATTTTCTGCTTGTCCAACAGTGTACATTTGGTACATTGAAATACGGGCACGGTGTGGAGGTACATGCCGTAAAATTATCACATATCAAGAAACGATTCCATATGTCACTCCATATTGAAATGACTCCGGAGGCGGAAGCCGAACTGAAACGTACCGTTCAGCGGAACCGTTTATCGTCGATCGCCATTGCCGTTTTGTGCTGTTTTTTGGGAGGCTTGACCTTGTATTTGACGGTCAAGCTGTTCGAAGAACAGGAGCCCGCCGCGCTGACGAACTATACGCCTCCGCTGGAAGATCTTCCTCCGACCAAGCAGCCGGTGACGAAGCAGTTGCAGTCCCGCCCGGCGAGCGCGTCCTCAAGCGTGGCGCCCAGCGTGGTGGTGGCTGCTGCAGCGGGCCCCGTCGCGATGGCCGAGGTGGATGTGCCGACGGATAGCATGGATTTCGGCACGGGCATGGAGCTCGGCGTGGGTTTCGGCACGGGCGGTCTTGGCGACGGGATCGGCTCCGGTGGCACGGGCCTTGGTACGGAACAGGCCGGAGGTTCGACGATTGAAGGTACGTTTTACGACCTGAAGCAGACGTCGTCCGGCGCCCCGACGGGGATGACGCCCGGCAATTGTAAAAAGATTCTTCAGGAGTTCATCACGACCGGCTGGAGCAAGAGCATGCTTTCCAAATATTATGTGGCTCCGACCAAGCTCTATGTGTCCTGCTTTTATATGCCGGTGAGCAAGGCTTCGGAAGCTCCCTACGCCTACAAGGTGGAGGATAAGGTGAAGCCCAGCATGTGGGCTGCCATTTATCGCGGCAAAGTGGTTGCTCCGAAGACCGGGAAATTTCGCTTCGTCGGTTACGGTGACGATGCCCTCGTCGTGCGCTTCAACGGCAAGAATGTATTCGACTACGGTTGGGAACATCTCACTTCCGGTAAGATGATGGGCGGTCAGCCTGGAAATCGCGCTGAGTTGAAGGATGATAAGGGAGAGCCGAGAAAGTTCTACAAGTACACGAAAGCAGGGCACGACTGGAACGAGAGTGCGGGCGGTATGTGTTCGGGTGATGTTTTCTCCGTGCAGCAGGGTAAGAGCTATCCGATGGAAGTCTTGATTTCGGAAATTCCGGGCGGCAAATTCGGCTTCGTTCTCCTGATTGAAGATGTCGATACGCCTTCGACGCTGAAGGATGGAACGGGCTCCCCGATCTTCCAGTTGTTCCGTACGAATTTTGCAGAGCCGAATGTAGATGAGCTTTACAAGAATATGAAAGAGCCGTTGCCCGGCGAACGCTCTGAAGTGCCCTATGACAAGGACAGTCTGATCTGGGCCGGGGAAGCAGCGTAAGAATCGAAAGACAATTTCCTGTATGATGAGGTAAAGCCGCGGCTCTGCTGCGGCTTTACTGGATAAAGGGGGCAGTCCGGTGGTTTTCTGCTGGACTTCCCGCAGCGAATGACTAATATAAACAAAACACTGAAAATACTTACATACCATGGCCATGCACGTTGAGTCTCCTCCAAGTGTCGAGGAGGAGTTGAAATTGCTAAAAAAGCGTAATACAATATCCGCCGTATCTGTCTCTGCCGGTTCATGCCTCCTGCTGGCATTACTGCTTTGGATGGTTAAGATCCTGGTGGAAGCGCCGCAACAAGCAGAATTCGAAGGTTACGTTCCTCCCCCCGATCCTCCGTCCGAATTGCAGCGTCCTTCGATGAATCCGGCGCCCCGCCCTTCGGGAGGCAATCCGGATGTGATGACGAATGTGATCGTTTCCGTGGATACCGGTCCCATGGTGATGCCGGATATCGAAATTCCGCCGATCGAAGATACGGGCATGGGCATGAGCGAGACTGCCGGTACGGGGTTGGGAGACGGTGAAGGGGACGGCGTCGGTTCCGGAATCGGGATGGGTGGCACCGGTGGCGGAGGTTCGTCCTTCTGCGGTTCGTTTTATGACCTGAAGCAGACGAAGTCGGCGGCTCCTTCTCCTTATAAGGAGCATACCCAGGCCAATTGTGAAGGCGTGTTGAAGGAGATCAGCCATTTCTACAATTCCGGCTGGCCCAAAGGGTATTTCGACAAATATTTCAAGTCGCCTACCAATCTGTATGTGGCTTGCTTCTACATGCTTCACAGTCTGGACAAGGAAGCTCCGTATGCATACAAGGTGCAGGACAAGGTGGAGCAGTCGCGCTGGTTGGCCGTTTACTCCGGCCGCGTGAAGGCTCCGAAGTCCGGCAAATTCCGCTTTGTGGGTATTGGCGACTCCGTGCTGGCCGTGCGTTTCAACGGGAAGAATGTGCTAGCCTGCGGTTTCCATACGCTGGAAGACAATGTGTGGAACGGCAACAATCGTCCGACCTACCGGCAGGGCAAGGATTTCTATGCCTATGAAGGCTGCGACGCATGGAACAACCTGTTCGGCGGTTTCCAGGCCGGAACGCCTTTTACGGTAGAGAAGGATCAGTGGTATGAAATGGATGTGCTCGTCTCCGAAATCGGGGGGGGGGCATTCGGCTTCTGCCTGCTCATCGACGATATGGATGATACCGCAAAACCTCGGGATCGCCGTGGATCGCCGATTTTCGAACTTTTCCGTACAAGTACGGTGGAGCCTACCTCGGAAGAGGCCTATGCGCAGATTTCGTTTCCGGATGACAATATGCGGGTGGATCCTCCCTATAACAAGGATAGCCTTGTGTGGGTAGCGAAACCGTCCCGCGGCAGTTCTATTCTGAACAAGAGGCAGCCCAAGGATAAGTAAGGGCGGGCCGAGGTGCCTGTTTTGTGAAAGCCGGACGCGAGGGGCGTTCGGCTTTTCTGTTTGCGAGGCAGGCCGCTGGCAGGTGATGACGGTTCTGCGGGCAGGGTGATGATAAAAAACGGACGGGAAAGCCCCGTCCGTGGAATAAATGGTTTGCCGGAAATGACTTAGACCCAGCGCGCTCCCTTCTGGATGCTCATGACGAAGTGTTCGCGTTTGACGCGGATTTGGAGATCCGCCAGAGCATTCATGTAGTAGATGTAGCCTTCGTAAGGCGAGGGGTACGGCGTGAAGCAGTTTTCCTTCTGCATGTACTGGAAGTGGTCGGCGCTTTGCAGCTTCCGCCAGACGTGTATGAGGTCGGGATCCATCGAGTCCTTCACGGAACCTTCGAGGTTGTATATTTTGCGGATGGCTTCCTTTTGCATGTCGTTGCTGGTCCACAGCTCCATGTCGCCAGTGGCGGAGCAGGAGATGTTCTGGGGGCAATCGGCAATCGCTTTGGGTTCCAATTCGGCGACGGCCTGTCCGGGGGTGACGAAGGTGTTGCCCTGTTCAATGGCTGCGAGGATGAGGGTGCGCCAGAATTCGAAAACGCCCGTGGCATCGCTTTGCCGCTCGCCGAGGGTTTCGTAGTCCATGGCGATGTTGACGGCTTGCCCGTGTTGCTGCGTGAGCCAGTCGGCAAACGTGTAGGGAGACAGGGGGTATTCGCTCCACGCGGGATTGGTGCGGTTGTTGGCCAGGTCGTTGGAAAGTTCGCGGTTGCGGAAGAGCGTCGTGGTTTTCGAAACGGCGGGAGCGCGGTGCAAATCGTTCGTGTAGAGGTTGGGAATGGCTCCGGTGTTGCCATCCGCCATGATGCCGCTCAGCCCCATTTCTTCCGCCTGCGCTGCAATGGCGTTGGAATACAGCATGCCCGTGTTCCAGAGGACGGTGGGAGTTTGCCCGAACAGGCGATGGATGAGCTGCGTATGCTCGGCCACCTGGTCGGCGAATTCGTTCGGCGAATAGATGGATGCCAGCGAGGAGTAGTAAGGCATGGCGAGGAATTCGACATGGCCTGTATCCGCCAGTTCCCTGAACGATGTGATGAGGTCAGGGCGATGGTATTCCGCCTGCTCGAGGATGACGCCGGAAATGGCGAGAGCCATGCGGAACTGGCCGTCCGACAGTTCGATCAACCTCTTCATGAGGCGGTTGGCAGGCAGGTAGGAACGCTCGGAGACGGCGTTGAGGACGCGGGCGTTCATGTCGTCATCTTCGTAGAAAGCGTGTTCGCCGATCTTGAAGAAGTCGTACGGAATGAGCCTGTTGGGCTGATGGGCGTGGAATGTCAGGGTGATCTTCGGCATGGTCTGTGGGTGGAGGTAGGGAGGTTAACGCCTGAGTACGTGATTGTACACTCGGATGACTTTGTCTGCGGCCGTGTCCCATGTGGAAGCCTTGATGTCTTCCGTACTCTGTGCGACGACGTGCTGGTAGAGTTCTTCATCCGTAATGAGGTTGACGATGTGTTCGGCCATTTTGTTCACATCCCAGAAGTCGGCCTTGAGCGCGCCCTTCATGACTTCGGCCACGCCGGACTGCTTGGAGATGACGGCCGGGATGTGGAACTGGGCCGCTTCCAGAGCGGAGAGGCCGAACGGCTCGGAGACGGACGGCATGCAATACACATCGGTGATGCTGAGCAGTTCGTTGACTTTCTGCTTGTTCAGGAATCCGGTGAAGTGGAATTTGTCGCCCACGCCGTGGAAGGCTCCGGTTTCGATGAGCTGGCGGAGCTTTTCGCCCGTGCCGGCCATGACGAAACGCACATTGTCCGTCTTTTCGAGAACTTTGGCAGCGATTTGCAGGAAGAATTCCGGCCCCTTCTGCGCCGTGAGGCGGCCGAGGAAGAGGACGAGCTTTTCGGGAAATTTTTTCTTGCCCCGGAAGACTTCGACGGGATCTGCACCGTTGTGTACGGGGAAGATTTTGGCCGGGTCGATGGCGTAATGCCCGCTGACGACCGTGCCCGTGTATTTGCTGACGGGGATGACGGCGTCCGCCTGTTCCATGCCGTATTTCTCGATATCGTAAATCCAGCCGCGCGCATCGGCTCCGGCACGGTCGAACTGCGAAGCATGCAGATGCACGACGAGCGGTTTGCCGGTGGCTTTTTTGACTTCGACTCCGGCAAGGTAGGTCATCCAGTCGTGAGCGTGGATCACATCGAAATCCTGCTTGAGCGCCAGCTTGGCGGCAATCTTGGAGAATTCGATGACTTTGCGGGCGAGATCGCCCGCGTAGAGGTCTTCCTTGGAGGTGAAGAGGCTTAGATCCTCCCGGTGAATGCGGGAGAAGATGAGTTTGCCCTCGTGGGTGAATCTGACCACATCGGTTCCGCCTTCTTCGCTGACGTAGGGATCGAGGCTCATCGGGGCGCGCTCGACCATGGCAAAGCTTTCGTAACGGTAGCCGTCTTCGCAGGACTCGACCTCTTCAAATTGAAGATTGTTCAAGCCAAGGAGATCGAAGCCATCATACCTTGCCGAAGGATCCGCTTTGGGCACAATGACATGCAGATCCACCTTCTTGGCCAGGGCTTTGGAAAGCCCCATGCAGGCAACGCCGAGACCACCGTTGATCAGCGGCGGGAATTCCCAGCCCAATTCAAGTACTTTGATTCTGTTCATGTCGATAGAGGGATGTAAAAGAGTGAATAATATAAAATACGCTTTTGTTTCGCCTTCCATTGAAAACCACCCGGCCCGGAATGTCGAGATGAAAGTGGTTCTTGTTTGAAAAAATATCGTAAGAAAACAAAAGAGTTACGCGTATCAATGCGTAACCCTCTGTCATAATTTCCTCTTGAGGGAGGAAACCGCTGTCGTTTTCTTGAGGAAAACCTGAAGACGGATGCAGGATTAATCCTGCTGCTGCTGTTGTTGGCCTAGCGCCTCGCGAATATCTTGAAGCGCTGCGATGAAATCGTCGAGGATTTCGGCTGGCACCATGATGCGGTCGCGATTGGAGCTTACCTTTTCTGTAATGCGAACCACATGGCCGCGTGCATTCTTTTTGAGATCCAGGAAAAAAGTCTTGCGATCCGTGATGAGTTTTTCCGTGCAAATTACGTCGTCGTCCACTGTATGTATATACCTCCGGTAAAGTTTAATTGTTGAACTTGACTACGATAGCATTCCTGCAAATATAGTCAATCCTTATTTTTATGCCGGGTCCAGATATCCATGATGAATGTGGTAGCGTTCGGATGGGCGCTCGTCGTATCCTTGGTAATTTTCGTGTCGACTTTCCAGAAGACGAAATCCGACAGCGCCGCTTGCTGAAAGCCGGGTGTGTCGATGAAGTCTCAAGAGGCGCGTGAAAGCTGTGGGGATGTCGTGGCATGCCACGGCTTGTGGCGCAGAAGCATATTGACCTTGGATCGCAGAAATGCTATATGGGAATCCTATGTATGAACGTCTGCTGATTTTGCCCGTGTTTGGTGCGATGATCGCTTGTGTCTCCTGTGCGGCGTCGCCTGGTGCAGTGAAACCGGCGGTGTCGACCCAGAGAAGGATTGTGCATGTGAAGGATGCTGCGCGTGATGCGCGCTTGCATGCATCGCTGCAGGAGGAAGGGCTGAGTATTTCCTTTCGTGAAGAGGGCAAGCTGGTAAGTAAACCGCTCGCGGTCGGCGACAAAGAGCAGGTGCGAATGCTGATGAAGAAGGCTTCTCCTTTTACGTACGAGCCTATGGGCATCTCGCCGCATCCCAAGCCTTTCGATTTTGTGCTCGTCTGCGGGCAGAATGAACAGCTCGGCGGTTTTGTGCATGATGACCGCGTCTCTTTCTGGATGGTGGATGTGCCTGATGCGGATGCCATGGCGCTGAAGCCTGTGTTGGCCCCGTATTTGGGGTAAGGTATCGATTTCGGCAATACTCCTTCCTGAAAGGCGGAAGAGCTGCCTAACCCATGAGAAAAGGATGAAAAGTGAAACAGTCGCTTGATACGGTCCGCTATCTTGATCGTGCCTGGGGCTGTCTCGTGCGCGCGTAATCGCGACAAAGAAACAAGTGCATCTGTATCGGAGGAACAGAATGCCGAGCGAGAAACCTGCGGATGCAGGAAGGATCGGCAATGTTGCCAATAAGCGCGCCTGGTGATAAGCGTATTCAGAGAACATGGAAAGCCTGGATACCTAAAGAGAGGTTTCTCATGCTGAATTCGGCGAGATATAGTTCTGATATCGCAATAAAGACTCCGAAAAAGGGGGTAAAGAGGCAGGTGCTTGTGAATCCCCTCCCATGTTTCGTCAAAGAAATCATAAAAAGTAAAAAACGTATAAATTGTTCAAGGCTAGCAGTTATGGTGGTATATTGAGGGTGGTTTGAAGGGGATGAGGAGAAAAAAAGAGTGAAAAAACCTTGACGTGAGAGAAAAAAAGAGTAAACTCTCCTCACCCCACTACGGGGCGCCGCGAAAGACGCGACACGGAACGAACCGGAAGCCGGCAAGGCAAGGGCGAGTGAGAGTGAAGCGAGGGCCGCGGGCAAACTCTTCAGGAGAAGAGGCGAACACTTTACAGGAAAGACTTTCGAAGTGCTGAAGCCGGGAGACCGGCAGCGAGGAGACGAAACCTTGCGGAGAGCACTTGAGAGGAGGAAAAAGAGAGAGGAAAAAGTCGTGACGCACGCCGTGCTGAACTAGGCGAAGACCCGTTCCGAAAGGGATGGAGAGCAGGGGACGCATGGCATCCGCAGAATCGAAAGATTCGAGCGGAAACCAGCAATTTCTAAAAAATATAATATGGAGAGTTTGATTCTGGCTCAGAACGAACGCTGGCGGCGTGGATAAGACATGCAAGTCGAACGGAGAAGCAATAGCTTGCTAATGCTTCTTAGTGGCGCACGGGTGAGTAACACGTGAGCAACCTGCCTTCGAGACGGGAATAGCCCTGGGAAACCGGGATTAATGCCCGATAGACTCGCAAGAGTAAACGCAGCAATGCGCTTGAAGAGGGGCTCGCGGCCTATTAGTTAGTTGGTGAGGTAACGGCTCACCAAGGCGATGACGGGTAGCCGGTCTGAGAGGATGTCCGGCCACACTGGAACTGAGACACGGTCCAGACACCTACGGGTGGCAGCAGTCGAGAATCATTCACAATGGGGGAAACCCTGATGGTGCGACGCCGCGTGGGGGAAGAAGGTCTTCGGATTGTAAACCCCTGTCATGTGGGAGCAAGGCGCAAGCTTGATAGTACCACAAGAGGAAGAGACGGCTAACTCTGTGCCAGCAGCCGCGGTAATACAGAGGTCTCAAGCGTTGTTCGGAATCACTGGGCGTAAAGGGTACGTAGGCTGCATCATAAGTCGGGCGTGAAAGGCAGGGGCTCAACCCCTGGAGTGCGCTTGATACTGTGATGCTAGAGTCATGGAGGGGGAACCGGAACTCTCGGTGTAGCAGTGAAATGCGTAGATATCGAGAAGAACACTCGTGGCGAAGGCGGGTTCCTGGACATGTACTGACGCTGAGGTACGAAGGCTAGGGGAGCGAAAGGGATTAGATACCCCTGTAGTCCTAGCAGTAAACGGTGCACGCTTGGTGTGTGGGGAATCGACCCCCCACGTGCCGGAGCAAACGCGTTAAGCGTGCCGCCTGGGGAGTACGGTCGCAAGATTAAAACTCAAAGAAATTGACGGGGACCCGCACAAGCGGTGGAGTATGTGGCTTAATTCGATGCAACGCGAAGAACCTTACCTGGGCTTGACATGTGATGAACAACATGTGAAAGCATGTGACACCTCGGTGGCGTCACACAGGTGCTGCATGGCCGTCGTCAGCTCGTGTCGTGAGATGTTTGGTTAAGTCCAGCAACGAGCGCAACCCCTGTTGCCAGTTACCAGCACGTTATGGTGGGGACTCTGGCGAGACTGCCCAGATCAACTGGGAGGAAGGTGGGGACGACGTCAGGTCAGTATGGCCCTTATGCCCAGGGCTGCACACGTACTACAATGCCCAGTACAGAGGGTACCGAACCCGCGAGGGGGAGGCAATCCATGAAAACTGGGCCCAGTTCGGATTGTAGGCTGCAACTCGCCTACATGAAGATGGAATCGCTAGTAATGGCGCATCAGCTACGGCGCCGTGAATACGTTCCCGGGTCTTGTACACACCGCCCGTCACATCATGGAAGCCGGTCGCACCCGAAGTATCTGAAGCCAACCGCAAGGAGGCAGGGTCCTAAGGTGAGACTGGTAACTGGGATGAAGTCGTAACAAGGTAGCCGTAGGGGAACCTGCGGCTGGATCACCTCCTTTCTATGGAGAAAAGAGATGAAAATCTCTTAGGTCGACTCAGCCTCGGCTGAGACGGAAGTGTTGCGATACTTCCGAAACGATAAAAAGATGTGTAAACTCCTGCAACACAAGCGCAGAGAACAGACGGCGCGCGTCACGGCTTTTTCCGACAAACACTCTCTTGACCGAACCCAAAACCAAAGGGGGTATAGCTCAGTTGGTAGAGCGCCAGCTTTGCAAGCTGGATGTCCGGGGTTCGAGTCCCCGTGCCTCCACCAAAACAAGGTGGAAGAGACCTCTCGAAAAAAACGGAAGCAAAAAAGGGCCTGTAGCTCAGTTGGTTAGAGCACACGCTTGATAAGCGTGGGGTCACAGGTTCAAGTCCTGTTAGGCCCACCAACGCCTAATGGAGGCGAAGCAAAGTGAACGGTAAAAGGAGATTGACATCCGTGTGGCAAATAGGAGAAACCGAGAAATCGGTTTCAACCAACCAAAGTGGGAAATATACAATTTTACACTTAAAATAATAGAACCAAGCAAAACACACAAAAAACTTTACAGAAAGTCATTGGGGTTCTGGAAACGGAGAAATCCGCGGAAAGAAGAAACCAAGGGCTTACGGAGAATGCCTTGGTGCCAACAGGCGAAGAAGGACGCAACAAGCTGCGAAAAGCCTCGGAGAGCTGCAAGTGAGCTAAGACCCGGGGGTATCCGAATGGGGTAACCTGATTCCGGTAATACGGAATCGACCTTATCTGAATACATAGGATAAGGAACGCGACACCCGCTGAAGTGAAACATCTCAGTAAGCGGAGGAAAAGAAAGAGAAATCGATACCGTAAGTAGTGGCGAGCGAAAGCGGTAGAGCCCAAACCGAAGGTACTCCTTCGGGGTTGTAGGACCTCGACAAACTCGACCATTGATCATAGTTTAACTACCTGGAAAGGTAGGCCGGAGAGAGTGAAAGCCTCGTGAGCGAAATGACCAGTGGGAGTAAGAGGAATCCTGAGTAATACACCACACGTGGAACGGTGTATGAATCCGCGCGGACCACCGCGCAAGGCTAAATACTAGTTGGCGACCGATAGTGAACAAGTACCGCGAGGGAAAGGTGAAAAGAACCGCTGTGAGCGGAGTGAAATAGAACCTGAAACCGTAAGTCTACAAAGTGTCAGAGCCGTAAAGGCGATGGCGTGCCTTTTGTTTAATGAGTCTGCGAGTCAGTGTTCGTGGCAAGACTAAATCCTTCCGGGATGGAGTCGTAGCGAAAGCGAGTCCGAAAAGGGCGTTAAGTCGCGGGTACTGGACCCGAAGCGGAGGTGACCTACCCTTGACCAGGTTGAAGCATAGGTAAAACTATGTGGAGGACCGAACAGGTGAACGTTGAAAAGTTCTCTGATGAGTTGAGGGTAGGAGTGAAAGGCTAATCAAACCCCGTGATAGCTGGTTCTCTCCGAAATGCATTTAGGTGCAGCGTCATATGCTGATGCGCGGGGGTAAAGCACTGACAAGGCTAGGGGGCACACCCGCTTACCAAACCTTATCAAACTCTGAATACCGCGCAATGGAATATGGCAGTGAGACAGTGGGGGATAAGCTTCATTGTCGAAAGGGAAACAGCCCAGACCAGCAGCTAAGGTGCCAAAATAACGCTCAGTGGAAAGGATGTGGGATTACACAGACAGTGAGGATGTTGGCTTAGAAGCAGCCACCATTTAAAAAATGCGTAATAGCTTACTCATCGAGTGATCCTGCGCCGAAAATGATTGGCGATAAGCGTTATACCGAAGCTCTGGACTTTATCGTAAGATAGAGTGGTAGGAGAGCGTTGAATGTACGTAGAAGGGGGATGGCGACTGAACCTGGAGAGCATTCAAGTGAGTATGCAGACATTAGTAACGTAAAGACATGTTAAATACATGTCCGCCGTAAACCCGAGGTTTCCAGGGCAACGATGTACGTCCCTGGGTTAGCCGGGACCTAAGCCGAGGCCGAGAGGCGTAGGCGATGGACATCAGGTTAATAATCCTGAGCTTCCGACCCTTAAAGCAGGAGGACGCATGAGAAGAGATCACCAGGTAAACGAATTCCGAGTGGAGGCTTCGGCCGAAACGCATGATCAAATCGAGTGCCAAGAAAAGCCCTGCCGTATGCTAAGGAACCCGTACCGTAAACCGACACAGGTGGGTGGGTAGAATATACCAAGGCGCAAGAGTGAAACCTAGTTAAGGAACTCGGCAAATTAGCCCCGTAACTTCGGAAGAAGGGGTGCCTGAGAGATCAGGCCGCAGAGAAATGGCCCAACCGACTGTTTATCAAAAACACAGCACTCTGCAAAGACGCAAGTCGAAGTATAGGGTGTGACACGTGACCAATGCCGAAAGATTAAGGCAAGGGGTTAGCGCAAGCGAAGCTCTGAACCCAAGTCCCGGTGAATGTCGGCCGTAACTATAACGGTCCTAAGGTAGCGAAATTCCTTGTCGGGTAAGTTCCGACCTGCACGAATCGTGAAACGAGTTGGGCACTGTCTCAACTAGGCGCTCAGTGAAATTGTAGTGGCGGTGAAGATGCCGCCTACCCGCAGAAGGACGGAAAGACCCTATAGACCTTAACTGTAAGCTGTCATTGTTTCTTCGGTCGCAATGCTCAGAGTAAGTGGGAGACTATGAAGGTTGGCTTTAGGGCCCGCCAGAGTCGCCAATGAGACACCACCCTTTGAGATTGGAGAATCTAACCATAAGCCGTGAAACCGGCAATGGGACCGTGTCAGCCGGTCAGTTTTACTGGGGCGGTATCCTCCCAAAAAGTAACGGAGGAGTGCGAAGGTGCGTTCAGCTCGGTCTGCAACCGAGTGTCGAGTGCATGGGCATAAACGCGCCTAACTGCGAGACCAACAAGTCGAGCAGATGCGAAAGCAGGCCCAAGTGATCCGGCGGTAGAAAGTGGAATTGCCGTCGCTCAACGGATAAAAGGTACCTTAGGGATAACAGGCTGATCACGCCCAAGAGTTCATATCGACGGCGTGGTTTGGCACCTCGATGTCGGCTCGTCGCATCCTGGGGCTGGAGAAGGTCCCAAGGGTCCGGCTGTTCGCCGGTTAAAGCGGCACGCGAGCTGGGTTCAGAACGTCGCGAGACAGTTCGGTCCTCTATCCTCTGTGGGCGTTGGAAAATTGAGGGGTTCAGACCTTAGTACGAGAGGACCGGGTCTGACGCACCACTGGTGCATCGGTTGTACTGTCAAGTGCATGGCCGAGTAGCTAAGTGCGGAAGGAATAAGCGCTGAAAGCATCTAAGCGCCAAGTCCATCCCAAGATGAGTTTTCCCTATAGGTTCGTGGAAGACGACCACGTTGATAGGTCATAGGTGGAAGTGCAGTAATGCATTAAGCCGAGTGATACTAATCACCGATTGACTTCTTTTCACCATGAACCTCAATGACGACTCTGTCAAAGAAAGTAACGCCAAGTTCAATATTAAACACTACATGCCACACGGATGTCAGCCTCCTCATACGAGCCTGAAGACAACAACATAACATCCCCGCACATACCAATGACTCCCGGATAGGCAGCCCTCAACAAGCTGAAACCCGGTGGTCACAGCGCAGTGGTCCCACCCGGTCCCGTTCCGAACCCGGAAGTGAAACGCTGCCGCGCCGATGGTAGTCGGACGACAGGTCCCGCGAGAGTAGGTCGCCGCCGGGATGTTATATGAAGCCCCGCTTGCTTAATTGCATGCGGGGCTTCTTCGTTTCCGCTCATCACCGCAATCGCCGCCCTTTACCATGACTACGTCATGCTGCCAGGGGGAGTGGAATGATGAACGCAACAAGTGTCAGGTTGAATGAGACTGGTTGCTGAAGATTGTGAAGATAAAAAAGAGCGAATGGTATTACCCTTTCGCTCTTTGCTTTTGTTGATGTGGCGCGGTTGGTGTCAGACCGTCGCTGCGGTTGCCTTGCGACGGCGGCGGATTGCCCATCCGATAAGGCCGAGAAGGCTGATGGCTGCACTGGTGGGTTCCGGTATGGGGCTCCCGCTGCGGCGCTGGTGGGCTGCTGTTGTGAGCGCTTGCAGGTCCGTGGCGTTGATGACCGTGCTGTCGGTCCACATGTTGTAGACGTAGACGTTGTCGAGGGCGTAGCAGCCCTGATTGCCGTTGTCGGTTGTGCCGCTGACGGGGCCGAGTCCCAAGACGCCGTTGCCGAGAGGGTTGCCGTTGTTGTGGGCGATGAGTGAGCCGTTGTTGAGCATGGTGCCCGTGCCGTTTGCATAGAAGAATGTTCCGATGCGTTGTCCGTCCGCAGTTTGCCGGTGCATGCCAAATGCTACAGTGGTGTGTGCGTAGGTGCTGAGGTTGACGGTGCCCATGGCATAGGTGGAGACGATGCCGGCCGAGTTTCTCCAGAAGCCCTGTACGATGACTTTGTCGAGTCCTTGGCTGGTGTCAATGGCGACACTCCATGTGGAGTTGGCTCATGTGAAGTCGGTGGAGGCGAGGGTTTGCCAGCCGTTGCGGACGGTGAGGTTTTTCAGCCCCATGATGAAGGCAAAGCCTTGTCCGCGTCCCTGTCCGGTTCGTATTGCGGTGTTTTGACGGTGCCGTGAAAGTCGATTTGTGTGAGGCGGGTGTTGTCGATCACAAGGTCACCTTCATTGACTTTGGCATTGATGAGGGTGAAGGGGGAGTTCGATGGAGTGTTGTTCAGGAGTTCGTGTGCTTGACCCGGTGCGGATGGACTGGGAAAGTTGTCCCATCCACCGCGATATTCGTAGTTGATTGCTCCGTAGCTCATGCCTGTGATGGCGGTGAGCAATACGCCTGTTGTGACCGCGTGTGAGAGGTTCATTGCAATGTGTTGCAGAAGGCAATGATGCGGAGTTCAGTGGTTTTATTGAGAAAGGTAGGGGTCGGATAGCCTAATAGGCAGGATTGTGGTGTTTGTCCACATTTTTCGATTGATTGCCAATTTGGTGCAATGGCGTTTTCTGCCTGTTATTCCGCAACGATGGTGCGGTTGAGCATGAGGCGGAAGCCTGCCGCAGGGCTTTGGGTGTCGGGCGGTACTGGGATGCGGGCGCTGTTGTTCAGTTGCGCCGGGCGGAATGATTCGTAGCTGCCACCGCGAAGGACTCCATGGTTGCGGAACCGGAAGTCGCGAGGGCCGCCGTAGTTGTCGGAGACCCATTCCTGTACGTTGCCCGCCAAGTCGTGCAGGCCGATTTCGTTGCCTGGATAGGAGGCGACGGGAGCGGTGTATGGGTAGCCGTCGCGGTAGTTGGGGATGGTGCGTGAGGTGGGGATGAGGGGAATGGCGCTTTGGTCTGCAAAGTTGCCTGTGCTTGCGAGCGGAGGCCAGCGTGTGCCCCATGGGTAGGAGTTGGCGTTGCCTGCGGGGTTTTTCTGCCGCTGGTATGGGGTTTGTCCCTGTTCGGAGGTGAGGCCGACCATGAGGCTCCATTCCGCGTCGGTGGGGAGCTGGTATTGGTCGTTGGCTTCGATGATGCCTTTTTCACGTTCCGTTTTGGTGAGCCAGGCAGCGAAGTCGAGAGCTTGTTGCCGGTTGACGTTGACGACGGGATGGTGAGGGTTCTGGTCGAAGGGTGGCGCGGGAGGCGCAGCGGTTTTGGAGTCGTTCAGGTAGGTCTGATAGTCGGAGAGGCGTACTTCGGTAGCTCCGGCGAGCTGATTGGCGTTGATGGGGATGAAGCGCATGCCGAGGCTGTTGATCCATTCCTGCCCGAAGACGACGGAGTTGTTGGGTTCCAGCCGGAGGGAGAGGATGAGGTCTTTGGGGGAGAGTCCGCTTTTCCGTATTGTGGTGTAGCCGGGAAGTTTGAATTCGAGGAGGTATGGGGCGAGCGGGACTCGGACGTTTTGCATGGGCGTGACGCCCAGCATTTGCCCGTTGAGGGTGACGACGGCTCCGGCCGGGTTGGTGAGCAGGGTGATGGGGGTTTTGCGTACGGGGCTGGCGACGAGTCTGTAGGCTTGCAGTTTGCTGTTTTCGGCTTCTTGGCCTTTTTCAGCGATGGCGTTGATGGAGTGGTCGTGGCCAATGATACCTTCGCGTTCGCACTGGGAGGTGAGCCAGAGGGTGTAGGCGCTGATGGCTTCCGGGGTGGTGCGGATGATGTCCGATCCCTGTATGGTTTCGCTTGGCGGCTGTTTGTCCTGCGGCAGGGTGGCAGTGAAGTTTTTGAATTGCGCGGCTGTGACAGGGGTGGAAGCGACGTGTTCGTTGCCGGAGGGGGCGTAGACGGTTCCGGTGATGTCTTTCCATTCTTTGCCGCGTTGTGGCGGGTTGTATGGTTTCAGGTCGCCGCCGAGGGCGAGGACGCCGCCGCCCGGTATGATGCCTGTTTCGTGTTTGTCGGCATAGCCGTCTTTGCGGAGTGTGAAGGAGACTCGGTTGCCTGTCGGTTGTGCTATGGGGCCGTACGGGGTTTCGTCCAGGTATTTGCCGGAGGAGGTGTAGATGGATGCTCCCGGCGGGAAGCTGGTGATGTAGAGGGTGCCTTCTTCGAGGTTGTCCTTGGAGATTTGGGGCTGGATCGGTGCGGGCGCCGGTTGTTGCGGTGCGCCGGGTTTGGTTTCGAGCAGGCTGCCGGCCGTTTCTATGATGCGCGGGAGGATGTATTGGAGGAGGGGTGCATGGTAGATGATGGCGAAGGTGATTCCGATGCCCATGAGGGTGCCGAAGGTGGCAATGCCCCACGGGAAGCCTTTTTTGCCCGGTTTTTTGGTTTTGCCGGCAATTTTTTTGCGGAGCTGCTGAGGGGCGTAGGTGCGGAGTTCGTCGATGGCTTCCGCGAGTTGTTCGGCAGTGGTGATGGTGCTGGCGTCGAGGCGCGGTTCAGCGGCGGCGCAGATGATTTCATTGAAGGCGAGCCATTTTTTGCGTGGGGTGCCTTCGGGTAGTTCGTCGGGTAGTTCGGGGAAGTCGAGGCGGTCGCGGCCGGTGGTGATTTCGTAGAGGACTTTGGCGAGGGCGTATACGTCCGCTCGCGGGGTACCCGGTCCTTCGGGGGGGATGAATCCTTCAGTGCCGACGAAGCTGCGCTGGTCCGCCGGGGCGACGAGGCCGATGTCGGCGAGTTTGGGGCGGCCGTTGACGAAGACGACGTTGGCGGGTTTGACGTCGCGGTGGGTGAGGGCTTCGCTGTGGAGGTAGAAGAGAGCGTGAGCGAGCTGGCTGCCGACTTCGATGCAGTAGTCGAGCGGCATGGGGCGGTTGCCGTAGAGTTGTTTGTCGCTGCGGAGGGTGCGGGGGGTGTAGCCTTCGGGGTTGATGTTGATGCCGGTTTGGGCATCATCCGCCAGTTCCATGACGTAGTAATAGAAGGGGGTGGGCTCGTTTTTCTGGCCGACATGGAGGATGTGGACGAGTCCGGGGTGGTTGCGGGCGAGGGGTTCGTAGTTGAGGATTCCTTCGAATTCGCGGATGAAGGAGCGTTCGTCGTCAAAGTCTTCACGCCATACGATTTTGACGGCGCGGTAGGCTCCGGTGAGGGAGCGGGCGAGCCAGACTTCTCCATAGGCTCCGCTGCCGATTTGCCGGACGATGGTGTAGTCCGGGATTTCGGGGGGAGTGCCTGCGGAGCGGCGAGGCGCTCCGAGGCGGCAGAGGTTGAGGCTGGCGGTGGTTTCGCTCAAGGCGTTGGGGTGCGTGAGGTGGTTTCCGAAGAGGGCCGGGTGATGTGTCGACCCTCTTCGGATGCGGGTGGTTATTTGATGACTCCGAGTTCTTTGCCTGCTTTGCAGAAGGCGTCGATGGCTTTGTCGAGCTGTTCGATGCTGTGGCAGGCGGAGATTTGAGTGCGGATGCGGGCTTTGCCTTTGGGGACGACGGGGTAGAAGAAGCCCATGGCGTAGACTCCGTGTTTGAGGAGGAGTTCGGACATTTTTTGGGAGAGGGCGGCGTCTCCGAGCATGACGGGGGAGATGGGGTGGTCTTTGCCGGAGATGGTGAAGCCCGCTTCGGTCATGGCTTTGCGGAAGTACTGGGCGTTGGTTTCGACGCGGTCGCGGTATTCGGTGGAGCCTTCGAGGATGTCGAGTACCTTGAGGGTGGCGGCAGCGATGGCGGGCATGATGCTGTTGGAGAAGAGGTAGGGGCGGGAGCGCTGGCGGAGGATTTCGATGATTTCCTTCGGGCCTGAGGTGTAGCCGCCAGAGGCTCCGCCGAGGGCTTTGCCGAGGGTGCCGGTGGTGATGTCTATCTGGCCGAAGATGCCGCAATGTTCATGGGTGCCGCGGCCTGTTTTGCCGAGGAAGCCGGTGGCGTGGCATTCGTCGAAGTGGACGAGGGCTCCGTATTGTTTTGCCAGTTCGTGAATTTTGTCGAGCTGGGCGATGATGCCGTCCATGGAGAAGACGCCGTCTGTGGAGATGAGTTTGATTTTGGCTCCGTTGGCATCGGCTTCCTTGAGTTTGTTTTCAAGGTCTTCCATGTTGTTGTTTTCGTAGCGGTAGCGCTTGGCCTTGCAGAGGCGTACGCCGTCGATGATAGAGGCATGGTTGAGGGAGTCGGAGATGATGGCGTCTTCTTCTCCGAGGAGGGATTCGAAGAGGCCCCCGTTGGCATCGAAGCAGGAGCCGTAGAGGATGGTGTCCTCGGTGCCGAGGAAGGCGCTGAGGCGTTCTTCGAGGGTGCGGTGAAGGGTTTGGGTACCGCAGATGAAGCGGACGGAGGCCATGCCGAAGCCCCAGCGGTCGATGGCTTCCTGGGCGGCTTTCATGACTTCGGGGTGGTTGGCGAGGCCGAGGTAGTTGTTGGCGCACATGTTGATGACGGAGGATCCGTCCTTGAGCGTGACCTGGGAGTATTGCTGGGAGTCGATGAAGCGTTCGCTTTTGTAAAGGCCTTCGTTTTTGAGGCTTTCGAGAGTGTCGACGAGCTTGTTTTTGAATTCGGGGGTAAACATAAGCTGATGGATTTTGTCCGGTGGAAAGTATATCATTTGGAGGTGGCATGTCAATGCGGAACGGGGAAACGAGGCACCGTATGGGGCGGGATACTTTTTTGCCCGCGTTCATGATATGGGGTTGACGGTTGCAGGGTGTCCCGGTAGAATGAGAGTACGATCCGGGGCGATCCCGGGCGTATTATTGTTTCCGATATGAAGACACCCGTCACTATCACTGTTACCGGTGCAGCTGGGCAGATTGCCTATTCGCTGCTTTTCCGCATCGCTTCCGGCTCCATGCTCGGCTGCGATCAGCCCGTCAATCTCCGCCTTCTTGAAATCGAGCCCGCCATGAAGGCTCTGAACGGCGTGGTGATGGAGCTTCAGGACTGCGCTTTCCCGCTTGTGAATGATATCGTGGCTACCTGCGATCCCGATGAGGCTTTCAAGGACGCGAACTGGTGCATTCTCGTGGGTTCCGTGCCTCGCAAGGCCGGTATGGAGCGCAAGGATCTTCTGAGCATCAACGGTAAGCTGTTCATTGGACAGGGCAAGTCCATCGCCGCCAATGCAGCCAAGGATGTGCGTGTGTTCGTGGTGGGCAATCCCTGCAATACGAATGCGCTAATCGCGATGAAGAATGCCGCTGGCGTGCCGAACGATCGTTTCTTCGCCATGACCCGCCTCGACGAGAACCGCGCGAAGAGCCAGCTTGCCGATAAGGCCGGTGTGCATGTTTCCCGCGTGACGAATATGGCGATTTGGGGCAATCATTCCGCGACGCAGTATCCGGACTGGACGAATGCCAAGATCGACGGCAAGCCTGTGACGGATTTGATTTCCGATATGGATTGGCTGAAGGGTGAGTTCATTACGACGGTGCAGCAGCGCGGCGCCGCCATTATCGCTGCCCGTGGCCTTTCTTCCGCCGCTTCCGCCGCGAATGCCGCCGTGGATACGGTGCGCAGCCTGAGCTTCCCGACGCCTGAAGGCGATTGGCATTCCGTGGCCGTCTGTTCCGACGGTTCGTACGGTATCGAAGCCGGTATTATCTGTTCTTTCCCGATTCGTACGAAGGAAGACGGCAGCTGGGAGATCGTTCAGGGTCTTCCGATCGATGCTTTCTCCCGCGAGAAGATCGACGCTACCGTGAACGAGCTTCTCGAAGAGAAGGCCGCCGTTTCCGATATTCTGTAAGGGGTTCGGATTATTCTTTTCCGATTTTCAGGGCGAGTCCGGGTGACTCGCCCTTTTTCGTGTGTGGCCGGGGAGGTGCGGTTGGAGGAAATCCGGGCGTCAGCGTGTTGGCTGTTTGAGGAGTTCGAAGTAGTGGAGGTCGAATGTTTGGCCGTCTTTGACGGCGGCCCGGTGCATGATGCCGCAGCGGATGAATCCGTTTTTCTCCAGTACCCGCATGGAGGCGCGGTTGTAGTCGAAGACGGGGGCGAAGATGCGGTTGATGCGCGTGGCGCGGAAGAGGTGGGCGCAGGTGGCGGCGATGATTTCGCTCATGAGGCCTTGCCCCCAGTATGGTTCGCCGAGCCAGTAGCCGAGTTCGGCATTGTACCGCTGGATGTCGGTGAGGAAGTCGATGCCGACGCCTCCAACGGCCTGCCCATCGATGACGATGGCGAGGTTTTCGATTTCGGGTTCGCTCAGGGTGTAGCCGATGTAGGCGCGCGCATCTTCTTCAGTGTAGGGGTGAGGGAAGCAGTCGCGTACGTTGCGCCAGATGCGGATGTTGTCGGCATGCCGCGCCAGCGAGGGGGCATCTTCCGCCCGCCATGGGCGCAGGGTGAATCGGTCGGTGGTGATTTGCATGAGGTTCAGGAGCCGTGGGCAAAGGCGGAGGGGTGGAGGGTTCGCAGGCCCGGTGCAGGCTGCATCGAGGTGTTCGGATGTTCGACGACGAGAGCGTGCCGTGTTTTGCCGACGGTGTCGAGTTTGCCGGATGTATTACAGACGCAGGAGGTGAAGATGGCGATGAGCAACATGGCAGGCCAACTTTTCAGAATCGTTTGCATAGATGGAATGTTTGGCAGTTTGGTAGTGTTCACTCAGTTTTTATTTCGATGCTTGTTGAATGGCATATCCCACGACCCCTCCCATGGTTGCTATGACTGAGCAAGGGATGTCTACTGCGATAAATAATATGGCGACCAAAGGAGTACGTAGAATGTTGCCATTTGTACGATGCATTTCCGCCGGATCGATTTGGCTGAATGAGCGGGATAATGTCTTTTGGTGAGGGATGGCGATGGTGCGGAAGGGTGTGTGTTCGAAGGTGGCGGCAGGGATCCATGGAGTATCCGGCGTCAGGACGAAGGAAATAGGTGCCGTGGTCGTTATTTTTCTTTTTGTTTGTCCCTGTAGCAATTGAAGGTTAGCGTTTTCGGAGATGGATATTTGATGGTAGCCTCTGGTGGGTGTTCCTCGCGCTTGTATTGTGTTGGCGAGATTGGGTTCAGTTCCTGTTTTCCAAAGATAGTTGATCGTATGCGCTGTTGTTTCGTAGATGCATGCTTCTCCTTTAATGTAGTATTTGTTGTTTTGGCTGTACAGGTGTGTTTTTTCGGTGATGCACCATATTGTTTGAGTTTTGCCGACGGTATCAAGTTTGCCGGATGTGTTGCAGACGCAGGAAGGGAGGAAGATCAGGCCTGTAATGGATGAGAAGATGAGGGTTGTTTTCATGAGGAAGGGTTGGGTTTATTTGCGGGCGTAAAAGACGGTGAAGTGGCAGTATTTGTAGATGCAGTCCACATGAGGGAAGCCGGCGTCGCGCAGCCATTGGAGTTGTTCTTCCATGGTGGACGGGTCGTCGCAGAGGATGCGCTCGTAGGCTTTGGCGATCTGGTCGGGCGGCAGGCCGCTTCGTTCGACACTTTGTTTCCACAGGGCACTATGCATGGTTTCGATGTCGGGCGACGGGCTGAGGGCTTGGTCGGCATTGATGAAGATGCCTCTGGGGGCAAGGAGGGTGTGGACGGTTTTGTAGAGTGCGGCTTTGTTTTGTGCCGGAAGGTGGTGGATGGAAAGGGCGGAGATGACGAGGTCGAAGGTGTCGTCCTGCCAGTCGTGCCGTGTGTAGTCTCCGAGGATGTAGCGGATGTTGCCGTTTTCGGCGAAGCGTTGGCGGGCCATGCCGAGCATTTGGTCGGAGAGGTCGATGAGGGTCAGGCGGGCCTGCGGGTAGCGGGCAAGCAGGAGGGCGGAGAAGAGCCCGGTGCCGCATCCGATGTCGAGTGTGCGTATGGGGGCGTCGGCCGGGTAGGGCAGGGTGTCTAAAGCGAGGCCGTAGTAATCGTCGAAGCAGGGGATGAGCTGGCGGCGTTGCCGGTCATAGTCTTTCGCGATGGCGTCGAATTGTGCCTTGATGTTCACTGTCGCGCAGTGTAGCAAGATTGAGAGTCGTCTGCAAGTGCGAGGATGAGTGTGCAGATCATGCTTCAGATTTGATCCGGGGTGCTGAGGGGCGGATGGGAACGAGGCGTGTGAGGCAGGCAGTTCGAACGGTGAGTGTACCGCGCAGGGGTATGAGAGCGGAGCGGTTATGCCGGGTGGGTTAGAGGCCTTGTGGGACGAGTCCGAGTGTGTTGATGGTTTCGTTGATGTATTGAAGGGATTCGTGGACTTTCAATACTTCGGTGTAGTCCCAGCAGATGAGGCGTTCCCGTATGTCGCGGAGGGCGGCGGTTTCCCGTTTGATTTTTTCGATTTGCCTGCTGTCGCTGACGGCGACAATGCCTTGGACAGCATTGTTGCCGGAGGCTTTCATGAGGTTCATGATGAGGCTGTCGATGGAGCCGGATGTCTGGACTTCAAAGACGTAGATGATGCGCCCCATGTTGCCGATGGTTGCTTCCCACGCGGTGTCGACGACGGCTCCGGCAGCCACTTTTTTTTCGATTTCGGCACGGAAGCCGAGGAAGCGGCCAATGTCCGCCAGTTTGTCGCGGATGTCGTTATGGATGAAGGCGGATTCCTTGGCGGTTGCCGGGAGTTTTTCGGGGTGTTTGGCTTGAGCCGTTTCGATTTCCGGAGCCTGTTGAAGGTCGTGCCAGATGAAGGTGTTCAGGGTGAGCATGTCGCGGATGATCCGGTTGCCGTGCTGTTTGGCGAAGGCGAGGATGTCGCGGCCTTGGGCGGAGAGGTGGGCATAGGTTTTGCCCGTGAGGGAGGATTCGTAGCGCGGGATGCCTGTTATTTGAAGCAAGGTGAATCCGTTGTGGGTTTTCCGGTTCCAGAGGAGGTATTGTTCGGGGTGGGTTTTGCAGAGGAGTTCGCTCATCATTGCGGGGCCGATGCCTTTGATTTTCTCCCGAAATTCGTCCCAGCGTTTTTCGATGGAGTCTTCTCCGTAGATCAGGTTGGCAAGATGCTTGCGGAGCAGGGGCATGCCGTTGGATGCGATGATGTTGTCGATCTGGTAATGTTTGTTGCCCCACATGAGCATGGCCCAGAGGGGTGAGAGGTAGTCGTACAGTTCCTCTTCGGTGAGGGCAAGCAGCCGTTCTTTGGTGTAGCTGCGGGTTTGGGCGGCAGACGTTTCGCGGTCTTCCTGTTCAACAACGGCTTGCGGATGGGTGGTCATCCAGCGGTCGAAGTCGGTGAGGGTTTGGGTGAGGAGGTGTGTGTTCATGAGCGGAGCGAGAGTTATTTTCCGAGGCAGAATTGGGAGAAGATGGCGGTGAGGATGTCTTCGGTGTCGATGCGGCCGGTGATGGCGCCGAGGTGGTCGAGGGCTTCGCGGAGGTCGAGGGCGGTGTATTCGGGGGAGTCTCCGGCGAGGATGGAGGCGCGTGCCGCTTCGAGGGAGGCGACGGTTTGTTTGAGGGCGTGCTGGTGGCGGGCGTTGATGGCGGCGAGTTCGTGGCCGGGGGTGAGGGTTTCGCCGCTGAGGAAGGCGGAGACCATGCGTTGTTCGAGGTCGTGTTTTCCGGTTCCGGTGAGGCAGGAGTATGGGATGGCTTCGATGCCTTCCCATGCCGGGTGGGTGCCGAGGTCGGTTTTGTTGAGGATGAGGAGGTGGATGCGCGGCGTTTCGGGAAGGGGGATGCGCCGGGGAGGCTGGGTGGCATCCGCGATTTCGAGGACGAGGTCGGCTTCGGCTCCGGCGCGGAGGGTGCGGGCGATGCCGGCCTGCTCGATGGTGTCTTCGGTGTGGTGGATGCCTGCGGTGTCGATGAGGCGGAGGGCGAGGCCGCCGATGTGGACGGTTTCTTCGATGGTGTCGCGTGTGGTGCCGGCGATGTCGCTGACGATGGCGCGTTCGTAGCCGAGGAGGCTGTTGAGGAGGCTGGATTTGCCGACGTTGGGTTCTCCGATGATGGCGGTGCGGATGCCTTCGCGGAGGAGGCGGCCCTGTTCGGCGGTTTGCAGGAGGGTGTCGAGGTTTTCGCGGATGCGGGCGATGCCGTCGGCGAGCTGTCCGGCGGTGTCCGGCGAGATGTCTTCTTCGGGGAAGTCGATGTAGGCTTCGAGGTGGGCGGTGATGCCGATGAGGGCGGAGGCCTGTTTCTGGATGCGCTGTCCGATGGCGCCTTCGAGCTGGTTCTGGGCGGCGCGGAGGGCGAGGTCGCTTCCGGCGGAGATGATGTCCATGACGGCTTCGGCCTGTGTGAGGTCGAGTTTGCCGTTGAGGAAGGCGCGCTGTGTGTATTCGCCGGGGGCTGCGGGTTCGGCTCCGGCTTCGAGGATGCGGTCGAGGATGCGGCGGGTGACGAGGTGTCCGCCGTGGCAGGTGATTTCGACGGTGTTTTCTCCGGTGAAGCTGGCGGGGGCTTGGTAGTAGGTGGTGACGGTGCGGTCGATGATGTTGCCGTCCCTGTCGCGGATGGCGGCGAGGGTGGCGCGGCGCGGCTGGAGGGTTTTGCCTGCGATGCGTTCGAGGATGGGGAGGGAGTCGGGGCCGCTGATGCGGATGGTTGCAAGTGCGCCGATTCCCGGGGCGGTGGCAAGGGCGGCGATGGTGGTGGTGTGCTGGTGTGCGTTCACGAAGGAGGCGTGTGGCGGGTGCGAGGTTGTTGCCATGGGTTGACAGGCCGATTGAAGGATAGTGCGTTCGGTGGGGTTTGTCAATGTCGTTGTCGGGGCGTCACGCGTCTGCCGTTCCGTGATCGAGGGGCAGGTGTTGTGTGTCCGGGTTGATGTCCATTTCCATGCGTATGTTGCCGCGGGCGTAGGTGTGGCGGTTCGTACCGGTTTCCCTGAATCCCAATTTGCTGTAGAGGCGTATGGCCGGTTCGAGTATGGTGTTGCTTTCCAGAAAGAGTTTCCGGGCTCCAAGTTCGCTGGCTTTGGCGATGACCGTTTGGCACAGGAGTTCTCCGATGCCTTTTCCCTGTGTTTTGGCGCTGACGGCGAGTTTGGCCAGTTCGTAGCCGTGGATGGAGTCGTGCATTTTGCATAATGCGCATACGCCTACCGGGTCATCGCCGTCCAATGCGATGAAGATGTGGCCTCCTTTGTCCAGTATGTATTCCTGAGGCGAGTTGACGGTATGGAGGTCGGCTTCTTCCATGTTCCAGTGGGCGGTGATCCATGCTTCGGTGAGGGTTTTGAATGCGGGCTGGTAACATGGTGCGTAGGGGACGATTCGTATGTTTTTCCGTTCTCTGGCTTTTCGTTCGTCTTTGACGCGCTGCAGCAGCGATTTTTCTTCCAGCAGGTTTTCCCATTCTTCGATGGCTTGCCAGAGGTCGTTTCGGGTTTGCCGGGTGATTTGTTCGATGGCCGCCGTGACGTCGATGCATTGCTGCATCAGTGAGTGCGAGATTTTTTTGCCCCGAGCCGTCAGTTGGACGACATTTCTTCGGGCATCGTTTGTGTCCCGGGTGGTTTCTGTAAGCCCTTTCGCTGCCATTTCCTGAATGATTTTGCTGACGGAGGGGTGGGTATGGCCGATTTCCCGGGCGATCGAGGTGACCGTTTGCGGTTTGTCCTGAGAGAGCAGGAAGAAGACAGGGAACCATTTGGGCTTGAGGTCGATCCCGAACATGGCGTAGATGGCGGCGGCGTCTGCGGTGACTTTGTCCGTCAATATCCGCAATCTGCTGCCGATGGCCAATTTCCCCGTTTGATGAAAGAAGTCCATGATGTCTTTTTGTGTTACTTATTACGTAATCGGTTACGGAATTATGCCTATCCGGCTTTTTCTTGCAAGAAAAAACTGGCGGAATTTTTGGCCGGGGAGCGGAGTATGGCTCTGTTCAATAATGTGGCGGATGAGCCGGTTCGTTTCCGGATCCCGGCATCAAGTCGAGGTGATTTCCTCAAAGAAGCCTCCGCCGCGGAGTTGTTCGCCGCGTTCGGCATCCGGTTCGTAGAAGGCGCAGACCTGCCCGAGGGCAAGGGCGCGGACGGGCTGGTCGAAGTCGAGGCGTACTTTGTCTTCGGCAATGTAGGTGCAGGCGGCGTGTACGGCGGGAGCTCGGTAGCGGGGCTGCGCCATGACGCGGGGCGGGAGGGGAAGGCGGGTGTTGGCGACGGTGCCGACGATGGCGCTGCGGGCGTACAGTCCCCGTGTGTCGTCTCCTTCGTAGCCGATGATGAGGCGGTTGTTCGGGATGTCTTTGCCGATGACGACGTAGGCGATGCCTTCGCGCGGGGAGGCGACTCCGTGGCCTTTGCGCTGGCCCATGGTGAAGAGGTGCAGGCCTTTGTGTCTGCCGAGGATGCGGCCCTGCGCGTCGATGATGTCGCCGGGGTTGTCGGGCAGGTAGTGGCGGAGGAAGTCGCTCATTTTGACCTGGCCGATGAAGCAGATGCCCTGGCTGTCTTTTTTGGCTGCGGTGGGGAGGCCGCATTCGCGGGCGATTTCGCGTACCTGGGGTTTGAGGAGGCCTCCGATGGGGAAGAGGGCGCGGTCGATCTGCTCCGGCCGCATGAGGGAGAGGAAGTAGGATTGGTCTTTGTTCGGATCAAGGCCGCGCATGATCCATGAGCGGTTTTCTTCGTCGGTGCGGATGCGGGCATAGTGTCCGGTGGCGAGTTGGTCGAAGCCTTGTTCGCGGGCGTAGTCGAGGAAGACGCCGAATTTCATTTCTCGGTTGCACATGACGTCCGGGTTCGGTGTCGTACCGTTGCGGTAGCCTTCGATGAGGTAGTTGACGATGCGTTCGCGGTATTGTTCGACGAGGTCGACGACGCGGAATTCGATGCCGAGGCGGGTGCAGACGCCGAGGGCGTCTTCGATGTCCTGTTCCCACGGGCATTCTCCGGGGATGTTTTCGTCGTTGATCCAGTTTTTCATGTAGGCCGCGACGACTTCGTGGCCTTCCCGGACGAGGAGGGCGGCGGCGGCGGAGCTGTCTACTCCGCCCGAGAGGGCGACGAGGATGCGTGACATGTCAGGATGCGGTGCGGAGGTGGTTCAGGATGGTTTCGGCGGTTTCCTGCGGGGTGGTTGCCGATGATGTGTGGATGGGCGTGAGCCATGTTTCGCGGCGCAGCCAGGTGCGCTGGCGTTTGGCGTATTGCCGGGTGGCGAGGGCGATGGCAGCGGCTGTTTCCTCAAGGGTGGCGGAGCCGTCGAGGTGGGTCCGGATTTGTTTGAGGCCGAGGGTTTGTGCGGCGGTGGGAGAGAGGGAGCCGAGCGAGCGTACTTCGTCGATAGCTCTGTGTGCGAGCATGGCTTCGCTTCGCCGGGCGATGCGGCGGTCGAGGTCTTCGGTTTCACGGACGATGGCGAATCCGGGGCCGAATGGTTCGGGTTGCCAGTTTTTGCGCCAGTGGGAGAGCGGTTGGCCTCCGAGGATGACGATTTCGAGGTTGCGGATGAGGTAGCGCGGGTTTTGGAGGTCGGTGGCGGCGGCTCCTTCGGGGTCGAGTGTCTGCAGGTGCGCGGCGAGTTCTTCGAGCGGTGTGTTTTCCAGTTCGGCGCGCAGGGCGGGATCGGATGGAGGCGCGGGGGAGATGCCGTGGGAGAGGAATTTGAGGTAGAGTCCGGATCCTCCGACGATGACGGCGCGGTTGCCGCGAGATGCGATGCCTTGCAGGACGGGCTGTGCGGCATGGTAGTGCGAGGCCGCGTCCCACGCGGTGTCGGGCGTCAGGATGCCGACGAGGTGGTGAGGGATTCGGGCGCGGTCTTCTGCGGTGGGAGCGGCAGTCAGGATGTCCATGCCCCGGTAGATCTGGTAGGCGTCCGCACTGACGATTTCCGCACCGATGCGTTCCGCCACTTCGAGGGCGACGGCGGATTTCCCGGAGCCGGTCGGCCCGGCGATGAAGATCGGCGCGCGGGAGGTCATGGCTTGTTGTCGGGGGGCATGCGCACTTCGCTGTCGAGGCGCTCCGCGAGCCATTGTTTCATCATGCTCTGGTAGTTCAGGTAGCGCGACCGGGCGACGCGTTTGATGCGGGCGAGCATGCGGGGGTCGAAGCGCAGAGTGATGGTGGTGGATTCGCGGGTATCCGGTACGATGCGGGAATTGTCCATGAGCTTGTGGTCGAGCTCTGTTGCGTTCCAGTATGCGGCCTCATCCCGGGAGTCGGCGAAGGCAGGGACGTCTTTCCACTGTTTGAGCTGGTTCATCAGATGTCGGCGTGTTTGCGGTTGTAGTAGTGCTGTTCGGCGTCGGTCATTTCCCGGATGCCGACGACGCGCGCCGTTTTGCCGTTGCTCCAGTAGACGATGAGGAGAGGGCGGCCCTTGAGTGTTTTGGCGAGGCAGAAGTAGCGCGCATCTTTTGTCCATGCAACATCGTCCGGCATCAGGCGAATGCCGAACGGGTCTTCAAAGCATTCTTCGATTTCCTGCGGGGTGTACCGGACGGGGTCGAAGACGAGTTGTTGCAGGTCGAGTTCCATGAGGTTACGGATATTTGGTGGCAGGGCCGTATTGGTTTGGGCCGGATTTGCTGTCCATCAGGGTCATGACGAGAAGGATGATGGGGCCGACGGCGGGAATGAGTCCCAGAAAGTAACATGCGCCGGAATAGCCTGCATCGTGCAATCTGCGCCAAGTGACGGCGAGGCTTGGGACGATGAGTGCAAGCCAGCAAAGGCCGAAGAGGAACCATGCCGCGTCTCCCAGTATGGGGAAGAGCAAGCAGATGATGAATGAGATGAGGAAGGTGACAAGTGCAAATGACCAGTATTCTGCACGCGTGGCACGACCGGAGAAGGTGGCGTACAGGGATATGCACTGTGCAAAATAACCGAAGGGTGAACGTTTTTGGGGCAGGAAGAGTCGTCCACATGCAGCACAGCGAGAGCAGCCGAAGTCGACGGGGCGTTTGCAATCCGGGCAATAGCTGCCATTGGCGGAGAAGCGTGCTGCCGGAGTCGGAGTGGAGGCCAGGATTTGGATGATGGGGATCCATGTGGCGGCTCCGCTGGCGGCGACGAGTGTTTGCGGTGTGATGACGTTTTGCGCGAGCAGTGCTTTCAGTTGTTCCAGAGAGAACGGGCCTTGCGGGGTATTGGTGGCGTCGAGGTAATAGTAGTTCATGTGTTTAATGGTGGGGGTGGATGGATTGGGGGTGGTTATGGGTATTTGGTGGCCGGGCCGTATTGGTTCGGGCCGGGTTTGCTGTCAATCAGGGTCATGGCGAAGACTGGAATGCTGGTGGCGAACAGGAGCGCTGCGTATATCAGGATGTTGTCCTGAGGTATCGTTAAGGGGAAGGGGATGAACTCGATGAGAGGCATCCAGAACGTGAGGAGCAGCCAGCCGCCCGAATGCCCCGCATCGTGCAGGCGGCGTACGAGGGCTGCACATGCCGGGAGATATGTGACCAGTATGATCAGAAGGTTGAGGAGGCTGTTCCAGAATATGGGGGTGCTGTTTCCTTGCGCCAGAGAGTTGCTGATGATGCTCATGCTGGTGTCGATGTGGTATTCGGCAGCATCCGGGGCAACGGTAGTGGTTTGTGCCGTGCCGTATAAAAACAGAACATAGCACACTTGGCTGAGAATGTAGAGAGTGAAGACGAAGGACCAGTATTCGGCTCGTGTTGCACGTCCGGAGAAGTCGGCATAATGCAGCATGCAATGAGCGAAATGCGCCAGCATGCTCCGGCGGACGGGTTCGAACGGTTCCGCCATGCCGTTGGGAGATACCGGGGATGTTCCGGAGGTGCGTGTTACCGGGGGGAGTCGCTTTACCGAGAACAGGTGGTTGGCGAGTGCGCTCCAGCGGGCGTCTCCCTTGGCGGCGATCAGGGTGGTGGCGGATAATCTGCCTGTCTTGACGAAGTGTTCGAGTTCGTCGAGCGTGTGCGGGCCTCGAGGGGTGTTGGTGTGGTCGAGGTAGTAGTATTCCATGGGTTACGGGTATTTGGTGGCGGGGCCGTATTTGTTGGCTCCCCGGGAGCTGTTGCGGAGGAGCATGATGAAGAGGACGATTTGCCCGATGCCCGGCAGGAGGTTGAGCAGGAGGTAGAGGCCGCTGGTGCCCGTATCGTGCAGGCGGCGGCAGGCGACGGCCATCGCGGGGACGAAGGTGACGAGGAGGACGAGGATGCCGGAGACGAAGAAGAAGGGGCAGAGGAAGCTGAGGACGAGTTCCGTCGGGCCTTCGATGGTGACGACGTCGTTGATGTTGGCTGTGCCCTGGACGAAGTTCCAGAGGTAGGAGTGGATGGCGTTGATGTCGACGGAGAAGAAGTTAAGGCAGAGGATGCTGGCGAGGATGAGAGCCGCTGCGAAGAGGGAGGTGATGAGGGTGAAGGACCAGTATTCGATGCGGGTGGATCGGCCTGAGAATCGGCCGTAGAGTTTGAAGCACTGGGCCATGTAGCGGAAGGGGTTGCCCCGGCGGATGACTCGCAGGGAGCGACCGCAGTGCTGGCAGCTGAAGGCCTGGAAGACGACGGGCTGTTTGCAGTTCGGGCACAGGTTCGGCAGGCCGGAGGAGGTGGGTTCCGGTGCAGGGAGGGCGGGTGTGGTTTCGATGACGGACGAGAGAGGGGTGCTTTCGGAGGATTCCCCGGTGTAGACCGGGGTGTCCAGCGAGATGAGTCCGCCGCGGAAGAGGGCGGTGAGTTCGTCGAGGTCGAATGGGCCTTTTTTCTGGCCGGCCTTGTTCTGGTACTGGTACGTCATGTGTCGGTTCCGTGTTTCGGATGTGTGGTTGCCGTTCAGTGTTGCATGAGGGCTTCGATTTCGTCGGCCTCGATGGGTGCGGAGGCGAGGAGGTCGATGTTTTCCGTTTCGCCGATGTAGACGTCGTTTTCGAGGCGGATGCCGATGTTTTCTTCGCGGATGTAGATGCCGGGTTCGATGGTCCAGACCATGCCGGGAGCGAGGACGGGGTTGTCTTCGCCGACGTCGTGGACGTCGAGGCCGAGCTGGTGGGAGGTGCCGTGCATGAAGTAGCGGCGGACGGCTGGCGGGTCTTCGGGTTTTTCGGCGAGTTCGGCTTCGGTGACGAGGCCGAGTTTCAGGAGTTCTCCGCCGGTGTAGACGCGTACCTGGCGTTCGTATTCGCTTTTGAGGATGCCGGGACGCAGGAGGCCGAAGGCATGGCGGTGGATGCGGAGGACGGCGTCGTATACTTCGCGCTGGCGCGGGGTGTATTTGCCGGATGCGGGGACGGTGCGGGTCATGTCTCCGTTGTAGTTGCCGTATTCCGCGCCGATGTCGAGGAGGACGAGGCCGCCGTCGGCGACGGTTTTGTCGTTGGTGATGTAGTGCAGGACGCACGAGTCCGGGCCGGAGGCGATGATGGGGAGGAAGGAGAATTTGCGTGCTCCCCGGCGGATGTAGGAGGCGGCGAGTTCGGCTTCGAGTTCCCACTCTCCCATGCCGGGTTTGATGCGGGGCAGGAGTTCGCGGAATCCGGCGGCGGTGATGTCGCAGGCTTTGCGAATTTGTTCGATTTCTTCCGGAGCCTTGTACTGCCGCATGCGGGAGATGATGGGGTAGAGTCCGCGAAGTTCGGCGGTGGGGTATTGTTTGTGCAGGTCAAGAGCCGAGCGGTCGTTGCGGGTCTGGACGGGCGTTTCCTGCCGGGGGTGTTCGTTGCGTTCGATGTAGACGGCGGTGGCGCAGGGTACGGTTTTTCCGAGGAGGGCGGCGTATTCTCCGGTCCAGCGGACGTCGAGGATGCCGCTGAGGGCCGTGGCCTGTTCCCGGTGGAGGCGCGCACCTTCCCAGATGGCGATGCGTTCGTTGGTTTCGCGCAGGAGGAGGGTGTCTTCATGTTTTCCGTGCGTGCCGATGCGCATGATGAGGACGGTTTCTTCCTGGTCGATGCCGGTGAGGTAGAAGAGGTCGGCATTCTGGTGGTGCGCCATGGTGCCGTCGGCATTGGTGGGGTAGATGTCGTTGGCATGGATGACGACGAGGCTGCCTTCGGGCAGTTCGGCGGCGAGGAGGTCGCGATTGCGGCTGTAGAATGCGGAGGAAATGGGGGTGTATCGCATGGTCGTGGCGTGGTTAGGACTCTTCGTCTTCGTCGTCCATCGCTTCGATGCGTGCTTGCCAGCGGCGGGTGAGCCACGGGCGCATCAGGAGCCCGTACAGGAGGTACAGGCAGAAGAGGACGGCGGGCATGACCCACGGGAAGGCGACGAGGGCGCAGATGGCGATGACCGCGCCGACGATGGCGGTGGCGGTCGTTTTCTTTTTGAAGGTGATGTGCTTGAAGCTGGGGTAGATGACGCGGCTCATCATGAGGATGGAGACGCCCGCCATGGCGAGGGCCATGACGATTTGCCATCCGGTGTTGAGAATGCGGTCGGTCTCGTAAGTGTAGACGACGAGGTACATGGTGGAGACGACGGCTCCGGCGGCCATGGGGACGGGGAGGCCGATGAAGTCCGAGCTCTGGTTTTCTTTTCTTGGAGCGGCGGCCATGCAGTTGAAGCGTGCAAGGCGCAGAGCGGCGCAGAGCAAGTAGAGGACGGCGACCCCCCAGCCCATCCATGTCCACGGTTGTGGCAGGCCGAACAGTACGGCTTTGGAGAGCAGCATGGCCGGGGCGATGCCGAAGGAGACGACATCCGCAATGGAGTCGAATTCGCGGCCGAAGGGGCCGTCGCTGCCGCACATGCGGGCCACCCGTCCGTCCAGCAGATCGAAGATGCAGGCCGCGAAGATGAGGTAGGTGGCTTTCTGGAAGCAGGCGAATGCTTCGGAGGATCCCGGCGTGAATCCCATGCCTTCGAAGATGATGAGGATGGCGAAGAAGCCGCAGAGGAGGTTGCCTGCCGTGAGCATGTTCGGCAGGATGGGGATTTGCGGTTCGTCGGGGAAGACGGGTTGCTTGTTCATGGTATGTCAGGAGATGTGCAGGGCCTTGCGGGCTGCTGCGATGAGTTCGTTGGCGGCGGTGCGAGCGGACGCGGAGCCTCGGGCCATGTCGGGCTTGCCGCCGCCCTTGCCTCCGGCGATGGGGGCGAGGGTTTGGATGAGTTTGCCGGCCTGCGTTCCTTCCGCAAGGGCGCGTTCGCCGCAGTAGGCGCCGAGGTAGAGGGTGCTGCCATCGTCCACGATGAGGAAGGCGGCTCCGGCGTACTGGCGTTTTTTGAGTCCGTTGAAGAGTTCGGTGAGGAGTTCGTTGCCGCCTTCGGCGAGAGTGACGATGTTGTCGGCTGCGAGCAGGTCGTTCAGCAGGGCGTCGGCCTGGCTGGCGGCGGCGGCGGCTTGCGCTTTCTTGAGGCGTTTTTCTGCATCGAGCGCGGCCTGCTTCATGGCTTCGAAGTAGGTATCGAAGTCCGCAAGGCGGGCGTTGACGGTGGCGATGTCGCGGGCGGCGACGGCCTGTTCCGCCGGGTGCTCGGCATTGGGCGGCATGGGTACGGTTTCGACGCCGAGATCGGCAAGCTTGCCGTTGGCCTCGGCGAGTTTTTCGAGATTGGTGGCGAAGTCCGGCATTTTGGCTGCGATGTATTCCTGCACGATGCCGTAGCCGTGGGGGCCGGTGGCGGCTTCGATGCGGCGCACGCCGGAGGCGATGGCGCCTTCGCTTTTGATTTTGAAGAAGCCGATGGCGGATGTGCGACGGGCGTGGGTGCCGCCGCAGAGTTCCATCGAGATGCCGTTGAGGGCTCCTTCTTCGCCGCCCATCTGGACGACGCGGACGATGTCGCCGTATTTGTCGCCGAAGAACTGGCAGATGTCCTTGTTGTTCTTGATGTCGGCGTAGGGCATTTCGCGGCAGGCGATGGGAAGGTCCGCATCGATCCATGCGTTGACGCGTTCTTCGACGGCGCGGAGCTGGTCTTTGGTGATGGCGGCGCTGTTGAGGTCGAAGCGGAGGCGTTCGTCGGAGACGAAGGAGCCTTGCTGGGCGATGTCCATGCTGACGATTTCCTGAAGAGCCTTGTGCAGCAGGTGGGTGGCGCTGTGGTGGGCTTCGATGGAGCGGCGGCGGTCGGCATCGATGGTGAGGGTGACGGTGTCTCCCGGGGAGATGCTGATGCCGGTGGCGGCATCCACCAGGTGGGCGCGAGCCTGGCCGATTTGCTGGACGCCGGAGATGGGGTAGGTTTCTCCGCCGATGCGGATAGTGCCGTGGTCGGCTACCTGTCCGCCCATTTCGGCATAGAACGGAGTGCGTGCCGGGATGACGGTGACGATGCCGTCCTGTTCATGGATTTCGAGGACGGGGCTTTCGCATTCGTCCTGTTCGGCGCCGACGAATTCGGTGACGGCGTCCGTTTTGAGGTCGAGGGCGCGGACGATCTGGCTCTTGCGTGCAGCGCGGGCGCGTTCGCGCTGTTCTTCCATGAGTTGCTCGAAGCGGTCCGTGTCGATGGCGAGCTTGCGTTCTTCCGCCAGCAGGGCGGTGAGGTCGATCGGGAAGCCGAAGGTGTCGTAGAGCTTGAAGGCGAAGTCGCCGGAGATTTTGCCCTGCGCGGCGGCTTCGGCATCGAAGAGGTCGAGGCCGCGGTCGAGCGTTTCGTTGAAGGAGGTTTCTTCGCGGTGCAGCGTGTCCTTGATGGATTGGGAGCGTGCGGCGAGTTCCGGGAAGACGGGGGACATCTGTTCGACGAGGGTGTCGACGAGTTCCGCAAGGAAGGGTTTCATGAGGCCGAGCTGGCGGCCGTAGCGGACGGCGCGGCGCAGGATGCGGCGGAGGACGTAGTTGCGGCCGTTGTTGCCGGGCAGGATGCCGTCCGCAATGGAGAAGCTGAGGGTGCGGATGTGGTCGGCGATGACGCGGAAGGCGATGGCTTCGCGGAGTTGTTGCTCGTTGTCGCCGATGGTTTTGGCTCCGCCCTGCGGGTAGATGTCCGCATAGGTGCGGCCGCTGAGCTGCTCAAGCTTTGTAAAGAGGGGGGCGAAAACGTCCGTCGCGTAATTGGAAATGCGTTTCGAGAAGTCGGTGAATCCGTTGGTGCCCTGAATCATCGACGCGACGCGCTCAAAGCCCATGCCGGTGTCGATATGGCGGGCGGGGAGGTTGCGGAAGGTGCCGTCGCTTTCGGCATTGTACTGGATGAAGACGAGGTTCCAGATTTCGATGCACTGGTCGGAACTCTGGTTGACGAGGGAGCCTTGCGTGGCTCCTTCGGGCGTGAGGTCCACATGCAGTTCGGAGCAGGGGCCGCAGGGGCCGGTTTCGCCCATCATCCAGAAGTTGTCCTTCACATTGCCGTCGACGATGTGGATGTCGGGGTTCAGTCCTTTGCTACGGAAGTGTTTGGCCCAGCAGTCCCATGCTTCCTGGTCGAATTCGCCGGGATCGCCCTTGCTTTTGTCGGGCGCATAGACGGTGGCATAGAGGCGGTTGGCAGGGAAGCCCCAGCGCTCCACGATGAGTTCCCATGCCCAGTCGATGGCTTCCGTCTTGAAGTAGTCGCCGAAGGACCAGTTGCCGAGCATCTCGAAGAAGGTGTGGTGGTAGGTGTCGTAGCCGACATCTTCAAGGTCGTTGTGTTTGCCGCCTGCGCGGATGCACTTCTGGGTGTCTGCAGCGCGGGCGGGGTTCCACGGCGGGGTCCACACACCGAGGAAGTAAGGCACGAACTGGTTCATGCCGGCATTGGTGAAGAGCAGCCCGGGGCTCTGCGGCATCAGGGATGCGGAGGGGACGATGGCGTGTTGTTTTTCCTGAAAGAAATCGAGAAAGCTCTGTCGGATTTGGGCTGCTGTCATCATGGCGTGTATTCTGCTGGGCGACTATACCCTTTTTCCGTCTGCGTGTAAATCGCAAAGTAGGGTGGAAGGGGAGGGGCGGCTGTCGGTCGCGAAGCTGGGGAATGAGGTGGAAGAGTCTTGCTGGAAAGGATGTTGCCGCCGGGGGAAGTCCGAGTGGCGGCAAGGATGCTCCCCGCATGCCGGGAGGATGCGGGGCTGGTGTGAGGCGTGCATGCACCGTGCCGGCGCAGTTTATTTCCTGCGATCCGTTTCGTCTTCGTCGTCATCCTCATCCTCGTCGTCATGGCGGGAATCAAGTTCGGTGACGATGATGGGAGTGGTTGGCTGCGGTTTTTTCCTGAACATCAGGATGAACAGCACAAGAAGGGCCAGCAGGCCGATGCCGGCGATGATCCAGTCGATGACCGTCATGTCATCCACAAAGCTGGAAACCTTTTCCGTCTGGATCTCCGTGCGGGGTTCGGCAGGTGTGGTGGAGGAGGTTGCAGGTTTATCTGCCGCAGGAACGGATGCGTGCGGCTTGGCAGGTGTGTTGGCGGCAATTGCTTGTCCGCTGGCCTTGCGGCGCGTTTCGTCCTGCACGAGGTAGGCGCCTACTCCGGCCGAGGCGGAAACGCCGAGCCCCGAATTGCGTTGCGGCTTGTAGTCGGGAATGTCGAAGCGGTTGCTTGTCGGCGTGCCGCGGTAGAGGGAAATGCGGGTGACTTTGTTGCTGCTGGTTTCGACGGCGACGAGATTACCCAGTGCGGTGCGGGCGTGCATGGCGTCCTTCATGCCGAGAATGGGTTTCGTTTTGGAATTCGCCTTCTTCCAATTGAGTTTTTCTCCGTTTGTCAGCTTGCTGAGGGTTTGCTGTCCTGCAGATTTGGCGATGCCTTTGGGGTAGCTGATGGAAAGAAAAATGCAGCCTCCCTGCTGGTCGTCGAAATCGGCGGTGATAACCCGGTCGCCCTGCGCCCAGGTGCGGCGCACGGTGGCGTCGTCGAGCACCTTCCAATTGTAAGTCTTGGGCAGAGCCTTGTCGGCCTCGTCGCGGCTGGTGCCGATGTTCAAATTCTGGGCGTGGCTGAACGTTGCCAATGCGAGAAAACACGCAACGAGGAGACGGGAGAATTTTTTCATGCGGTACATTCTGCCGGAATTGCCGGGAGGCGGCAAGCAAAAAGTCCGGTTTGCCGATTCAAAATGCTTGACTCGCGTGTGCCGACAGTGCAAAATGCGGCACCGTTTTAGCGGAGAGATGGCTGAGCGGCTTAAGGCACCCGACTCGAAATCGGACGTACGGCAACGTACCGTGGGTTCAAATCCCACTCTCTCCGCCATTTTTTCTTTTCTGTGTCGGTTAATGGGGTGGTTGAAGAGGTGTCATGATTGAGCCAATCCCAAAATTGGCAGGAAGGTGGTTTTTGAGGTAGATTTCATGGATTGAAGCAACCATATCCGGTCGGCATTCAGAGACGGTATTTTGTTATTGTGGTGGATACTTGTGTTTATCCGGCAAACCGCTTATCTGAATATATAGAGGAATGAGTATTTGTGATGAAGATGTTGGGTGCTGGACGATCCGGTTGTAGTAGCTATTGTTTTTTACGGATGGTTTGGGTGACGGTGAGTGGGTGGTCGGGGCGGATGGTGGCTGTGGTGCCGTCGTGGAATTCGAGGCGGTATTCCTTGTTGTGTTCAGGGTCGCCGGTGGCGAGGGAGAGGCGGTAGCGGTCGCCGAGGTCTTTGATGATGACGAAGCCGGGACGGTCGATGCTTTTGAGGGGTGCCGGGAGGTCGGAGCAGGGGGCAAAGACGGTGTAGCCCGTGGTTTTGGTGGGTTCGTGATGGACGGCGTGGACGGTGTCGTCCTGCCGGAGGATGCGAACGGGCGGGGCGGAGGTGGCGATGGTCTGTTCAAATGCGGCTGCCTGCTGCGGGGTGGGGGCGATGCAGACGGTGTAGGCGCAGGAGGCTCCGGCGGGGTTGGTTCCGTGGTCGATGTATGCGAGGTCGAAGGTGCCGCGGGTGGGGGTGTAGTATTTGGCGTTGGCGGCGAGGGGCGTTTCCCGGAAGTGTTTTTTCCGGATGTCGATGCAGGGGTTGTCCTGCGGGTTTTTGAGGTCCCGTTTGTTGAAGTAGGTCCATTCCTGTTCCCTGCGGCTGTACCGGACGGGGGCTCCGGGGTGGATGTAGTAGCTGTTGCCGAGGGTGTCGGTGAGGAGTGTGGACGTTTTGCCGTCGAGGTCGGTTTTGTCGGAGGCGGTGCCGTTGATGAGTGGGTGGCCCGGTCCGGATTCGGTTGATTGCTGGTAGAGGGTGGTGACGATTTGTTTGTCTTTGGCATCGATGGGGGTTATGCCGGTGGTGATGACGGTGACGAGGTTGCCGAAGAAGTAGGCGCTTTTTTTGAAGGCGATGTCGCGGCAGCGGAAGTCGTTGCCCCAGACGCCGTCGCCGTCGAGTCCGGTGCCGCCCGCCATGTTGTTGGCGTTGTTGTAGAGGGAGTAGCCTTCGAAGAGGTCGTGGTTGTCGCGGACGGGGTTGGTTCCTGCGGGCCAGTGGTTCCAGTTCCATCCTTCGCGCCGCCAGCCCGTTTCTTTGCCGAGGGTGAGGTAGATGGTGGCGTTGCGGCTGTAGCGGCCGTAGTTGTTGCTTTCCGTCCAGCCGTAGATTTCAAGGCCGCGGTGCATTTGGAGCATGCCGACGGCTGCCGCCTGCCAGTTTTCCCGGCGGTGGAGGGCAGTCGCAGCAAGGTTGAGGTTGAAGTGGCCTTCGATGCGTGCGGGAGCGATGCCCATGGCTTGGTATTGCCGGGCTTCGGGGGTGTCGCTGCCGTCGATGGCGGTGAGGTAGAGGGAGGCCATTTCTTGGTCCACGGGGTTTTTACCGTCCGGGCTGCCCATTTGGGCAAGGCGTAGGCAGATGTTTGCCGCGCTGAAGTCGAGAGGCGCGCCGCTGCGGAGGTAGAGGTTGGGGGCAAGTTTGTTGTGGATGGTTTGCCAGGAGCAGGCGAGCGCGTAGTGGCGGAGTTTTTCCTGTGTTTGCGGGGAGATGCGGAATTCGGTGTCGCGGAAGGGTAGGATTTGGGTGTGCATCATGGCGGGAGGTGTGTAGCCGCCGTAGCTGAGGTGGTGCCCGGTGTGGTGGTGGGCAGTGCCGTCTCTCCCGAAGGGGAGGGGGTTCTGGCCGATGGTGCGGTCGAGGTATTGTTTGTAGGCGCGGAGCCGCTGGTAGCGTTCGGCTTCGTCGGGGATCATGAGGATGGCTCCGGGGAGGTGGGAGGAGTAGTTGTAGAATTGGTCGCAGGAGCTGAAGGGTGCGTCGCTCATCATGGCATGGCCCATGTTGAGCCATGCGGCATTTTTGGCGATGCCGTCGAGGATGCCTGCGCGGGCGAGGAGGTCGCGATGGGCGTAGAGGGCGGGGGTGTAGTAGCGGTAGTCGTAGCCGTTGCCGATCCATCCGAAGTTGCCGCTTCCTTCCTGATGCCCCTGGTCGAGGAGGTGGCGGCAGAGGAGGATGTACATGTTTTCCACCCGCGTGCGGTTTTCTCCCTGTTCTTTGTGGATGGCGGTGGAGAGTTGGCGGAGGAGGGGGACGTAGGTGCGGTTGAAGGAGATGGAGCCGGGGATGGTGTGGAAGCCGTTGTCGGAGAGGGCGAGAGGCGGTCCGGTGACGATGCCGTTTTGTTCTTTGATGCCCAGGGTTTCGAATGTTTTGGCGAGCGATGGGAAGTCGGTGTAGGGGAGGCCGCCGCTGCCCGGTTTTCCAAGGTAGTGGCGGTCGAGGTTGTTCATGTCCTGTTTCGCTTTCGGGGAGATGCGTTCGGCTGGGACGAGGGGAGGGAGGTAGTGGCGGTTGAGGCTGATGTCGTGCTGGCTGTAGCAGGTTTTATCCGGCGTTTCGCGAAGGAGTGCGGGGTTTCCGGCCCATGGCTGCTGGTCGTCGGGCTGGACAGGCGCGGAGAGGAAGGCCGGTTTGACGGCGTCGATCCAGACCGTGCCGGAGGGGGAGTCGGTGCGGAAGATTGCTTTGTCGTATTCCGTGCCGGTTGGGAGGCCGAGGGTGGCGGTGTTGAGTCCGAGGACGCGCCATCCGGTGTAGCGGAGGTTGTACCAGCAGGAGGCAATGAGGGTGTCGCCTTTGTAGAGGTCGAGGTAGAGGCGTTCCCGTTTTGGGCTTTCGTTGTAGAGCCAGAGGCCGAGGTGGGTGACGGCGTTTTTGTGGCGGGCCGTTTTTTGCGTGGGAAATGTGTAGGCGAGGGTAGCGTCGGGCCGGGTCCAGGCCCATAAGAGCGCATGGGCGCCCGATTTGTAGTGGGTTCCGTCGATAGAGATGCGGCTGCCCTGTGAGGCCTGCCAGCCATTCGAGCCTGTTTCAAAGTCGGCTTGCGGCTCTTGCGCCCATGCCGGGGTAGTTGTGGCAAGAAGGATGGCGGCGATGGCGTGTCGGAACGTGGCGTTCATATTCGTACTACGCCGCCATCCTGTTTTTTATTTCAAGCTTTTGCCGGTTGGTCGGATTGTTGCCTGTTGCCGGATGTTTCCGGCGGGTGATCTTTGACGATGTGCGTGAGGGAGTGTATGGCCCATTCGCGCATGATAAGGCCCTGGTCGAGCGCGGCCAGGTTCCATAGGTCGAAGGTATCGGTGTCAATGGTCAACGTCAATTGATGCGTGCCATCCTGTTCGGGTATGTGCTGACTGGGAGCACCCCCGACGGGATAGTGTTGCATGAGCAGTTTCAGATGTTTTTCCATTTGAGGCGATATCGTATTCCAGGAGAACCAGGAATCGACTGTGCGTTTTTTGACTCCGCACTGAGCCCCAAGCCATTCACGGTTTTTACCGATACCTTTCAGCCATTTTCTGATTGCTGTCTGTAAAGGTTGCATTTTTCCCTTTTACTACAGGACTTGCGCTTTATACAAGAAAAATCAATCTAAATTGCAATGAGGATAGATATTTTGCAATCATGATTGTATAATAATGATATGCGATTCAGGTGGTATTTTGATGCTTCGGGTATACATTGTTTTTCAATTTTTCCGTATTCTATTATGAAATAGAATGTGTTAGGAGCTATTTTTCCGGAAGATCGATTTTTGGCAAAGGATGAACGACGTTTCCGGGGAGCGGTGCTTTTTTCTGTTGGATTCTCGGGGCGAGTTGTTCACTGGTGGTGTATGCATTGCGAAACATTTCCAGTTTTGCATCCAGGTTGTCGATGTAGTGTAGGGCGATGGCTTCCGGAGTTTTGGGCGGCACGGGCGAGCCGAATGCGAGTTCTCCATGGTGTGCGGCGATGAGGTGGAGGAGGTGGAGCCTGACTTGGTCATTGCCGGGTACGAGGGTGTTCCATTCGGTTTCGTTTTGGGCGACGAGCTGGCGGTAGAGGGTGTTGATGAGTTCAATGCCGATGGTAATGTGGCCGAGGAGTTCCCCGAGTTCGTTGTAGGGCATGACGAAGTCATGTTCTCCATAGTTGTTTTCCCAGAGTTTGCCGCAGTCGTGGAAGAGGCATCCGGCGAGGAGGAGGTCGCGGTTGAGGTGGGGGTAGGCGCCGGCGATGGCATCGGCGCAGTGCATCATGCCGTAGATGTGTTCGACGAGGCCGCCCCGGCGTGCATGGTGGTAGCCGCGTGCGGCGGCTGCGCGACGGAATGGTTTTTCGAATTGGCGGAGGAAGGTGAGGCAGAGCAGGCGGAGGCGGGGATCCTGCATGCTTTCGGCGAGGGTGAGGATGCCCCGGTAGCAGGTTTCCTGCTGTTGCCTGAGTTCGGGGTTTCCGGTGAAGAGGTTTTGCTCTTCTTCCGGTGTGAGGGGGCGGATGTCGAGGTCGGCGGCTTCCATGCCGTAGGCGCCTTTGGTCCACAGGGCGCGGGCGGCGATGCCATCAAGCGGTTTGAGGGCTGCACATGCGGAGTACCACGGGGAGTTGTCCCATATTTTGAGGGTGAAGGAGGTTGCCGCATCCGCCAGGGTGATTTCGAGGTAAGGTTTGTTGGTTTTGGTGGTTTTGGTTTGTACCTGTGAGATTTGAGCGTGTATTTCCCCATAGGCTGGGGTGGCTGCTGCTTCCTGCATGAGGGCGTTGATTCCGGCGAATTGCATGATAGATGAGCGTAACGGTTCCTGCAGGGGATGTCAAGTTTGCAGGTGAGCGGTATGTGGCTCAGTGCAATCGGATGTGTACGATTTCCGGTGGGCAGAAGAGGCGGATGGGGAGGATGCTGGTGCCGAGTCCGCGTGAGATGTAGATTTGTTTGTTGCCGTGGCGGTGGTAGCCGCTCATGAGTTCTTTGGTGCAGCGGGTGGGTACCGGAGAGAGGGGGTAGCCCCCCGGCAGGCATATCTGGCCGCCGTGAGTGTGTCCGGCGAGTGTGAGGTCGACATGGGAGGGGATGACGGGGAAGGCGCCGGGGCTGTGGGTGATGACGATTTGGGGCGTTTCGGGATGCTGTTTCGGAGGGGTGCTGCCGGCGTGTGCCGGGTAGGTGTCGTCGTCGCTGATGCCGGAGAGCTGGATGCTTTTGCCGTTTTTGAAGGTGATGATGCGGGATTGCCCTTCCATTTTGATGAAGCCTGCTGCCTGAAAGGCTCGGTCGAAGGAGGCTGCGCCACAGGCATAGTCGTGGTTGCCGAGGATGTAGTAGACCGGTACCCGGGCTAGCGGGCGGAGTGTTGCCGCGATTTGTTCGGGACTCATGGTGCTTTCGGCAGTGTGGCCTTGGGCAAAGTCTCCGAGGAGGACGATGATTTCGGGAGCGAGGGCGAGTGTTTTTTCGACGATGTTGCGGATGCGGTTTTCATCGCCCGGTCCGGCGTGGAGGTCGGCAAGGGCGACGATGGTTGCTGGCTGTTCGGTTTTGTTCCATTCCGGCAGGTTGATGTCGAGCAGGGTGGTTTCGAGTTTGCGGGGTTCGAGGAAGGTTCCCTGTACGATGAGGCAGATGCCGAGCAGGATGGCGGTGAGGAGAAGGGTGAGCAGGATGGCGGGCAGGCGTCTGGCGAGGGAATGGCGTGTCATGGGTCGGGTTGATTGTGCGGGTATTGTAAGAGGCTCCTGTGGGAGGGTCAATGGCAAGTGGCGGCAGTTTTACCGGATGAGACGAAAAGAACCATGGCATTTGGCGGCCATGGTTCCGGTTCGGTTATGCTGTGTGCGCTGTTCAGGGGGCTGGAGCGGCCGTCGGAGCATTGATGCGCAGGGCGGGATATCCTTTGGCCGCTTTGTATTCTTTGGCAAGGATTTGTTTGGCCTGTTCGATGAGTTTGCCTTCCGATGCTGCGATGTTGTTTTTTTCTGCAGGGTCGCTGGCGATGTTGTACACTTCCCAGTTGCCGGGTTCTTTTTTGCCGGGCAGCAGGTTGCGGCGCATGATTTTCTTGTTTCCGAGCCGAACGGCAACCTGTCCGCCGTATCCCCCGCCTGCCCAGACCATGGGGCGGCGGTTCGGGAGGGTGTCCGTTTTGCCAAGCCATACCGGGAGGAGGTTTTCGCCCCGGGGGTCGCCGGGGTTGGCTCCTACCGCTGCACAGAGGGTGGGCATGATGTCGGCATGGTAGGCCGGTTGGTCGATGGTTTTGCCGGGGGCTATTTTGCCGGGCCAGACGACGATGCCGGGTACGCGGAGGCCGCCTTCGTACATTTGGCCTTTGAGGCCTCGCAGTTGCAGGACGGAGTGGAAGAATTTGTGGTCGACTCCTCCGACGTCGTGTGTGGTGCCGTTGTCGCTGGTGAAGATGACGATGGTGTTTTTGTCGAGTCCGTTTTTCTGCAAGGCGTCGAGCAGTCGGCCGACATTATGGTCCATCTGGGAGATCATGGCGGCGTAAGCTGCACGGGGGCGGGGGTGGGGCAGGTAGCCGTTTTGCCCGCGGTATGGTTTGGCGTCCCATTCTGCCGGGTACTGGTCGATCCATTGTTGCAGGGGTTGCATGGCGACGTGGGGTTCTAGGGGTGCGTAGTAGAGGAAGAAGGGCTGTTTGCCGCCTTGTTTCCCACGTGTGTTGATGTAGTCTACGGCGCGGTCGATGATGAGTTCGGAGGAGTGGTTTTGCGCCCTGTAGTTTTCTGCTTTGACTTCTCCCTTGGGCTGGTGTTTATGCCCGGGGATGAAGGGGGCGTTGATGGTGATTTTTTTGCCGTTGTCCCAGAGGAAGGGCGGGTAGTAGGTGTGGCACATGCGCTGGTCGGTGTAACCGTAGGCGGTGTCGAAACCGTGTTTGTCCGGAGCACCGGTGGTGCCGTATTCGCCGAGTCCCCATTTGCCGAAGAGGGCTGTGGCATAGCCGAGTTTTTTCAGGGATTCGGGAAGGGTGTATGCCTGTGCGGAGATGGGCCAGTCGCCCCGGAGATTCATTTCATTGCCTTCACGGGTATCGACGCGTTTGAGGTCCTGTACGTCGTTGCATCCGGTGTGGCGTCCGGTCATGAGGACGTTGCGCGAAGGCGAGCAGACGGGAGCTCCGGAGTAGAAGTGTGTCCATCGCTGGCCTTGTGCGGCGAGCCGGTCGAGGCGGGGCGTTTTGATTTTGTCTTGTCCGTAGCATCCGAGTTCGGCCCAGCCGAGGTCGTCGGCATTGATGAGGACGATGTTCGGGCGGTCCTGTCCGTAGCAGAGGGGGCTCAGCAGGAGTGCGACGAGGGTGAGGAGTCGGAATTTCATGGCGGTTTTACGAATTCTGGATGATGTTTCCAGTAAACGATTACGGTGACGGTTGTGGTTTTCTTTCATTCTGATAGTGTTTTGTTGTGTTTTTCCGTCGGAGATTGCATGCTTGACTTTGCCCCGCCGGACGGTTATTCTCCGGGTGGAATGATGTCAGACAAGGCTCCTCAGAAAAGCACGGTTCGTATAGTGTTCTATCTTCTGCTGGTTGCGGGGATATGTCTGCTGGGCTATGCGTGGTTCGCCGCTCGCAAGGATGCGGCGGATTCTTCGTCCCGGAGGGCGAATATTTATGATGCCGATGTGCCGCTGTCGATGATGCCGGAGTCGTTGCATCCGGGAGCCCTGCTGTTGTCTCCCTATCAGCTGGTGGATGTTCCCGTGATCGACGGGTTTACTGCTCCGATGGGCGACGAGCGGGGGATGGGGACGTATGTGGCGCAGCCGTTCGGGGTGATGAATAGTGAGCGCGGCGGCGTGCATGCGGGGCAGGATTGGAACGGTATCGGAGGCGAGGATTCGGATTTCGGCGATGCGGTGTATGCGGTCGGGCGCGGGTTGGTGGTGTATGCAGGCAAGCCGTCGGACAGCTGGGGCAATGTGGTGGTGTTGGCGCACAGGACGCCTGATGGCCGGGTGTTGCAGTCGCTGTATGCCCATTTGAGCAAGGTGAATGTGTGCGTGGGTGAGGTTGTGGGCCGGGGAAGGATGATTGGCGAGGCCGGTTCTGCGGACGGGCGTTATCTGGCTCATTTGCATTTTGAGTTTGCCGAGTCTCTGGCGGTGGAAGCCGGGCAGCCGGGATATTCGAAAGGGTCGATGAATCGGCTGGATCCGGATGCCGTGCTGAAGCAGTATGCGCTGCCGGATACGGCTCCGCTTGCCGATCCCCTGGGTGATGTGCAGGCGTTCGGTGATGTGGAGGTCGGCAAACAGGCCGGCAGTCCCGAGTCTGAAGGCGACGGCGTGTTGCGGATCAATCCGGCGATCTGGCTGGATGCCGCGTCTGGTGAATAGTTTGTAACCCATTTGTTTGATGATGAATTTTCGACGTTTTCTGGTTCCGTTTTTTGTGAGCGCGTTACTGACGTCGCTTTTGATTCTGGTGGTGCAGTTGCGCCGTCCGTCCGAGCCTGCTGCCGATTCTACGCGGAAGGCGGCGGCTGAATCTCCTGCCGCCCGGGAGGAGGTTGCCGAGGATGTGCCGGACGAGCATGTGGCGACGGCTCCCGGCAGGGTAGACCAACCGGAGGTGCCTGTGGTGAATGTGCGTCAGGCGACGCGTTCGGATCGTTCGCTGGTAGATGCGCTCGCCAAGGCGGTGCAGGAGAAGGATGGCGATGCGGTGGAGAAGCTGGTTCAGTCCGGCGTGTTGGATGAGGAAGGATCTGCCGTGCTGAAGAAGTGGGTTGAGGATAAGGGTGTGAAGCTGCGCGGCGATAAGGCCGTGGAAGCGGTGGGCAGTGCGGATGGCGGCAGGATGATGCGCTACCGGCTGTATGGAGAGGATGGCCGTAATTTGCTGGTGGATCTGGTTCGCGATGCGGAGGGGGCGTGGAAGGTGAAGTCGGTGCAGGAGGAGGATGAGAAGGCCGCGGCGGATTGTACGCGCGATGCGCTGACGGTGGCGGATTCTTTCGTGAAGGCGGTGCGGAAGGGCGATTTTCATGCCGCTCGCCGTCTGACGAGGGGCAAGGCGGTGAACGATGCGACGATTGCCGGGCTTTGTATGGTGTTCGAGGAGGGGGATTATGCCCTCCGGGATCGCGAGCCGATCAAGGTGATGCTGGAGAATGAGTCGAATGCCGGGTTTCTGGTGTATCTTCGTTCGGCTGCCGGGAAGACGGCGAATATGGGGCTTGAGCTGGCGAAGGGCGATGCGGGCAAGTGGGCGGTGGAGAATGTGTCGATGGATGCGCTGCTGGATTCGTATGCCCAGCGGGGCAATCAGGAGGGCGGGTTCTATTTTCCGCTGGTGAAGAATCCGAAGGGTGGGGATTCCGTGGCTCTGTTTTTCGGTTTCGATGAGGCGGAGCTGACGCCGCGTTCGTTGCGCCAGTTGGCGATTGTGGCCGATTTGCTGAAGGCTTCTTCCCGCCATCTGGAGATTAGCGGGCATACGGACGATTTGGGTTCGGATGCGTATAACAGGAGGCTTTCGGGCCGCCGTGCGCAGGCCGTGAAGGATGCTCTCGTGAAGCTTGGAGTGCCTGCTTCGCAGGTGAGTACGAAGGCGATGGGCAAGATTCAGCCGAGGCGTACCTATGCCGCCGGGTCGGCGGATGAGGAGCTGGAGTCGATTCGCGGCGAGAACCGCCGTGCGGAGATTTATCTGGATTTCGTGGAGGAGGATGCCTGAGGTATGGCGCGAGCGTATACGATTCACGGGATGCAGCAGCCCGCGCCCGGAAGGGATTATCAGGGGGAGCTGAATGCCGAGCAGTTCGCGGCAGTGACGACCGATGCCCGGCATGCACTGGTGATTGCGGGCGCTGGTTCCGGCAAGACTCGGACGCTGACGTACCGCGTGGCCTGGCTGCTGGAGCATGGTGTGGCTCCGTGGCGGATTTTGCTGCTGACGTTTACGAATAAGGCGGCTAAGGAGATGCTGACGCGCGTGCGCGATCTGGTGCCGCAGGATACGAGCGCGATTTGGGGAGGGACGTTCCATTCGATCGCCAACCGGATTTTGCGCCGCCATGCAGAGCTTGCCGGGTTTACATCGTCGTTTACGATTCTCGATTCGGATGACCGGAAGTCGATGCTGAAGGCGCTGATCAAGGCGAAGGCGGATACGAGCAAGGCGGCGCGTTTTCCGAAGGCTGAGGTGCTTTCCGGTCTGTTCAGCCTGGCGGCGAACCGTGGGGAGAAGTGGGAGGATGTGCTGTTGTCCGAGTATCCCTATTTGCAGCACCACCGCGAGACGATCGGGGTGATTTACGATGCGTTTGCGGCGCGGAAGCGGGAGAGCAATGCGATGGATTTTGACGATTTGCTGGTGATGGCCGTGGATTTGCTGCGCAGGCATGAGGAGGTGCGCGAGCGTTATCGCAGCCAGTTTCTGCATGTGCTGGTGGACGAGTATCAAGATACGAATGCTTTGCAGGGCGAGATGATCGATTTGCTGGGGGGAGGTGAGGAGACGTCGCTGATGGTGGTGGGCGACGATGCGCAGAGTATTTATTCGTGGCGTGGGGCGGATGTGCAGCATATTTTCGATTTCGAGAAGGAGTTTCCGGATACGGCGGTGTTCAAGATCGAGACGAATTATCGCAGTGTGCCATCGATTCTGGAGTTGTCGAATGCGGCGATTGCGGCCAATAAGCGGCAGTTTGCCAAGGTGCTGCGGCCCGCCCGCGCGGCGGGCGAGATGGTGCCGGCTCTGGTGCCGCTGCCGGATTCGCGGGTGGAGGGGCTTTTTGTGGCGCAGAGGATTGCGGAGCTGGTCGATTCCGGGGTGTCTCCTTCGGATATCGCGGTGCTGTACCGCGCGCATTTCCACTGCCTTGATGTGCAGATGGCTTTGACCCGGGCGGGGATTCCCTTCCGGGTGACGAGTGGGGTGCGTTTTTTCGAGCAGGCGCATGTGAAGGATGTGATGGCTTTTCTCCGGGTGCTGGTGAATCCTCTGGACGAGGTGGCTTTTCTGCGCGTGGTGCGGATGTTCCCGAAGGTGGGCGAGGTGATGGCTCGCAAGCTGTGGATGCTGTGGCTGGCGGAGCTGCCGGAGGATGTGTCTGCGGTGGACGGTTTCGCCCAACGATGGGGTGTATGCAAGGTGGCGGCCGGAGTGAAGGGGGCATGGGAGGAGTTTCTGGAGCTGATGGATTCCCTGCGGCCGGAGGAGGTTTCTCTGGCTCCGGGGGAGATGCTGAAGCGGATTATGGAGTATTACGAGCCGTTCATGCAGGCGGAGTTCGATAATTATGAGGATCGCTGGCTGGATCTGGAGCAGTTGTGCGATGCGGCGGATGCGTTTGGCGGTTTGGACGAGTTTTTGGCCCAGACGGCTCTTTTGAGCAATACGGATGAGGATGAGAAGGGGGAGGCCCGTGCGGAGGTGACGCTTTCCACGATTCATCAGGCGAAGGGGCTGGAATGGAAGGTGGTGTTTTTGATTTCGCTGTGCGACGGGATGTTCCCCCACCAACGCGTGATCGATGAGGGCGATCCGGATGGGATGGAGGAGGAGCTGCGGCTGTTTTATGTGGCGGTGACCCGCGCCGAGGATCAGCTTTATATGAGTTATCCCCGTGTGAATAGCAGGTCGTACGGTTCCGGCGGGTTTTACCAGTATCCGTCGCGGTTCTTGAGTTATTGCCCGTCGGATTTGATGGAGCAGTGGGAGGTGTGACGATGTCCGGTTCGGAGGTGTTTTTTGCCATGGAGGTGAAAGGCGGTTCGCCGCGTGCGGGATGGGTGGAGCTGTGCCGGTTCGTCGGGTTGTACGCGGTGATTCTTCTGCATGTGGAAGCCGGGCAGGCGGGATGGCTCAGGCAGGTGCTCTGGGGGAATTATGTTTCGTGGAACGGTTTGTTTTTCCTGATTTCGGCGTATTTCCTCGGGCGTACCCGTGCCCCGATGCTGCAGAGGGCCGGTTTTTTTCTGAAGTTCTATTTTTTGTGGAATGCCGTGTTTTTCCTGTGCAAGACGGTTTGGCTCGCGCCGTGGGCGGAGGGCCATTCTTTTCCCTATACGGTTTGGGATTGCATCCGGTTGATGCTGGGCGTGGATTGCCAGTCGTGGAGCGATGGAGGGAGTATGCCGTGGGATTATCCTCTGTGGTTCCTGAGGGATTTGATGATGATGATGGCGGTGTTTTCGTTTTTCCGTACCCGTCGTGTCCGTGCAATCGGTTCGCTTGTGCTGTGTGCCGTGTCCTGCGTGCAGCCGGTGAATGAGGCGGCGGTGTTTTACGGTTTGCCCGGTGAGCAGTCATGGTGGTTTTTCTGCGCGGGGATGTTGTTGTCTTCGGTCGATTTGGAGGTGTGGCAACGGTTTTTGATGCGTTCCGGGTACTGCTTCGTGGTGGGTTTTGCTTTTTTCTTCGTTTTCCGCTGTCCTGCTGTTTGGGATGTTCCCGTTTTGTCGATGGTGCTGAGGTTGATTGTCGTGGCGGCTGTGCTGACGGTTTCTGTATGGATTTGTGCGGCGGTTCCGGCTGTCGGCCGATGGAGCGCGGTGTTTTCTCCCGTTTTTTTCTTTATTTATGCCTCGCATGCGGTTTATCTCGGTTTGTTGAGCGGGAAGGGTATTGATAGCGTGTGGGCCTGGGCGGCCCTTTCGTTGCTGTATATGGTTGCCGCAGTCGTGTTTTTCCGGCTGGTGAAGAAGTATCGCCCGTCGTGGACGGGAATTTTGTTTGCAAGGCCCATGAGACGATAGTTTGTTTAATGGCGGGCGGATTTTTTTCCTGTTCGCGCCTGATGCCCGGATGGAAGGCGTTTCATTAACTCCGCTTGATGAAAGGTTTGCCGTTTCAGAATCTGGTAGAGATTTTTTGCAAAAAATTGAGGTTTGGTGTTGACTTTCCCGGTGTGCTGGGGTGTACTGGGGGTGTCTCTAAGTGTATTGAGTGATGTCAAACGGGCTTTCCAATGAACTCTGTGGCAAATACGACCACAAGCTCGACCCGAAGAATCGCGTGGCGATTCCTTCGGAATGGAGGTGTGGGGACGAATGCCCGGTCGTTTTGCTGGAATCCAGCAAGGAAGGCTATCCCATGGTGAAGGTGACGTCGCCCGAGCAGTTCCGTGCATGGGTGGAAGAGATTCGCGCTTCCGATCGTCCTATGGGGGCGAAGAACCGCTATGTGGGCAGGATGTACGCCGAGTGTTTGCACGGGGTGATCAATGCGCAGGGTAAACTGCTGGTTCCGAAGAAGATGTGTGTGCGTCTCGAGCTGGATGCCGATATCAAGCTGGTGGCCCGCGGCAATTTCTTCGAGCTGTGGAAGCCGGAGTCGTTCACGCTTGCCGATCAGATCGAGCTGGCGGCGATGGAAGAGATGAATGAAGTTTTCGATATTTTCTGATATGTTGATGCGTTCTCCATCGGCAGGCCCTTCCGGGCTGCCCGGCAGAGGCGAGGTTCCCGATGAGGGCGGCTCGCTTCAAGGGAGCGCGTGGGTAGGCGAAGAGGCGCCGCCCGGGATGTGCTATGAGGTTTGGCTCTGGCTGGATGATGCTGTGGATGCTGAGGTTCTGGAGGATTGGAAGGCTCGGAAAGCTGCGTTGTCCACGGAGATGCGGGATGCCGGAATACGGGGTTCCCGCAAGAAGTTGGGCGATTTGGAGAATGAGCTGGCGCAGTGCTTCGAGAGCTGTGTGGCTGGTGTATTGCGCCGTTCGGTCGGGTGCTGTGCTTTGCGTACGCGCGCAGGCGATATGGCGCGCGGTTTCGAGGCCGTGCCCGGAGCGGTGGTGTACGGCTGGGATGTGGAGCCGAATTTCGTCCGGATCTGGCTGGAGCTTTCCGGGGAGTGCGGCGTGGATTCCCTGATCGACGGCTGGAAGGAGGCTCTGCCGGATGTGGCATGGTCCCCGGTGTGCCATGTTCGCGGGCTTTCCGGCCGAGACTGTGCTGCCGCCCTGCGTCGTCTGTCGGCAGCCATGATGGAGGCCGGAGTGGCGAACGGCTCGGGAACGGTGTCCGCCGCCGAGGCTGGGCCGGAGTTCCGCCATGTGACGGTTTTGCTGGAGGAGTCCGTGGATGCTCTGCTTCCCGCCGAAGGGAAGGTGATTGTGGATGCAACGCTTGGCGGCGGAGGCCATAGCGAGCTGTTGCTCGAACGCGGTGCGACGGTTTGGGGTATCGATCAGGATCCTTCCGCCCGGCGTGCCGCTTGCGAACGCTTGGCCCGGTTCGGCAGCCGTTTTCGCGTGCTGGCAGGCAATTTCCGCAATGCCGGAGCGATGCTTCGCGAGCAAGGTGTGGAAGCGGTGGATGGCGTGCTGGCCGATATCGGCATTTCATCCCATCAGGTGGATACGCCCGAACGCGGTTTTTCGTTCCGTGAAGACGGTCCGCTGGATATGCGGATGAATCCCGAATCTGCCCGCAGTGCGGCGGTGCTGGTGAATGAGGCTTCGGAAGCTCAGATTGCCGATTGGCTTTGGAAGTACGGCGAAGAGCGCGCTTCCCGCAGTATTGCCCGTGCGATCGTGAAGGCACGCGAGTCGGCTCCGATCGAGACGACCCGGCAGCTGGCTTCCATTATCGAGGGCGTGTTGCCCCGCCATGGCAAGCAGCATCCGGCTACGCGCAGTTTTCAGGCGTTGCGCATTGCCGTGAACGATGAGTTGGGCGCTCTGGAGTGCCTGCTGGAATCCGGTGTGAGCCTGTTGAAGGCCGGAGGCCGCATGGCGGTGATTTCGTTCCACAGCCTGGAAGACCGTGCGATCAAGCAGTTTTTCGATAAGGTGTCGCGGCCCGAAGTGGATCGCCCCGAATGGCCGGAGCCGCGTCCGAATCCGGAGTACTGCGCCCGCCTTGTCAACCGCAAGCCGATTCTGCCGTCCGAGGCGGAGCTGGCGCGTAATCCGCGTGCGCGCAGCGCGAAGCTGCGTGTGATAGAAAAAGTGTCCCCCAGATGAATTCGACGATGTCCTCCCGCAAATTCCAGCACCGTATCAGTTTCGGCTTCCTGATGTGGATGATCGTGCTTGCCACGCTCCTTTCGGGTTCCGGCGTGTATTATGCCGTGCTGAAGAACAGCCAGCTTGGCGTGAGCCGCGAGATCGACCGGATGCGCGATGAAATCGCTTCGCTGAATCTTGCCCGCGACCAGTACAAGGCCAAGGTGTCGATGCGGACGAATCGCTGGGCGATCCGCGACCGTCTGGCGCAGGACCGTTCCGTGCTGGCGGAGATCGACCCTTCCCAAATCGAAGTGATGCAGTCTGAAAACTGCAGGAATGTAGCCATGAACAAGTAGCCTTTGCATCTCTCATACGCATCTCTCCCATGCCGCCTCTGAAAAAAACAAGTCCGTTTACGAAGCGTTGTCTCCACCTCTGCATTGGGGTGGGGATTCTCGTGTGTACGGTGGCGTGGCGTCTGGTGTCGCTGCAGATTGTGGATGAGGAGAGGAACGGGGAGCGCGCCGAGAGGGATTGCATCGAGTTCGAAGTGCTTCCGGCCCAGCGCGGCCTGATCATGGATCGGAACGAGGAGATTCTGACGAATAATATTCTGTATTCCGAACTGGTGGCAGACCGCTACCATCTGCGTGATCCGAAGATGGTTTGCTGGGGGCTGGCCTATTCGATGGCATCCCATCAGGAGGAGTGGAAGGATATGGACGGTACGCAGCGTACGACCTTGATCCGGATGACGTACAAGGCTTTGCTGGCGAATGCTTCAATCAAGAAGGACGATCTGAGCGAGTACCGCAAGGCTGCGCAGGAGGTGGATGAAGGCGCCAAGGGGGCGATGCAGATGCTCAAGGAGCAGTTCGACGAGAAGATCGTGGCCGAATACTGCGAAGCCCACGATAAGCTGGTGGCCGAGTTGCTGGCTCCCTATCTCAATCTGAGCGAGGAGGAGATTCTCGACAAGATTCAGCAGAACGATCGCGAGAAGAAGATTCAGAATATCGTGCTTGTGCAGAATCTGACGGAGGAGAAGGCGGAGGAGATCAACGAGATGCTGACGCGCGCCCGCATTCACGGGTTCAAGTGCCAGTCGAATCTGCGCCGTTCCTATGTGTCGCCGGAATCTTTGGCTCATGTGCTGGGGTTCGTGAACCGGGACAATAAGGGGATGGAAGGCGTGGAAGCGAAGTTCGACAGTTATCTGACGGGGCAGCCCGGCAGCCGCGAGTACCGCCGCGATGCCCGCGGGCTGCGCCTTCCCTGCGCGGAAGACCGCCTGCATCCTCCCGTGCACGGGATGAATGTGAAGCTGACGATCGATATGAAGCTTCAGGCGATCGTGGAGGAGGAGTTGCTGAAGGGGCTAACCCATTTCCGCGCACCGCGCGGCTGTATCATTCTTGTCGAACCGAAGACGGGCGATATTCTTGCGCTGGCGAGTTTCCCGACCTATAATCTGAATACGAAGGAGAACAGGCAGCTTTTGCAGTTCGATTTGGAAACGAAGCCGGAGGACAAGGATCGGCTGGCCGCCCTCAATTATGCCGTGCAGGGTAACTACGAGCCGGGTTCGACGTTCAAGGTGATTGCCGCCACATCCGCTCTGGATAACGGTAAGGCGACGCTGAATACGCCGATCAATTGTACTCCGGTTGTTGTACCCGGAGCCAAGAATCCGGTGAGTGACACTCCGCGTTACTATAGTGGGCTGAAGTTTTACGAAGTGTTGAAGAAGTCCAGCAATCCGGGGGCCTACCGCATCGGCCTGCTGTCCGGCTGGAAATTGTATAAGCAGTATCTGGAGCGGTACGGTATCGGCAAGACGACGGGAATCGAGCTGCCCGGCGCGAGTGCAGGCCTGATTACGGACGGTAACAATCTGGTGAATTTTTCGCGTATTACATACGGCTATTCGGTGAATGTGACCCCTCTACACATGGCCATGGTGTATGCGGCGATCGCGAACGACGGTGTGCGCATGAAGCCGAGGCTGGTGAAGAGTATCTACAATGCCGACGGCAGCGAATACGTAGGCAACAAGGAATTCGAGCCGAAGGCGGTTTGTACGGTGATGAAACCGAAGACGGCCAAGGATTTGCGGCAGGCTCTCTGGACGGTGACGCAGGAAGGCGGTACGGCTCGCCGCGCCCATATTCCCGGCTACCATGTGGGCGGCAAAACGGGGACTGCGCACAAAGTTCAGAATGGCGGCGGCTATCGGGAAGGCCGTTATGCGGTTTCCTTCGCCGGGATGGTTCCTGTGGAAGATCCTGCTTTCGTGTGCCTTGTCGTGGTCGACGATCCGCGCCCGACGGATTGCAAGGCCGGGGGTGGCTCGGTGTGCGCCCCGATTTTCAAGGCGGTCGCCACGCGCGCACTGCGCGCCATGAATATCGCTCCTGCCGATCCCGCCGAGGCGGAGAAGGCTGAAAAGGCCGCTGCGGCAGCTATCGCCTCCGGTGCATCGACCTCCAATCCTCCCGTCAAGCTGTCGTCGGTCAGTCCGTCCACGAAAAAGGCCGCCTCCTCTTCTTCCCGCAAGTCGTCCGTCAAGAGCAATGCTCCGTCTTCCTCCAAAGTGAAGAAGCCTGCGGCATCCTCTTCGTCACGCCGTTCGGCATCCGCACAACAACGCAAGAAAACCGCCACCAGATAAGTATGAATTCCATCAAGATATTTTCCGTGCTCCCCATTTCCACGCTGACCGGCTCTCTCCGCGCCCCGTTGTCCGCCCTGGTGGACGATAGCCGCAAGGTGCAGTCGGACTGCTGCTATGTGGCGTTGCGCGGTGCCCGTGCGGATGGGCACGACTGGATCGAGGAAGCCGTGCGGAAGGGTGCGCGCGCCATCGTGGCCGAACGTTCCTGCCCCGAGTGGGCGAGGGAACAGGGTGTCGTGTGGGTGCAGGTGCCGGATACGCATGAGGCCGTGGGCTACCTGATGTCCGCATGGTACGGGTTCCCCTCGCAGGATCTGGTGACGCTGGCCGTGACCGGAACGAACGGCAAGACGACGACGAGTTATCTGGCGCATGCCATTTTCTGCCGGACGTGGCTGCGCTGCGGCTTGGTCGGTACGATTCATTACGATAACGGCCGCGAGCGCATTCCCGCCGTGAATACGACTCCCGGGGCCGCTCCGCTGCAGGAGATGCTGGCCCGGATGCTGGAGAACGGCTGCCGTGCGGTGGCGATGGAGGTTTCTTCCCATTCTCTGGTGCAGAAGCGTGTGGCGGGCATGAATTTCCGCGTGGGCATTTTCACGAATCTGACGCAGGACCATTTGGATTTTCACGGTGATATGGAGTCCTACTACGAGGCCAAGAAGTCTCTTTTCCTGCAGATGGCGGCTTCGGGCGACAAGAAGGCTGTGGCGGTGATCAATATCGACGATCCTTATGGACGCCGTCTGGTCGGAGAGTTGTCCGGCAAGATGAAGGTGCGTAGCTACGGTACGCTGGAAGGAGCCGATTTCCGCATGAAGCCGCTTCGCCTGTCGCTGACGGGCAGCGAGTACGAGCTGGCCTATAACGGCAAGACGTATCTGGTGTCCATTCCGCTGATCGGCCGTTTCAATATGATGAATAGTCTTGCTGCGCTGGCAGGCACCGTGTCTGCCGGTATCGGCATCCGCGATGCGATCGCCAGCCTTGCGCAGGCTCCGCAGGTGCCGGGACGCCTTGAGCTTGTGGCGAATGTGGATCATGTGATGTCGTTCGTGGATTACGCCCATACGCCCGATGCGATCGTGAATGTGTGCAAGACGATGAAGGAGCTGTGCCGCGGACGCCTGATTACGGTGTTCGGCTGCGGCGGCGACCGCGACAAGGCGAAGCGCCCGCTGATGGGCGAAGCCGCCGCGCGGCTTTCGGATTACTGCATTGTGACGTCAGATAATCCCCGCAGTGAGGATCCCGAGGAGATTATCGCCGATGTGCTGCCGGGTATTCCGGATGGCAAGAGGCATGCGGTGGTTGACCGTGCCGAGGCGATACGCGAGGCTCTGGCGATGGCAAGGCCCCGCGATATCGTGCTTGTGGCCGGCAAGGGGCATGAGAATTATCAGGAGTTCGCCACAGGGCGCATCGCTTTCAGCGATGTGGCCGAGATCAAGCGTTGCGTGCGTGAGCTGGAGCAGAGCAGCCTCAAGGAGCGCGCTCTGGAACGCGAACGTTCCGAACAGGAGAAGCAGAAGAAAGGCAAACCCCGCCGATGATCCATACATCCCTCACAGCGCAGCAGGTGGTTGATGCGACGGGCGGTGCGCTCGTGGCAGGGGATGCTGCGGCCCGCGTGACGGGAGGGATTTTGACGGACAGCCGGCAGGCGGCGCCGGGTACGTGTTTTTTTGCCTTGAGCGGCGAGAGGTTCGACGGGAACGCATTTGCTCCCGAGGCTTCGCAGCGCGGCGTTTCGGTGGCGGTGGTGAGCCGTGTGGAGGAGGGGTTCTCTTCTTCCTGCGCGGTGGTGCTGGTGGATGATGTGCTGGAGGCTTTGCAGAAGCTGGCGTCGTGGTGGCGTTCGCAGGTCGAGCCGTTGCGCGTGGTGGGGTTGACGGGGTCGAGCGGCAAGACGTCTACGAAGGATTTGCTGCTCGGTGTGCTGGGGCAGGCGTTCCGCGTGACGGGTACGCAGGGCAATTTGAATAATCATATCGGCGTGCCGCTGAGTATTCTCCGCGCCGAGAAGGAGGATGAGGCCGCCGTCTGGGAAATGGGCATGAATCACGCAGGGGAGCTGGCTCCGCTGTGTGCGATGGTGCGTCCGCAGATCGGCGTGATTACGTCAATCGGTTCCGCGCATCTGGAGTTCCTGAAGTCGCGGGAGGCGATTGCCGAGGAGAAATGCACGGTGGCGCGCTGCCTGCCGGAGGACGGTTTCATGATTTATCCGGCGGATTGCGATTTCGTGGAGATGATCGAAGCTTCGACCCGCGCGAAGCTGGTTCCCGTGGGCGGTTCCCGTGGCCTTGTGCGTGCCGAAGGGCTGACGAGCGACCGCGACGGCTGCCGTTTCCGCCTCGTGATCGAAGACTCCGGTTCCTGCGATGTGGCTCTGCCGCTGCATGGCAGGCATATGGTTTCCAATGCTCTTTTGGCCGCCGCCGCCGGATGGTGCTGCGGGATGGATGCGGAGTCGATCGCCCGCGGCCTCGGAGAGGCCCGCCTGACGAAGGGGCGCCTGCGCTGCCTCGATGCGGACGGCGTGACGGTGGTGGATGATACATACAATGCCAATCCCGAGTCGATGAAGGCGGCTTTGGAGACGGTGGCGCAGTTCCCGTGTTCCGGCCGCCGCGCGGCGGTGCTGGGGCGCATGGGCGAGCTGGGGGATGCCGCCGTGCAGGAGCATGCCGGAATCGGTGCGTTCGTGCGCGCCTGCGGATACGATTTGTTGATTGTGACGGGGTGCGACGCCGATACGGCGGCGATGGCCGAAGCCGCACAGGGAGGAAGCGTTCGCGTGGAGCAAGCCTCTACAGCGGAGGATGCCGCTTCTTTGCTGGCTGCCGCCGTGCAGCCGGGGGATCTCGTTTTGTTCAAGGGTAGCCGCTCTTCCGGCATGGAGCGGGTGATGCATCAGGTTTTTCCATCCAGCAAATAAATGATTTACTATCTCAACGAATATTTTTCCTTTCTTGAAGGCGTGTCGCGCCCGGGGTTCCTTTCGATCCGCGGAGCGGCTGCCTGTGCCATCGCCTTCGTGATTTCTCTGCTGGTCGGGCCGAAGCTGATTGCCATTCTGACCGCATTGAAAGCGGGGCAGCCGATCCGGCAGGCTTCCGAGGTGCATAAGCTGGCGGAGCTTCACGGCAAGAAGGTGGGTACGCCGACGATGGGCGGTGTGATGATCGTGGGTTCGTCGCTGGTGGCGACTTTGCTTTGCGCCCGCCCCGACAATCCCTATATCGTCGCCTGCTGTTTCGTGATGGTGGCGTTGAGTCTGCTCGGTTTTGCGGATGATTTCCTGAAGGTGAAGAAGAAGACTTCGGAGGGGGTGCATGGCCGTGTGAAGCTGCTGGTGCAGGGGGTGGTCGCGCTGATTGCGCTGTGTTTCCTGTATTTCTTCCCCGAGTCTGTAGCCCGCACGCCCGTGGCGGAGATGGTGGCTCAGGTGTCCGTGCCGTTTTACGGGACGATCGATTTGGGCTGGTGGATTATTCCTTTCGGCGTGATCGTGATTATCGGTGCATCGAATGCGGTGAATTTGACGGACGGGCTGGACGGCCTCGCTTCCGGCTGTACGATTACTTCGGCGATGGCTTATGCGGTGATCGCCTATATTGCGGGCGATGCCTGCCTTGCTTCGCCCGAGGTGCTGAATGTGCCGCAGCACCCGATGGTGGGTGAGCTGACGGTTTTCGCGATGTCGCTGGTGGGAGCCTGTATGGGTTTTCTGTGGTTCAACTGCCATCCCGCCCGCGTGTTCATGGGGGATACGGGGTCTCTGGCTTTGGGCGGCGCGCTGGGTGCGCTGGCCGTGTGTACGTGCCAGGAGCTGCTGCTGGTGGTGATCGGCGGCGTGTTCGTGCTGGAAGCCGGTTCGGTGATGATGCAGGTGGCGTTTTTCAAGGTGACGAAGAGGATGTACGGCGAGGGCCGCCGTATTTTCCGCATGGCTCCGATTCACCACCATTTCGAGCTCGGCGGCTGTAAGGAAACGCAGGTGATCGTCCGTTTCTGGATGGTTAGCCTGATTCTGGCCATGCTGGGCCTGTGTCTTTTGAAATTTTGTTGAACGATGAATCTTTCCGGTAAAAAAGTGGCGGTTTTGGGTTGCGGGCGCAGTGGGCGTGCCGCAGCTCTTCTGGCGTTGCGCGACGGCGCGGCGGATGTGCGTATTTTCGATTGCTCCGACAGGCCGGAGAGGTATGACGAGGCGGTGCCGACGGTGTTCGCCGCGACGGAAGCGGATGGCCGCGCGTTTGCTGCGGATCTCGTGGTGATTTCCCCCGGTATCGAGGCTGATGTGCCGTGGACGCTGTCGTTCGCCGAGCAGGCGGAGGAGCTGATCGGCGAGATGGAGTTCTCCTACCGCCATTACGAGGGGACGATTATCGGTATTACGGGGACGAACGGCAAGACGACTACTACGTCTCTGGTTGAGAAGATTCTGCTGCATTCCGGCCGCAAGGCGGTGGCCTGCGGCAATTACGGCACGCCTCTTTCCGAGGTGCTGCTGCGCGACGAGGTGCCGGATCATCTGGCTCTGGAGGTGAGTTCGTTCCAGATGGAGACGATTCGCGATTTCAGGCCGACGGTTGGCATTTGGCTGAATTTCGCTCCCGATCACATGGATCGCTATCGCAAGGTGGAGGATTATTTTCAGGCGAAGCTCCGCATGTTCGAGAATATGACGGAGGATCAGGTGGCCGTGGTGCGTGTCGGCGAGAATCTGCCGGGCATCAGGCCCCGCGTGGTCGAGTTCAGTTCGCAGTCGGATGCCGGGCAGATGTGCTACCGCGATGGATGGATCATGGAGGGCGGTACGCCGGTGATCGATTTGCGCGGTACGGCGATGGAGCAGGCGCACAATGCCGAGAATGTGATGAGCGCGACGCTCGCCTGCCGTGCGGTGGGGATTCCGCTTGAGGATATTGTGGAGACTCTGCGTTCTTTCCTGCCGCCCGCCCATCGCTGCGAGACGGTGGCGAATATCGACGGGATTCTGTGGCTGAACGATTCCAAGTCCACGAATCTGCATTCGACGGAGGCGGCCATCCGTTCCCAGACACGCCCGGTCGTGTTGATTGCCGGCGGCAAGGACAAGGGGCTGGATTATTCTCCCGTGCGCGATCTGCTTCGGCAGAAGGTGCGCGCCTGCGTGGTGTTCGGCCAGATTGCCGGGCAGCTGCGCGATACGTTCAAGGATGTCGTTCCCACGGAAACGGAGGAGACGGTGGCCGGTGCCGTAGCGGCGGCGGCCAGAATGGCCGGGCAGGGCGATGTGGTCCTGTTTTCTCCCGGGACCTCCTCGTTCGATCAGTTTACCGGATACGTGCAGCGCGGAGAGGCGTTCCGCGAAGCAGTCAAACATACACTCAACGTCTAAAGCACCCATACGATGATGAAGAAAAGATCCAGATACACGCAGTCCGGCCTGAGCCGGTCCATTCCCGGGAAGCATTTCCTTCGCAACCTGCTGCACGGCCGTATCGGCAGGCATCATACCCGCGTCGAGGATGTGGAAGACGAGACTCCCGGCAGCAAGGTGGTCCGCCTGCTGGTCGTGGTGCTGTTCGTCCATATCGTCGTGATCGGCGGCGTGGCCCTGCACGGCTATTTGAAGGCGGATTCTCCCAAGACGGCGACGGCTTCGTTGATGGGGTCGGTTCCGGCTCCGGTCGTGGCGGCTCCCGCCCGAGTGAATACGGAGGTTCATATTACCGATGCAGCGACGATCGGTGACCAGTCTGCACGGACCCAGTCTGCTGCCGTCGTTCCCGGACAGTCCGTGAATCCGGCGGCCAGCCGTGCAGGTGCTTCCGGTGCGGCATCGGCTCCGGTGCGTGCCGGTTCGGTCTCGCATATGGTCGTTTCCGGTGAGACGTGGCCTTCCATTGCGGCGCAGCACGGCTGTTCCGTGGAGGATCTGCGCATGGTGAATCCCGACAGGGCCGTGCTCGCCAGCGGGATGTCTCTGTCCATTCCGGCGAAGCCCGGCGAGGCCTCCGTTGCGGCCGTGGCTGAAGAAGTCGACGAGGACAAGGGCGCCGTGTACATCATGAAGCCCGGAGATACGCTGGCCAAGATTGCCCGCAAGCACAAGACGACGACGGCCAAATTGCTTTCCCTGAACAAGATGACGGAAAAGGACGCCCGCAGGCTCAGGCCCGGGAAGGAAATCAAGCTGCCGCAATAAGCCGGTTTTGCCGGAACCCAGTTCATGACCTCCAAGATCAGCATCATCCTCGTATGGTCGAGTGTCATCATCCTCCTGACGATCGGGTTGATGATGGTGGCCAGTACCGGCGTGTGGACTGAGGCTGACGGGCAGAAGTACGAACTGCTGACGAATCAGGTGAAGTTCGCCCTGCTCGGGCTGGCGGGCGCCGTAGCCCTGAGCTGTATGGATTACCGCATTTTCCGGCGGTTCATCAAGTGGATATGGCTGAGTTCGGTGGTGCTGCTGGTGTTCTGCTTTCTTCCGGGCATCGGATACGAGATCAATGGGGAATACCGCTGGGTGCGTTTCGGTAGTTTCCAGTTCCAGCCCAGCGAATGCGCCAAGATTTGCCTGATGATGACTCTGGCTCACTGGTATGCGACGAATAAGGAGCAGGCGCGTACGATATTCAAGGGGTTCATTCTGCCGGGGCTGCTGTTCGGCGTGCCGCTGCTGCTGATTCTGGTGGAAAAGGATATGGGTACGGCAGCTTCGCTGGCGGTGGCCGGGTTCGGCGTGATGTATGTGGCCGGCGTGCGCTGGTGGCTGATTCTGGGTTCGCTGGTTGCCGGGGCGTTCGTGCTGTATGCGACGACGACGTCCAGCCCGAACCGCATGCTGCGCATTTACGCATGGGAGCATCCCGAGAAGTACAGTCTCGGTGCGGGGCGGCAGCAATGGCTTTCGATGCTCGCGTTTTCACACGGCGGCATCAAGGGGGCGGGATTGGGAGAAGGCGTGCAGAAGCACGGCAATCTTCCGTTCGCCCATACGGACTTTATTTTTGCGGAGATCGGCGAGGAGCTGGGGTTTGTGGGTGCGATGGGGGTTGTCCTGCTGTTTTCTCTGCTGGCGTTCGGAGGCATTGCTGTGGCCCTCCAGACGCGCGATCCCTTCGGCCGACTATTGGCGGTGGGGATTGTTGCGATTATTTTCTGGCCAGCGATGCTGAATGTGTATGTGGTGACGTCGCTTGTGCCGAATTCCGGCCTGCCTTTGCCGTTTACGAGCTGTGGGGGGACGAGTCTTGTGTTTACGCTGGGTGCGATCGGCATTCTGACGAGTATTCAGAGGTTCTCCGAGCTGCCCCCCGTGCATTACGAAGTCAAACGCCGAGATATTAACGCCAGAGTACGCCCATGAGTCAAACTGAACCACTGACGGTTGTTATTGCATGCGGAGGGACGGGTGGACACCTGTTTCCCGGGATTGCCGTTGCGCAGGAATTGAAGCGCAAGGGGCACAGGCCCATTCTGCTGATTTCGATGAAATCCGTGGATGCCCAGGCATCGAACAAGTACGAGGATCTGGAGTTCCGCCCGGTCGAGGCGATTGCCATGCCGAGGCTGGCTTCTCTGAAGACTTTCGGCTTCGTCTGGAAGCTGGTCCGCACATGGCGTTCCTGCCGCCGCATTCTGCGCGAAGTGAAGGCGGATGTGGTGCTTGGGATGGGAGGGTTCACGTCCCTGCCGCCCGTGCGCGCCGGGTACGGGCTGGGCTTGCGCACCTATGTGCATGATTCGAATGCGCTGCCGGGCAAGGCGAACCGCCTGACGGCACGCTGGTGCGATGCCGTGCTGCTCGGTGTGCAGGAGGCTTCCCATTATTTTCCGAAATCGGAGTGTATGGTGACGGGTACGCCCGTGCGTGCCGAACTGGCGAGGTCGGTGAATGTCGTTTTCGCCCGCGAGGCGTTCGGGCTGGATACGATTCGCCCGGTCGTGCTGTCGATGGGCGGTTCGCAAGGCGCGAAGCAGCTCAATACGCATGTGCTCGAAGCCGCCCGCCGTGACGCTTCGGTGCAATACCTGCTGCTGGCCGGTACTGCGGATTATGAGCGGGTGCAGAAGATGGCTGCGGATTTGCCGCATGTGAAGGTGCTGCCGTTCTGCTCGGATATGGCTTCGGCCTATGCTGCTGCCGATGGCGTGATCTGCCGTTCCGGGGCTTCCAGCCTGACGGAGCTGGCCGCGCTGGGCAAGGCTGCCCTGCTGGTGCCCTATCCCTTTGCCGCCGACGACCACCAGATGCATAATGCCCGCGTGTATGCCGCACACGGAGCCGCCCGTGTGAACGGGCAGGAGACGCTGTCTCCGGAAGTTATTCTTTCCTTTGTCCATGAGATCGTTCTGAATCGCGAGGCTCGCGAAGAGATGGAGTCGGCCGCCCGTGCGCTCTCTTCGGATGATGCCGCCCAGAAGATCGCCCACGTCCTCGAACATTCCACCCTTTCCTGAGTATCATGATTGAACGCCTCCGCCAACGCCTGCTTGACCGCAGCCATCCCGTCCGCATTCACCTTATCGGAGTAGCCGGTTCCGGCATGTCGGGGCTGGCCCGCATGCTGCTGGAAATGGGGCACCGAGTGAGCGGTTGCGACCGTGTGACGAGCGATGAAACGGAGAGCCTGCAGAGCTCCGGGCTCGTTTTTTCCTCCCCGCACTCCGCCGAGGCCGTGGCCGATGCGGAGATCGTGATTTATTCGAGTGCGATCCGCGAGTCGAACGTGGCTTTGGCCGCCGCCCGTGCGAACGGAGCCTTCTGCCTGCGCCGCGCCGATTGCCTGGCCGCCATTCTGAACGGGAAGAAGGGGATCGTCGTGGCGGGTACGCACGGGAAGACGACGACTTCGTCGATGACGACTCATCTTCTCCGCGAAGGCCGCCTGCGCCCCTGCCATTACGTCGGCGCGGAAATTCCCGTGCTGGGGGCGAATGCCCACTGGAACGAGGAGAGCGAGTATCTCGTGGCCGAGGGCGACGAGAGTGACGGTACGCTGGTGAATTATCTGCCGGAGCATAGCATTATGCTGAATATCGAGGCGGAGCATCTGGATTTCTACCGCGATCTCGACCATATCAAGGAGGTGTTCCACCGTCTGGCACGCCAGACGCGGGGCAGGATTTTCTACTGCGGCGTGGATGCCGGGGCGCGCGATGTCGGCTCCCAATACCCGAATTCCGTTTCCTACGGCTGGAACGATACGGATTACACCGCGTCCGATGTGACGGAGATGCGAGGGCGTACGCTGTTTACGGTGAAGTATCGCGGCGAGGAGCTGGGGCGCGTGGAGCTGGGCATTCCGGGCCGCCACAATGTGCTGAATGCGCTGGTGGCCGTCGCCGTGGCTCTGGAGCTGGGCTGCAGTTTTGCCGCCATTACGTCGGGCCTTGCTTCCTTTGCGGGCGCCCGCCGCCGTTTCGAAACGAAGTATCTTTCTCCGAGTTATCGGATTGTGGACGATTACGGGCATCACCCCACGGAGATTGCGGCCACTCTTCAAACGGCCCGTTCGCTGAATCCGAAGCGTCTCGTCGTGCTGTTCCAGCCGCACCGCTATACGCGCACGCAACTGTTGCAGGAGGATTTCGGCAAGGTGCTTCAGGCCGCGGACAAGGTGTATGTGGCGGATGTGTATCCAGCCAGCGAGACGCCTATCGAAGGCATTTCCGGCCAGACGATCGTGGACGCGATGCGCCGCCACGGTCCGGTGGAGACGTGTTTCCTGCCGAACCTGTGCCTTGCCCATCATACCGTGGGCAACGATTTGCGCCCCGGCGATCTGCTGGTGACGCTCGGTGCAGGCAATGTGCATGAAGCGGGTACGAAGATTGCGCGCGATCTCGCCATGATGGAGGATTTGCAGCGCAATGTGGAGAATCCCGTTTGCTGGGCCATTTATGAACCGATGCGCAAGCATACGACGCTCGGTGTGGGCGGCGATGCCCAGTACTGGATCGAGCCGGACAGTTACGCCAATATGCGCGGGGTGGTGAATTTCTTCAAGGATCGCAATATTCCCGTGCATGTGATCGGGCGCGGTTCGAACCTGATCGTGCGCAATGGCGGTATCCGCGGCGCGGTCGTGCATCCGTCCGGCGGCGCGTTCGAGGAGTTGCGCGCGGAAGGTACCCGCATCATGGCGGGTGCGGGGATACGCCTCAAGAAGCTGGCTTCGTTCGCCTCGGCGAACGGTATTGCCGGGTTCGAGTGGATGGACGGCATTCCCGGCCAGGTAGGGGGCAGTCTCCGCATGAATGCCGGAGCCATGGGCGAGGATATGTGGCAAAGGCTCGTTTCCGTGACCTGTCTTGATGAAGACGGCGAGATTCGAGAACACGCCCGCGAGGAGATGACGGAGGCCGAATACCGCAGTATGCCGGATCTGTACCGCAATTTCGTGATGGGAGCGGTGTTCAAGGGCGAGGCGGGCGATCCTGCTGAGATCGAGGCCCGCATGGAGGCGAGCCGCACACGGCGCAAGGCGACGCAGCCGCTGGAACCGAGTGCGGGCTGTACGTTCATGAATCCGCCCGAAGCGCCGGCTGGCAAGCTGATCGATGAGCTGGGGCTGAAGGGCCTCCGCCACGGCGGGGCGATGATTTCACCCGTGCATGCCAATTTCATCGTGAATACGGGCGGCGCGAATGCCGAAAACGTGACGGAGCTGATCGACGTGATCCGCAGGACAGTGCAGGAAGAGCGCGGCATCGCGCTCCGCACGGAAGTGCAGGCGATCGGAGACCGCGAAGCCCAGTTCTGATTTTTCCCCAAGCAAGGCGATATTTCCATGATCCGATACACCATCATACGCGATGACCTGCTTCGATGCGCGGAGGCGCAGTTCGAAACGCAGCAGCGCCGTATTCATTGGATTGTCGTGGGAATCATGATCGCCCTGTTTGTTCTGGGCGCCGTGTGCCTTCTTCTTTTTCTTCTGCACGAGCAGGACAGGAAAGCGGAATGGGTGCAGACTGTGCTGGGCGGGCAGGTGCTGCCTCCGTACATCATTGTTTTCGGTGCGAGTATATGCATCATGATTGTTCGCAGGAAGCAGTATGCCGCGCAATTCAGCTGGGAGAGAAGCAGGCAGACCGCTTCCTATCGGAAACATCTGTCGGCGCATTTGCTGCGGAAGGTGCCGGAAGGCGCATGCTCCGGCGGAGTCGAATTCGAGCTGGACGACGACCGCGGCACCGTGTTCGTCGGAGGCCGCGAGAACAGGCATTATCCGCTGCCTGCGCTGTGGAAACAAAAACTCCGTCCGGTGGGGCCGGGGCTTTTTTATGTGCTTTCGCAAGACGGAAGCAGGAAGCTTTACATCCCCATCAAGTACGATTTCACTCAACAACAATGAACAATCTCGCAAAAGATACGGCTATTGCCGTCCTGCTGGGCGGCCCGGGTGCTGAACGCGAAGTCTCTCTCGTCTCCGGGCGGGCGGTGGCTGAAGCTCTGCGCAACGGAGGATTTACGAATGTGACGGAGGTAGAGGTGCATGATACGGCTCCCGAAATCCCTGCCGGTACGGAACTGGCCTACAATATCATCCACGGCACCTTCGGCGAAGACGGCGGCGTGCAGTCCTACCTCGAAGAGAGGGGCATTCCGTACACGGGCGCAGGGTCGCGCGTGAGCCGCATGTGTTTCGACAAGCTGGCGACGAAGGAAGCCATGATCGCCGCCGGAGTGGCGACCCCCGCCTATGAGGTGCTTGTTCCGGCGCAAGACGGATTCGTTCCGAAGATGCAGGCTCCCTGCGTGGTGAAGCCTACCTGTGAAGGTTCCAGCGTGGGTGTGCATATCCTGAAGGCCGGGGACGATGTGGAGGCTGCCGTTCGGGAATCCGCGCAGCATGGGGGCACTGTCCTCATCGAGGAATACATTCAGGGCAAGGAGCTCACCGTGGGTATTCTCGACGGCAGGGTGCTTCCCGTGATCCACATTTGCCCGCGATCGGGTTTCTACGATCTGAGCAACAAGTACCCGTGGATGAATCTCGGCGGAGGCACGGACTATATTTGCCCGGCTGATCTGCCGGACGATGTGACGGCCCGCGTGCAGGCAGAGGCTCTCGCGGCCTACAAGGCGCTCGGCGTCGAAGTCTACGCCCGAGTGGATGTGCTGCTCCGCGAAACGGACAATCAACCTTTCGTTCTTGAAATCAACACGATTCCCGGCATGACGGGTTCGAGCCTGTTGCCGAAGGCCGCCCAGGCCGTCGGTATCTCCTACGAGGAGCTGTGCGCGACTATTGCCGATTTGTCGTTGAAGCAGGAGCGCTGACCCATTTATGGAAGGTCTCAGCCTTCCGACCGGACAGGAACCATGGCACGCAACTCATACAGGGACGGCCGAAGCGGCAAAGGCAAGGGGATGCACTCCCTGGAGAAGGCCTTGCCGCTGCATGTGCGTTTCCTGAACCGCGTGGCCATGCTCCGGGGCATGCGCCACCTCCGCAAGTGGGGTATCGTCGCTCTGTCTGCCGGGCTCGCCGTCTGGCTCGGGCTGTGGATCAAGGAACAGGTCGATGCCCAAAGCGAGAACTTTCAGATACGGACGGTGGATTATACTTCCGCCGGGATCGTCTCGAAGGAGCAGGCTCTCGAATTGATGGGACTCAAGGGGAATGAAAACCTCGTGACTCTGAATACGGGCAAACTGGAGAAGAAGCTCATCGAATACCCTTTCATCAGTTCTGCCCGCGTGACGGCGGAATTGCCTGCCACGCTGCATGTGGAGCTTTCCGAGCGCGTACCCGTCGTGCGCCTGTTCTGCGAGGATATGGCGGATGCCGACAAGTATTTCATGGATCCGGACGGGGTCGTATTCACCTGCGACCATCGTTTGCATGCCCGCTTTCTGGGCATACCGATCTGGCTGAACCCCTGTGCGGACGGTTCGCGTATCCATGCCGGAGTGCGGCTGGACAAGGACGAGTTCACGCCCATCGTGCGCCTGCTGCGCCTGATGTATGCGCGGGACAACGTGCCGGTGATCCGCGTGATCTCGCGTCCGAAGGAATGGAAACTCGTCGTCGAGCTGGAAACGGGTACGGAAGCCGTATTCGTGAACGACGATACGCTGGACGACCAGATTTCCCGGCTGATTATGGCCCTGCGCCATGCGAAGGAGTCGAAACGCCACATTCGCCACATCCTGCTGGCTCCGAAAATGGGTATTCCCGTGGAATACGGAGACGGCCCTGCCCACGGCATGGAGGATGACGGCGAACTGCCCGAAGGAGAGGAAGAAGACTGAAGCCGGCCCGCAGCTGCGGTGGAGCCGCCGCAAAATGCGGCAGGGCTTTCTTCCGCATTGCGCCGCAGAGTGAAGCATGATAGGATAAGCATCGACATGAACCCCGTGACACTTGAAGGACAGGAGCATTTAAAAGGCAAAGCTTGTTTTCTCGTGCCCAATCAGGTCAATCTGAATGCCCTGATTGAGCTGGAAAAGGCGCTCGGCAAGGACCGGGTCACCTATCTCGTCGAGGAGAGTTTCGCCCCCTCCGTCGATGTTGCCCGCTATCTGCAGAACAAGGACAGCGACGGCATCCTCTTCAACTTCCGCCGCGTTGATCCCATCAGCCTGCGCGGCTCCATTCTCGAAAAAATCGATCAGGGCCGCCACGTCGTTTTCCTGCCGGGCCGCGTTGCCGCCATCAAGGGAACCATGTCGCACGTACCGGCTCCCTTCCTGATGCATTTGAGCGCGCTGCACATTTCCCCCGTGCCCGTGTATGTGGGCTACTTCCGCGACAGCCTGATGAATGCCGCCTCGAATGCGCGGGACTACACCCGCCTTGTCGTCCGCATCCTTCCCAGGCTCGAGCCCGGCCCTGAAGCGGGAGCTCGCCTCCTGCAGGCATGGATGTCCGCCGCTGCGGATGCCTTCGCCGAACTTCCCCAGCTGAAAGGCTCCCTTGCCATGGCTATCGTCGAGGGTATCAAGCAGAATCCGAACGGCCGCGTGATCGACGGCGTGGACGATTCCTCCCTCACCTACGGCAAATTGCTCGGCGTGGCCATCGCCTTCGCCAAGCACCTCAAAACGCTGACGAGCAGCAAGCGCGTCGGTATCATCCTGCCTCCGGGCAAAGGCGCGACCATCGCGAACCTCGCCTGCCTGCTGGCGGGAATCACTCCGGTGAATTTCAACTATTCCTCATCGGAAGACTCGTTCCGCAGCGCCGTCCGGCAGGCGGGAATCGAGCGGTTCATCTCGGCAGATCGCTTCATGCGGAAGCTGCAGAGCTTTCCGTGGCCGCCGCGCCGCGACATCATCTTCATTGAGCAGGAGCTCGTGCGCATCAAGAAGAAAATCGCCGTGTGGGTATTCGCCTCGCGCGTGATGCCTTCGAAGATGATTGCTCGCCTGCTGAAACTTGACGACCGCAGCGGCGAAGACGAAGCCGTGCTTCTCTTCACCTCCGGCTCTTCCGGTGAACCGAAGGGCGTATCCCTCTCGCATTCCAATATTCTGGCGAACCTTGCGCAGTGTTCCTCCCGCATCGTGCTGGACGAACACAGCCGCTTCCTGTGCAGCCTTCCCGTCTTCCACAGCTTCGGCATCACCATCGGCCTGTGGTTCTGCCTGGCGTACGGGCACGATATGGTGACCTATCCCTCGCCGCTGGAGGCGAAGAGATTGTGCGAACTCATCGAGCAGTACAAAACCGTTCTCGTCGTCTCGACCCCCACCTTCGCCCGCAGCATGATGCGCCGTGCGAACCCCGAAACCTTCAAGAGCCTCCGCTACTTCATCGTAGGGGCGGAAAAACTGCCTGAAGACCTCTATCTGGCGTACAAGGAACAGTTCCACATCGAGCTGAACGAAGGCTACGGCATGACCGAGGCTTCGCCTGTCTGTTGCGTCAACCTGCCGGATGCGGCTCCCGTCGAAGGTACGCCGTATTATGTGCCGGGCACCGAACACGGCACCGTCGGCGGTTTCCTGCCGGGCATTGCCATCCGCATCACCGACCCGGAGGACGACGAGAAGCAGCTTCCCTTCACCCACCTCGGCATGATCTGGCTCAAGGGGGCGAACATCTTCAAGGGCTACATCGGCCGCGCCGATCTGAACCCGAAAATCTTCAAGGACGGCTGGTTCAAGACCGGCGACGTGGGACGCATGGATCTCAACGGCTTCCTGAAACTCGAAGGCCGCATGGCGCGGTTCTCCAAGATCGGCGGCGAAATGGTTCCCCACGAAGCCCTCGAACAGGCGTTGAACAAAATCCTGAAAATCGACCCGGAAGACACCGAACGGCACATTGCCGTCGTCTCCATCCCGGACAAGCAGAAAGGCGAAGCCATCGCCATGCTCTCCACACTCCACCGCAACTACCTGCAGCAGGAACTCATCTCCCTGCGCTACGCCCTGATGGGCGAAGGCCTCCCGGCCCTGTGGTGCCCGAGGGAAATCGTCCCTGTGGAAACGATACCCGTCCTCCCCTCCGGAAAACTCGATCTCGCCAACTGCAAACTCCTCGCCTACGAAGCATTGAAAATCCCGGTGGAGAAGGGGCGGTGAAGCAAGGATTATCCTTTTATGGCATTGAGTGTTTCAGAGCTGGTGGCGGAGTTGCGGCGGGCTGTCGAGGGGCAGGTCGGTGATCAGGTGGTCGTGGGCGAGGTGGGGTCGTGCAAGCCTGCTTCGAGCGGGCATGTGTATTTTACGATCAAGGATGAGAGGGCGCAGCTGGATTGTGTGATGTACAAGTTTCAGGCGGCGGCTTCTCGCGTGGTTCTGCGGGAGGGGATGAAGGTGGAGTTGTTCGGCAAGGCGACGGTGTACGAGGGGCGCGGGAGGCTTCAGTTTACGGTGACACGGGTGCGTGAGGCGGGGTTGGGCGAGCTGCAGGCGCGTTTCGAGGCGTTGAAGCGGAAGCTGGCGGCGGAGGGGCTGTTCGATGCGGAGGGGAAGTTGGAGCTGCCTCCGTTTCCGAAGTCGGTGGGGTTGATTACTTCCGCCACGGGGGCGGTGATTCAGGATATGCGGCATGTGTTCGAGCGGCGCGCTCCGTGGATCAAGGTGTTTTTGCTGCCGGTGCAGGTGCAGGGAGCAGGTGCGGAGCATGGGATTGCTTCGGCGGTGCGTGCGTGGGGGCGGTTCGATGAGTTCGGGCTGCCTCCGGTGGATTTGCTGATTGTGGCGCGCGGGGGCGGTTCGCTGGAGGATATGTGGTGTTTCAACGAGGAGGTTGTGGCGAGGGCGATTGCGGAGTGTCCGGTGCCGGTGGTTTCCGCGGTGGGGCATGAGACTGATTTTACGATTGCGGATTTTGTGGCGGATTTGCGCGCGCCGACTCCGACGGCGGCGGTGGAGCTGGTGACGCCGGATGGTCCGGCTCTGGATGCTTGGTTGGAGGATTGCGGGGAGAGGGTGAAGCGGCGGCTTTATCAGGTGTGGGAGAGGGCGGATTTGATGCTCGGTTTGCTGGTGCAGAGGAAGTTCAAGAGTCCTTTGGATGTGCTGAATCCGTTTATCCAGCGGCTGGACGATCTGGAATACGAGTGGGAGGATGCGTGGCAGAAGCGGTTGCAGAGCGGATATGATTGGCTGGACAGGATGGAGCTGGAGTTGAAGGCTCGCCATCCGAAACAGTTTTGCCGGATGATGGGAGAGAGGCTGGATGGGCTGGAGGTGCGGTTGAAGTCGGCTGCGGCGCAGCGATTCGCCGTGGCATCCGGTGCGTTGGAGTTGCTGGCGGCGCAGGTGGAGGCGAGGAGTCCACAGGAGACTTTGAAGCGCGGTTATGCTCTGGTGCAGGGGGAGGACGGTCGGCTGGTGCGCGATGCGGAGCAGGTGCCGGAGGGGACGAGGCTGCGGGTTTCTTTGGCTCGCGGGAAGATGTCCGTGGTGCGCCGGGAGGATGGTGGCGAGGCAGCCGACGGGGAGGAGTTGCAGCCGGACGGCGTTTGATGGCGTAGGTGCATGGTTGCGCCATATTGATGAATTTTATGCGTTTTTTACACATATTGCTTGACTTTGTCCGCAAGTGCATGTATTTACTCCCTCCACATTTAACTTTTCTATTTACGCCATGGCAACAATGCAAGTAATTCTCGCAACGAAACTGGAAGGTCTGGGCTGCGAAGCCGATCTTGTGACTGTAAAGGCTGGCTATGGCCGCAATTATCTGATTCCTCAGGGTCTCGCTTTCGAAGCGACGCCCGCTAATCAGCGCTTCATCAATATGCTTCAGAAGAAGCGTGCCGAACGCGAAGCCGCTGAACTTGAGAATTTCCGCGAAGTTGCTGCCAAGATCGCCACGGAAACGGTCGAAATCACTCTGGAAGCCGGTCAGGCCGGTAAGGTGTTCGGTGCCGTCAACAACCAGATGGTGCAGGAAGCTCTTGCTGCCAAGGGTATCGTCATCAACCGCCACGCTCTGGATATTGAGAAGCCGATCAAGTCTTCCGGTACGTACAGCATCGTCGCCAAGCTTCATCCTGAAGTGGCCGCTACGGTGAAGGTGGTCGTGAAGGTCAACGGCGAGAAGGCTGCTCCCGCTCCTGCCGCCGAAGAGGTTGCCGAAGCTGCCGCCGAATAAAGGCAGTTGTTCCTTTCCTTTTGCAAGCCCGGTTCCGACAGTTAGGAATCGGGCTGCTTTTTTGCCCTTTTTTGCTTCCCTTGCGGGCAAGAAAACTGTATGCTGGCCACGTAGCCAGGCGGGCGGATGCCCGGTGAGGGGAGTTTGAATCCTTACCCATTCCCACGACGATGATTCGGCTTTATATTCAAAACGAGAATGGTATTGAGCGGACGGCGGATATCGAGAATCTGTCCTGCCGTCCGGAGGATATTTTCTGGGTGGATCTGTTGACGCCCGATGCTGCGGAGTTGCAGTTCGCCGAACAGTTGTGCCGTATCGAGATGCCGACGCAGGACGAGATGCGCGAGATTGAGGCGACTTCCCGACTGTATACGGAGGATGGCGCGCGGTTCATGACGACGACGGTGCTGAGCCGGGTGGAGACGGAGGAGCCGATTCTTTCGGAGATGACGTTTATTCTGAAGTCGGAGCGTATTGTGACGATCCGTCATACGGATTCGTATTCGTTCCGCGTGTTTTCGCACCAGTTGCTGCGGCAGAAGCAGGTCTCTCGCGACCAGGTGTTCGTGGGGCTGCTGGAGACGATCGTGGACCGCCAGGCGGACGTTTTGGAGAGGTTTGGCACGGATCTTGATGCTCTGTCGAAGCGGGTGTTTTCGCATCGCCATACGGGGAAGGGTCGCAAGAGAGAGCCGGTGACGCAGGAGATGCGCGTGGTTCTGGAGGATCTGGGTAGTATCGGGGATTTGATTACGCGGCAGCGGGACTGCCTTGTGAACTTGCTGCGCCTGCTTTCGTATGCGAGCAATGCGGAGACTTCAGATCCTTCGCAGCCGAATTTGTATGTGACGCTGCGTCCGATCAGTCGAGACGTGAATTCGCTGTCGGAGTATGCTTCGTTCCTGTCGAGCAAGATCAATTTCATGCTCGATGCGGTGCTGGGGCTGATCAATATCGAGCAGAACGAGATTGTGAAGATTTTCACGGTGGCTTCGGTTATCTTTATGCCTGCGACGCTGATTGCGAGTATTTACGGGATGAATTTCGAGAATATGCCTGAGTTGCGCAGCGAGTACGGTTACGCGAGCGTGCTGGTGGCGATGGCGGTTTCGATTATTTTGCCGCTGCTGTTTTTCCGCATGAAGCGGTTTATTTGATTTTTTACGCATATGAATGCTCAAGAGTTGACGACGCGGGTGATTCCCGATTTGATGCAGGTGATCGAGAAGGCCGATGTGCTGGTGAATGCCTTGCCTTATATGCAGGCTTACCGCAATAAGACGGTGCTGATCAAGTTCGGGGGCAGCGCGATGGATGATCCTGCGCTGGTGAAGGATTTGATGCGCGATATTGCCGTGCTTGAGGCTATGGGGCTGAATCCTGTGGTGGTGCATGGCGGCGGCAAGGCGATTTCGAAGGCAATGGCCGAGTCCGGGCTTGAAGCAAAGTTCGTGAATGGGCTGCGCGTGACGACGAAGGAGGCGATCGGTATTGTGGAGCGTACGCTGAGCGGGACGATCAATCCCGGGCTGGTGGAGATGCTGCGCGATGCAGGAGGGAAGGGCGTGGGTATTCCCGGTACGGAGGTGTTTGTGGGCGAGAAGATCCGCGAGAAGGATGCCGAAGGCAATCCGGTGGATATCGGCGAGGTAGGGCGTGTGATCGGTACGCTGCTGCCGCGTATCGAGGAGGCTTTGAATCTGGAGATTACGCCTGTGATTTCGCCGCTCGCCAAGGAGCTGGGGACGCACAGTCCGCTCAATATCAATGCGGATTTGGCGGCAGCCGCTTTGGCTCGCGAGCTGCGCCCGGTGAAGCTGATTTATATTTCGGATGTGCCGGGTATTCTGCGCGATGCCGCCGATCCGACGTCTTTGATTCAGTCGATCAACCGCAAGCAGGCTCTTCAATTGATTGAGGATGGCGTGGTTTCCGGAGGGATGATTCCGAAGGTGAAGTCCGCCGTGGATGCCCTGAATGCAGGCGTGCGCAAGGTGCATTTCATCGACGGCCGTTTGCCGCATACGCTGCTGCTGGAGATTTTCACGACCGAGGGTATCGGTACGGAAATTGTGCGCGAGCAACGGTAGGGCGGTTCCTTTTCTGATGGAGATCCGGTGATGGAGCACGGCATTGCATGCGTGGCTGGCAAAGGGGTGCGCGATAGCTGGGTGATCGGAGGCGCTTTTTTGCTTCTGGCTCTCCCGAGTATGATTTTTTGCCTGGGCTGGCTGGAATGGTATGTTTCAGTGCCGCTTGGCGTGGCGTTGGCCGGATGTGTGGCGAGCGTCGTGTTTGGTCGTTCGCCTCATGTCATACGGTTGTCCCGCGGGCATGTGTGGAAGCTGCTGGTTTTGCTGCTGGTGGTGTTTGTGTATCAGTTTCAGGTGGGCTATACGGGGCATACATACCAACATTTCGATTTTTTCCAGAGAAATGCCTTTTACGGTAATCTGATTTCGTATCCGTGGCCGGTGGTTTTACCGGATGGGAGGGAGATGAGTTACAATCTGGCTTTCTGGCTGCCTCCTGCGTTTCTGTGCAAGCTGCTTGCCATGGGCGGAGTGGATTGTTCTTCCCTCAGTGGGGTGCCCGGCTGGGTGATGTTGTTGTGGAATGTGTTGCTGATGTACGCAACGCTGCTTCTGGTGTTTCTGAAGCTGAAGAAGGTCAGTTTTTTGTTTGTGCTGTTTTTTCTGGGGATCGGTGATGCTGCGGTCGTGTTCGATTATGTGCCGTCCATGATGGGGTGGCTGGGGCAGCCCATGAGGCCGTGTTTTTGGAGTGGAGAGTTGATGGTTACCTGTTGCAATCAATTCCCCTTTGCCTATCTTGCTGTTGCGTTGATGCTGCAGGAGGGGAGGCCCGTTTGGTTTTATCTGGTCTGCGGCAGTCTGCTGTTGTTGGTGGCGCCATTGTCTTCCCTTGTGTTGTTTGTCTTTTTGGCCGGGTGCATGTACAAGGCGTGGACAGTTATGCGGGCTGCAGGTGTGGTGGTTTTCAGCCGTGGTTTTGTTGCATGGCAGGCTTGGGCGGCCTATGGCCTTGCCGGGGTTGCGGGGGTGTATTACATGCGTGCGGAAGAGCCGATGGCGATGTTTTGCGTGTTCAGGTATGTCGACGGTTGTTCGGGCGTGCTGAAATGGCTGGTTCCGGTGGCTCTCAATTTTGTTCTGTTGAATTATCTCCCGTGGAGGTATGGGCGTTGCCGCGTTTGGCTGCTGTGTGCGAATGTCGCTTTGTTGGCGCTTCCCGCCGTTTATATGGGTGGGATGAACAATGAGCTGATCATGAAGGGTATGCCCGTGGTGATGTTTGTTTTTGCCTGTTTGTGGGCCGAGGGTCCGGAGAGATGTGCTCGTTTGGTGCTGCGTGGCGTATACGGCTGTCCGCCTTTGCGGGTTCGTAGCCGTGCGCGTGCAGAAGATTTTACCGACATGGGCGAATTGGACGTACAATGTGTGCGATCCGTTTCAAGGGCATTTGTATCACCCCGGTATGGCGATCGATCAGTCCGTGCCCGGTACCAGGGAGGCGAAGCTGCCTCATGTGTTTTTAACGAAGCCGGGAGCTTCCGAGGAGGGTGCGCTTTGGTTTTTATGTACACCGCCGAGCGAGAAGTACGAGAAGGATCGTTATGCGCCTGTGCGGTCGTATGATAATCTGGATAAGCCGCTGCCTTCGATTCCGCATGGATTGAAGGGGTTGTGAGATGGCTTTCCGGAGGTGGCCGAAGCATATGCGGCCGATTGCGCTGGTGATTACGCTTGAGAGGGGAGGCTCTGTCTTTCGCTTTTGGCTGATGGCGGAGTTTTTGCCTGTTTTATTTGCTCCTCCGTGATGATCGGGGGGTGCTGTTTGATGCGGAATACATCGTCATCTGCGCTTGTTCTCAGGGTGTTGAGGATTGACTGGGTCAGTTCGTGCGCGTCGATGCCGAGTATTTCGCAGATGAGGACGGCTTCCGTGAAGAGGAGGTAGCGTTCGCCCGATTCGTATTTGGAGACGAAGGTGGGGGTGTTGTCGAGCAGGAGGGATAGTTTCCGTTGGGAGAATCCCTGTTCGATGCGTTTTCTTTTCAAGAAGTCGCGCAAGAGTTTCTCTTCCAGACTGTGCCTGTTCCTCAGCATTTTTTAAGAATACACTAATTTCTTGATTCACCCAAATTGGGTGAATAATTTGATTTACATTTTATGGAGTGTGTTGTAGTGTTTGTGTGTATTCACCTATTTTAGGTGCATTTTTATGAATGAGCGAGCCATGGATGCGACAATTTTATTTCTGGCGATCAGTTTGCAGAGTTCCTCCGAACGCAGGAGGCGCCTGAAGGAGTTTGCGTGCAGGGCGGGGATTGATCTGTCGCTGGTTCCGGCGGTGACGGGCGACGATGTGGCGCAGATGGAGTTGGGGTTTGACCGGGAGAGGCGGAGGAAGGAGTTTTCTGTCGATCTTTTGCCGACGGAGCTGGCATGCATGGAGAGCCATTTGCGGTGTTTGCGGATGTTTTTGGGTTCGCCGCATACGCATTGCGTCGTTTTGGAGGATGATGCAAGTTTTGGGCCTGTTCTTCCTTCTGCGGTGAGCCGGTTGATTCGGACGGTGACAGGGTGGGATTTTGTCAAGTTATGGACGCCGGGCTCCAATTGGCCATTGGGTCGGGTGGTTGGGGTGGACTGTTCTCTTGAGGTGGTATATCCGAAGAATCTTTCCCGGGATGCCCTGGCGATTCTGTATTCCCGGGAAGGTGCGAGGAGGGTGCTGGAGCGGATGGGCCGTTACTGGATGGCGTTCGATACGCAGCTGGGTTATGTGTGCTGCCGTGATGGTGTCGTGGGTGTCGGAGTGTTTCCGCCGCTTTGCGAGCCATCGCCAGATTTGCCGAGTTCGATCGATGCGATGGGGCGGCGAGCAAGGGCGGTGCCGCCTTCCGTGAAGCAGCTGGTGTACCACCGGGTGCAGCGATTGCTGAATTCATGGTACAAGCGAAGGCTGTACCATGAGGTTCGGCGTGCGGTGCGGTTTCGGGAACTGGGAGATGCGGAGTAGGAGTTAGGGGAGTTCGTAACCCTGCCAGCGCAATTTGGCGCGGAGAAGGGAGGCGAAGTTGCTTCCCGGCATTTGGAAGAGGCGGAGTTTTTGCGGAGCCTTGCGAATTTCGAGCGATTCTTCGAGGCCGATGCTGTGAGTGGTGCGGCCGTCGAGTGAGAAGATCATGCTGTCTGCTCTGCCTCTGCGTTCGCGGGGGCGCAGGGTGATGGTGACGCTATCCGGCAGGATGACGGCGCGGTTGGTGAGGCTGTGCGGGCAGATGGGGGTGACGCTGAAGACTTCGGAGCCGGGCCAGATGAGGGGGCCTCCGGCAGAGAGGGAGTAGGCGGTGGAGCCGGAGGGTGTGGCGACGAGGACCCCGTCCGCATGGTAGCGGTTGAGGAGGGTGCCGTCTACTTCTGCATCGAGATCGACCATTTTACCGGTTTGTGCGCGGAGCAGGGCGAGTTCGTTGAGGGCAAGCAGTGTGTCCCGGCGTTCTTCGGTTTTTCGATTGTAGGCGGTGACGGCGAGCATGGTGCGTTCTTCGACGATGTAGGTGCCTTCGCAAAGGCTTTCGACGAAGGCGGGGATGTTCGCCACGGCGCAGGAGGTGAGGAAGCCGAGTCGGCCAAGGTTGATACCGGCGAGCAGGACCCCGTGCCGGGCTGCAGCCGCTGCCGCCGAGAGCATGGTGCCGTCACCTCCAAGGCAGAGGATGATGTCGAGGTGGCCGAGATTGGCATGCCGGAGGTCGTCCGGTTCGAGGATGCTGGTTTCGCATCCTTTCCTGGCGAGGGTCTGGAGGACGGTTGCTTTGGTGCCGAGGGCCTGAGCCTGCCGGCTGGGAGCGAGGAGGCCGACTCTACAGGTGGCGTTCATGGGATCAAGTATAGTGATTTCACGAGTCATGACAATGATAATTGCCGCTTTTTGCGGGTTTCCTCTTGATGAGGCATGGCGGATCATGGTGAAGATGTGCTTGGTTCGGCTGTCGCCGGGCTGCGAAAAAATGTTCAAATTTAATGAATGGTCTTGACGAGGAAGCTCGCCGAGTGTATATTCTGCGCCCCTGCCACAGGTGTGGCTGGGGTTTATCAACGCACAAGCGAAGAAATACAGTCTATGAAAACCCACGTGAAAAAAGGTGATACTGTGCAAGTTATCGCCGGTTCGCATAAGGGCAAGCGTGGCGCTGTTCTCTCCGTGAATGCAGCTAAAGGTACTGTTATCGTCGAAGGCGCCCGCGTCATCAAGAAGGCGACTCGCCCGAGCGAACAGGATCCGGAAGGCGGCATCAAGGAGCTGGACGGCCCAATTCATATTTCCAATGTGAAGAAAGTGAGCTAAGGCACAGCCTTGGTTCCGCGCTTAAGCCAATCCATTCGTAATCACCTCAAAGAGCTGACCCGCTATTATAACAATGAGTACACCAACGTTACAGACATACTACCGCGAGAAGGTCGTTCCGGCCCTCCAAGCGAAGCATCAGTATGAAAACGTGCACCAGGTTCCCCGTCTCGAGAAGATCGTGGTGACGTCGTGCATGGGCAAGCATCCCGACCGCAAGCAGGCGGTTGAAGACGCTGTCGCCGAAATCGCCAAAATTACCGGCCAAAAGCCGGCTATGACCTACGCTCGCAAGAGTGTTGCCAACTTCAAACTGCGCGAGGGCGAAGTCCTCGGTGCCCGCGTGACGCTGCGCGGACAACGCATGTGGGAATTCCTCGACCGCTTCATCAATGTGACGTCGCCGAACATTCGCGACTTCCGCGGTCTTCCCTCCAAGTCGTTCGACGGCCATGGTAACTACGCCGTAGGTATCTCCGACCAGTCCATTTTCCCGGAAATTGAATTGGATCAAATCAAACGCCAAATCGGCTTCGACCTGATTTTCGTGACGACCGCCAAGACGGACGACGAAGGTCGCGACTTGCTGGCTGAGCTCGGTATTCCGTTCCGTGCCACCAAGAAGGCTGATGAAACTCAAACCGCCAACGCATAACCATTATTCAAGATTATGGCAGTATTAAGTGATCCTATCGCCGATTTCCTGACCCGCGTGAAGAACGCAGGTATCGCACGCAACGCAGAGTTTACCGCTCCCTATTCCCGTATCAAGGCCGAACTTGCCCGTATTCTCGAGCAGGAAGGCTATATCTGGGGATATGAAGTGATCGGTGAAGGCGTCCAGAAGGCTATCAAGGTGAAGACGAAGTTCTCCGCCGAAGGCAAATCCATCGTGACCGATGTGAAGCGCTGCTCCAAGCCGGGCCGCCGTCAGTATGTCCACTCCAGCGAAATTCCGGTCGTGATGAACGGCCTCGGCATTTCGATCGTTTCGACCTCCGCCGGTCTGATGACAGGCGCGCAGGCCCGCAAGCAGCAGATCGGCGGCGAACTTGTCGCCCTCGTCTGGTAATCCTCAACAGAACGAAGAATATGTCACGAGTTGGTAAAAAATCCATCACGGTTCCCGCTGGCGTCACAGTCAGCAGCAAGGACTCCGTCGTTCTCGTCGAAGGTCCGAAGGGTAAGCTCCAGTGGGCGCTTCCCGAAGGTATCACCGTTTCCGTTGAAGGTTCGGAACTCAGCGTCAACCGCGCTGACGATTCCCGCAAGCTTCGCGCCCTGCACGGTACGAACCGTTCGCTGATCAATAACATGATCGTCGGCGTTTCCCAAGGTTTCGTCAAGGAGCTTGAAATCATCGGCGTCGGTTTCCGCGCCGCTGTCAAGGGCAAGATCCTCGATCTGAGCCTCGGCAAGTCGCACCCGATCAACCAACCGATTCCGGATGGTTTGACAATCACCGTCACCGACAATACGAAGGTGAAGGTTGAAGGTATCGACAAGCAGATGGTCGGACAGTTTGCCGCCGAAGTGCGCGGTTACTATCCGCCCGAACCCTACAAGGGCAAGGGTGTCCGCTATGTTGGTGAAAACGTTCGCCGCAAGGAAGGCAAGAGCGTTGGTAAGTAATTCATGAATCCTTAGCATATTTGATATAAGTATATGAGTACGATCAATCGCAAAGCTATCCGCAACCGCGTTCACCGCCGTATCCGCAAGAAGCTGTCCGGTACAGCCGTGCGTCCTCGCCTTGCCGTTCACTTCTCCAATCAGCATGTTTATGCCCAGGTGATCGACGATACGAAGGGTGTGACGCTTTGCTGCGCCTCGACGCTCGACGCTGACGCCAAGCAGGCCAACTGTGCTTCCGCCGCCAAGGTGGGCATTCTGATGGCCGAACGCGCTCTCGCCGCCGGTATCACTGAAGTCGTGTTCGACCGCGGTGGTTTCCTCTATCACGGGAAGGTCAAGGCTCTGGCCGATGCCGCCCGCGAAGCTGGTTTGAAATTCTAAACGAGAAAGATCATCGAATGAACAACGAAGAACAAACGGCTCCGGCCGAAAGTGTTGCAACTCCCGCTGCCGCTCCGAATAACGGTGAGCGCGGTGGTTTCCGCCAGGGCGGTTTCCGCCAAGGTGGTTTCCGCCAGGGTGGAAATCGCGGTCCTCGTGGTCCTCGTCGCGAAGGCGGTCGCCGCGGTGCCGAAGCTCCCGTGGAAGACGGTCCTCAGCTCCTGGAAAAGGTTGTGTTTGTCAACCGCTGCGCCAAGGTGGTGAAGGGCGGTCGCCGCTTCTCCTTCTCTGCGCTCGTCGTTTCCGGCGATCAGGAAGGCAAGGTCGGTTTCGGTTTCGGGAAGGCTAATGAAGTTTCCGACGCTATCCGCAAGGGTACGGAAGCTGCCAAGCGCAATCTCAAGCCCGTGGCCGTCGTGAACAGCACGATTCCTCACGAAGTTTACGCCGAATTCGGCGGTGGCAAGATTCTCCTGAAGCCTGCCGCTCCCGGTACCGGTCTTATCGCCGGCAATACTGTCCGTGCCGTGCTGGAAGCAGCTGGCGTGCGCGACATCGTTGCCAAGTCCCTCGGATCTTCCAACCACGCCAATGTGGTGAAGGCTACGCTTACCGCCCTTACTTCGCTGAGGACGGCTGACCAAGTCCTCTCCGCCCGTGGTAAGAAGAAGAAGGATTCCGCCATTTAATCATCCAACGTATTTTTGACGAATCATGTTGACACTTCATACTCTCAAGCCCAATCCCGGTGCCAAGCACCGCAAGAAGCGCCTTGGCAACGGAGAAAGCTCCGGCCTCGGCAAGACCTGCGGCAAGGGCAACAAGGGCCAGAAGGCTCGCTCCGGCGGTTCGATCCGCCCCGGCTTTGAAGGCGGCCAGATGCCCCTGCATCGCCGTCTTCCGAAGAAGGGCTTCAGCAACACGCGTTTCCAGGACACAATTGCCGTGGTGAACGTTTGCCAGCTCGAAGCTTTCTTTGAAGCAGGTGCGACCATTGATGAAAACTCGCTCCGCGCCCGCGGTCTTGTCCAGGGTGCATGCGATGCAGTCAAGCTTCTGGGACAAGGTGTTGTCACCAAGAGCTTCACGGTGACCGTGGATTTTGCCAGTGCTTCCGCACGCGACAAGATTACGGCTGCCGGTGGCACGCTCACCGTTTTGAGCGAAGCCTGATCAGGTTACCGACGAACCGGGTGGCGCAGCGCCGCCCGGTTCGTTCATCAGGTTCTCTTCCCGTCCGCGCCGTCCGAGTGACCCATGCGGCGCCCATGCATACCGGGGGAGGCGAGCCTTTGCGCTGCATGCCCATTTTTCCTCACATCCATCAGACTTAAGACCATGATTTCAGCATTTACCAATATGATGAAGGTGCCGGATCTTCGCCGACGCATTCTGTTCACTCTGGCCATGATTGTGATTGTGCGCCTCGGCGTGCATCTCCCTCTGCCGGGCGTGGACGTACAACAGCTTTCCGACTGGATGGCGAAGAATGACGATGGCGGCGGCATGCTCGGCGGTCTCGGTACGATGCTGACGATTTTCTCCGGCGGCGGTCTGCAGCAGTGCGGTATTTTCGCACTCGGGATCATGCCCTATATTTCCGCTTCCATTATGACCCAGCTTCTCGGCGCCGTGGTGCCAGCGTGGCAGAAGATGCTGCGCGAGGAAGGCGGCCGCCAGAAGATGACGAAGTATACTCGTCTTCTCGCGATTGTCATTGCCATTGTGCAGGGCTACCTTCTCGTCGGTTCTCTGGAGCACCCTGACCGTCTCGGCCTTTCCGGGCTGGGTAATTTGGTCATGTTCCCCGGCTCCCTGTTCACGATTTCGACGGTGTTTATCATTGTGACGGGTACGATGCTGCTGATGTGGATCGGTGACCAGATTACGGAGCGTGGTATCGGTAACGGCGTATCGTTGATCATTGCGGTGAATATCATTCACTCCCTGCCGGGTGCCTTTGCTCTTGCCTGGAAGCGTTTCGTGATGCCAGTGGCGGGTGAAGTGAATCCGACCGGAGCGCTGACTCTGGTGGCCATGATTCTTTTCCTGATTCTTGTGATTGCGATGGTGGTGACGGTGACGCAGGCGCAGCGCCGCATTCCGGTGCAGTACGCCAAGCGCATCGTAGGCAACAAGATGACGCAGGGCGGTACGCAGTACCTTCCTCTGAAGTTGAACTATTCGGGGGTGATGCCCGTGATTTTCGCGACTGCCATTCTTTCGCTGCCGCAGCTGCTGGTGAGCCAGATCTGGCCGAATTCCTGGCTGGATAGTATGATTCGCATCTGGATGGTGCCGACGAGCTTCATGTATTATGTGATTTCGTCGTTGATGATTTTCTTCTTCGCTTACTTCTGGGTCGCGACGATGTTCCAGCCTTCGCAGATTGCAGAAGACTTGAAGCGCAACGGTGGCTATGTGCCCGGCGTGCGCCCCGGCCCTCCCACGGCGGCATTCCTCGACCAGACGATGCAGAGATTGACGTTTGCCGGTGCATTGTTCCTGACGCTGATTTATTTCCTTCCGTACCTGCTTTCCTTGGCAACGAATGTGGAGCCTATCGTTTCGAATTTCTTCGGCGGCACGAGCCTTCTGATTCTTGTGGGGGTTCTGCTTGATATGATGCGCCAGATCGAAACATCGCTTCTGCAGAAGAATTACGACGGTTTCCTCAAGAAGGGCAAGATCCGAGGCAAGTATGCCCACCTGCAAGGAACGGGCGAAGCCGCTTCGAGCAGCACGGTGACGGTTGTCTGGTGCGTGATCGCCGCCCTGATTCTGGCCGCTATTACGGTGTATATGGTTGTGCGCTGACCGGTATTGAGTCCGATTTTATCTTGTTCCTGCTATGAAAACTCTCAAGCGTTTCGTTCTGGTGGGTGGCCCTGCATCCGGAAAGGGTACCCAGGCCCGCTATCTGGCTCAGGCTTTCGGTTTGCATACGTTGAGTACGGGCGCTCTTCTCCGGCAGGAGATTGAGGCTTGCTCGGATCTGGGCAGGCAGGCGCAGAGTTTCATGGATCGTGCGATGCTGGTGCCCGATGAAGTGGTGAACGATATCGTGCGCGGCTGGCTGTCCAATAATGATGAGACCCCGTGGCTGCTGGACGGTTATCCCCGTACGGTGGCTCAGGCGGAGACGCTGGATTCGTTTATGCGCGAGCGCGGTCTCGGTGTGGATGTGGTCGTCTGGCTGGATGTGGCGCGCGAGCTGATCGAAGCGCGTATGCTGAAGCGTAAGGAGTGTACGAAGTGCGGGTTGATTACCCGCGACGGTGAGTCCGTCTGCCCGGATTGCGGGAGTGAGATGCGTGTGCGTGCCGATGACAATTTGGAGGCATTTGCCCGTCGTTGGCAGGATTATGAGTCTCTGACGGTTCCCGTAGCCAATTACTATGCTGCAAAGGGTATGGCTGTTCGCGTGCGTGTAACGGAGGAAGGCGAGCCTGAAGAGGTTTCTCTGCGTATTTCGCAGAAGTTGAAAGAATTTGCCGAATAAGTTTCCGTATCATGTCCGACCGCATTCCGGTACGCAATCCGAATGAAATTGCGAAGTTGCGCAAGGCGGGCGAAGTGGCTGCCCGTATTTTGATGGATTTGATGCCGGAGGTGGTTGCGGGGCGAACGACAAGGGAGATTGATGAGTTTGCCGCCGAGCTGTTCAAGCGCGAGAGGTGCGGCAATGCCTTTTTGGGCTATGGCGGTTTTCCCGGTCAGCTTTGCATTTCGGTGAATGAGGAGGTGATTCACGGTATCGGCGGCGATCGGGTGATCCGGGACGGCGATGTCGTGAGTCTCGACGTGGGTACGATTGTGGATGGCTGGTATGGCGATAATGCCATGACGGTGCCCGTCGGGCAGGTTGATCCCGATACGCTGAAGTTGCTGGCTGTGACGGAGGAATCCTTGTTCCGCGCGATCGCGGAAGCGAAGCAGGGCGGTTCTCTGGCCGATGTGTGCGGAGCCGTGGAAGATTTCGTGAAGCCGTTCGGTTTCGGAATAGTGCGCGATTTCGTGGGACACGGCGTGGGGCGGCATTTGCATGAGGAGCCCAATGTGCCGAATTATCGTCCGAATCACAAGTTGCCGCGTTTGAAGCGCGGTATGGTGCTGGCCATCGAGCCGATGGTGAATGCCGGGACGTTCCGCGTGAAGGTGCTGGATGACAAGTGGACGACGGTGACAGCGGACGGCAAGCCGTCGGCGCACTTCGAGCATACGGTGGCCGTGAGTTCTCATGGCGGCGAGATTTTGACGGAGAGGCCGCGTATTGCATTGCCTGAACAGCTGGGTATCGCTCCGCTGTGAGGCGCCTCCGCAGCGTGTGATGCCGTTGTTGCGAGAGCCGTGCTTTCGAGTGTGAATGCGGGACAGTTTTTGCACTTGTACTCATTGTTCGTTTGTATTACCATGGAACGGTTATTTCAATACAATGTTCCCGGTAGTTCATGAGTGAGTCGACTCCGAAATCTAGAGGTAAGGAGGCAGGGTGGAATTCCCGCCTTGGTATGATTCTCGCTGTGGCGGGAGGTGCAGTCGGTTTCGGCAATTTCCTGAGGTTTCCGGGGTTGGCAGCCCAGTATGGCGGAGGGGCGTTCATGATTGCCTATTTCTGTTCTCTGCTGCTGATGGGGATTCCTCTTGCTTGGGTGGAGTGGGCCGTAGGCCGCAGGGGTGGGGCTTTGGGTGGGCATTCTCCCTCGTCCATTTTCATGCTGGTGACCCGTTCCCGCTGGTGGAAGTATGTGGGTCTTCTGGGGGTCGCGGCTCCGCTGGCGATTTCGTTTTATTATCTGTTTCTGGAGAGCTGGACGCTGGGGTATGCGTGGAAGATGGTGTGCGGCGAGTTTGCCGAGGTGACGGATTTCAAAGGTACCTTCGGCGAGTTTGTCGGCGTGGCGGAGAATGGGGCGGCTTTCGATGTGTCCCGGAGTTCTTTTCTGTGGTGTTTTCTCGTGGCGTTTGTGCTGAATTACTGGCTGATGTATCGCGGTATCGGGAAGGGGATCGAGTGGTTTTGCAAGTGGTCGCTGCCTGTGTTGCTGCTGACTTCGCTGGTGATTATGGTGCGCGTGCTGACTTTGGGGACGCCGGATGCTGCTCATCCGGACCGGAGTGTGGAGCAGGGGCTCGGCTATATGTGGAATCCGAATAAGGTGGTGCTGGAGAGCAGGAATGAGGAGGGGGATTGGAAGATTCTGCAGATGCTGCCGCAGAATGATAGTGCAGTGCTGCAGGTGAAGGAAGCCCAGGTTGCAGCTTCGGGAGGGGCAGAGAGGATTCGCGAGATTACGATCAGCGAGGGGTTGATGAATCCGTCCCTGTGGCTGGCGGCGGCGGGGCAGATTTTCTGGTCTCTTTCCGTGTGTTTCGGTTCGGTGTGTACGTATGCGAGTTATGTGAAGAAGAAGGACGATATCGCTCTGAGTGCGTTGACGGCGAATTCCGCAAATGAGGTGGTGGAAGTGGGGATTGCCGGGATGATGATCGTGCCTGCTGCGGTGGCGTTTCTCGGGGTGGCTGCTGCGGCAGCGTCGTCGACGTTCGGGCTGGGTTTCGAGGTGTTGCCGCAGGTGTTTGCGGAGATGCCCGGCGGGCGGGTGTTCGGTACGCTGTTTTTCGGGTTGCTGTTTTTGGCGGCGGTGACGAGTTCGATTTCACTGATTCAACCGGCGATCGCCTTTTTGGAAGAGTTCTGGCTGTTGCGCCGGAGGCAGTCGATCGTGCTGGTTGGGTTTATGGCGTTTCTGGGTACGCTGGCTGTTTCCTGGTTCAGCAAGGGGCTTGTCGGTCTGGATACGATGGATTTCTGGGTGGGTACGCTGGGGTTGTATATTCTGGCGTTCTGTTTTATTGTGATTTTCTGTTTCAAGATGGGGTTGAAGGAGGGGTACGCGGAGCTGCAGCTGGGGGCGGATATCGATTTGCCTTTCTGGGTGATGTATGTGGCCAAGTGGGTGTCTCCGATGATTCTGCTGGCCATTTTCCTGTCGTGGCTGTATGAGAATGTGTTCGGTACGTCGTGCCCGCAGATCGAGAATTTGTTGAATGGCGAGCCGGGAGCCTATGTGCCGCTCGGTTGGGCATTTTTGGTGCTGGTGTTTATGGGGATGGTGGCGTGGAGTTCGCGCCGGTTCCATTCCAAGGTCAAGAGTCTTCAATCCCGTCTTCCCATATCATGACTGCCGCCGGTTGGATTACGATGCTGTTGTCCGTGGCTTTTGCCTGGACTTTGTTTGTCTGGTGCATTGCCAAGGTTCTCTCGAAGAAGGCGGAGAATCTCGTGTCCAGCAATATGCATACGCCGGATATGGATGAGGAGGACGATTGATTAGTCTCCTTCTTTTGCCTGTCTAGGTTGTTCAGGCGTTGCTTCGCTGCAGGAAGCGGGCGATGGGTTCGGCATAGAGTTCCGGTTCGAGCAGGAAGGAGTCGTGTCCTTTTTCGGAGCGGATGAGGTGGTATTCGGCCGGGATGCCGATGCGCTGTAGTTGGCGGACGTATTCGCGCTGTTCTTCCGGGCGGAAGCAGGCATCGGTGTCGATGGAGAAGACGAGGAAAGGGATGCCTGCTGCACGGCAAGGTTCGAGGGCCTGTTCCAGCGTGGCGGTTCCGGTGATGGTGCGGAGGTCGTAGTTGATCCACATGTCGGCGATGCGTATGTAGGAGTTCGCATCGAAGCGGTTGGCGAATTTGGTGCCTTGGTGGAGCATGTAGCTCTGGGTGTTGCGCGTGGGGGTGTACCACGTGAGCATGTTTTTGCGGTCGCCGGTGCTTTCGCGTGCGCGTTCGGCAAGCCCTTCCTGATAGACGAAGGCTTTGTGTCCGATGATGCGGGCAAAGGCGAGTCCCTGCCGCGGCGGATTGTCGAGCGGGTAGCGGCCTGCGAGGTAGAGGGGGTCCAGTTCGATGGCGAGTATTTGCTCGAAGACGCTCAACTGGTGGTCCATGGAGGGTTGGTAGCCCGAGCCGATGGTGATGAAGCTGTGGACGCGCGAGGGGAAGAGCGCCGTGAAGGCAAGGCCGATGAGTCCGCCGACGGAGGGGCCGACGAGGTGGAGGCGTTCGATGCCGAAGTGGTCGAGGAGGGCGGCTTGCGCCCGTGCCTGGTCTCCGGCGGCGATGAGGGGGAAGCGGCTGCCCCACGGCGTGCCGTCCGGGTGGGTGCTGCAGGGACCGGAGGAGCCGTAGCAGCTGCCGAGGAGGTTGGCGCAGATGATGAAGTAGCGGTCGGTGTCGAGGGGGCGTCCGGGGCCGATCATGGCGTTCCACCAGCCTTCGTGGTTTTCTTCCTGCCAGAGGGGCGCTACTTCGGGGATGGAGGGGTTGTATCCGTGGGCATGCTGGCTACCGGTGAGCGCATGGAAGAGGAGGACGGCGTTGCTGCGGTCCGCACGGAGTGTGCCGTAGGTTTCATAGGCGAGTACGGCCGCAGGGACGGTTTCTCCGCAGTCGAGTGCGAGTTCGCCAAGTGGGAAGAAGCGCGTGGTTTCCATGTGATGCGGATACGAAAAAGAGACCGGATGCGAGTTCGCTCCGGCCTCCCAGAAGATTGTGTGTTCCGGCGCGGTTTACTTGACGCCTTTTTTGCTCAGACGGGTGCCGGTGGTTGCGCCCTGGCGAGCCTTGAACTTCGGGTTGCTCTTGCAGATGACGTAGAGCGTGCCTTTGCGCTTCACGATCTGGCAGTCTGCGTGGCGGCGCTTCATGGAGGCGAGTGAGGAAAGAACTTTCATTGTATGATTCTATGGTTGAAGATTTGCGTCGGGGCGATGATTCTACGGGTTTTCTCCCGTTTGTAAAGTCAAATTTTGCATTTTTGTGTTTTTGGCGGGTTTGGTCGTTTGTTTGTGTTTGACGTCGGGTTGGCTGCCGGATATTCTGAAAGGGATGAATTCGATTTGTTTTGCGGGTGTGCTGGCGTTGTGCTGCGGGTGTGTTTTCGGCGATACGGCGCCTGTGCCGGTGGCGGATGGCGGGAAGATTGTTTTTCACGAGTTTCCCAAGAGCGGTGGAGGGACAGTGGCGTCCGTTTTGAGCGATAGCGACGATTATGGGGTGATGCTGTTGAATGATGCTTCGGCGGAAGGGGATCCCAAGATGGTGATTGTGGTGGCAAGGAGGTATCCGGCGGAGGTGTACCGCGTGGTTTCTGTGGATGAGTTGGAGGCGGTGCTGCGGAAGTTTCCGGCAGGAGCGCAGTTTTACAGGTATGACCGTTGTCTGGTTCCGGCAGGGTACGGTTTGCTGGAGGATGCGTGGGAGGAGATTGAAGGAGTGATGCGCAAGTGCGGGCATCGGCTTGACGATGGCGGTAAGTCGCGCATTGTGTGTACGTGTTCCGATTGATGCGGCAGCTGCGGCTCAGGTTGTCAGTAGGGGCGGAGATGGCCGTAGTAGCCGTTGTGCAGTCCGCGGAAGAGGGCGTATGTTTTGCGCCATGAGCAGTCGCCCGCGGTGAGCATGCCGTGGAGGGCGAGGCAGATGTAGGCTCCGCAGGCAAGGAGTCTTTTGACGGGGTTTTTCGGTGTTTTGAGGCGCTGGAGCCATGCCCAGTTCCGGACTTTGTAGTAGAAGCGGGATGCGTCGAGTCCCGGTTCGTAGAAGAAGGCGCGGTTGCCGATGCGGCAATGCATGAGTTCGGAGGGCGGCGTGGGGTGGTCGAGCAGGGAGTGCCGGACGGTGACGAAGGTGTAGCCTGCATGGCGGGCTTTCCACGGGTATTCTTCGTCTTCGCCGCGGATGAAGAGTTCGGGGGTGGGTACGCCGATTTCTTCCCAGAGGCGGCGGGGGTAGAGGGCTCCGAGCCATCCGCCGCGGCTGGGGATGGCGGGGGTGTCGGGCAGGTCGGCGCGGAGTGCGATGTTTTGCCAGTCGTAGGGGGCTGCGGAGGGTTCCCGTGCGGTGAGTGGCCAGCTGAGTTCGTCGTGCCGGGATGGGTCGACGACGAGGCTCATGCGGATGATGGGTTTGTCGGTTCCGGGTGCGGTGTCTTCGATGGCGAGGAGTTGCGCCAGTGTGTCGGGGCGGGGCCAGGAGTCGTCGTCGAGTATCCAGACGTAGCCGATTTCCGGGTGGGAGAAGGCTTCGTTCATGGCGGCGGCGCATCCGCCTGCATTGCCCATGTTGGTGTGGAGCTGGACGATGGAGAGTGTGCCGGGCGGGAAGTTTTCTTCGGCGTAGGTTTGGAAGAGGCCGAGAGCCGGGTCGTCCGGTGTGCTGTTGTTGGCGATGACGATGCGCGTGGGCCGGACGGTCTGTTCCTTGAGGCGGCGCAGGCAGTTCAGAGAGATTTCAGCTCGCGAGTAGTGCGAGAAGATGGCGCAGATGCGGTCTGCCATGGGCTGATTATGAGGTGGGAGCCGAGAAAGGGCAAGCGTTATTTGTTTTTTTGCATGGCACGGACGGTTTGGGCTGCAATTTCGTCCCATGTTTTGAGTTGCAGCGGTGCGGTCAGTTGCGGGCGGGCGTAGGTTTCGTCAAGTTTGGCAAGGAAGGCGGCGTGGTCGCTGTTGGGGAAGAGGCAGTCGGCGGGGATGTTTTCGCGAATGGGCGGGATGTCGGATGCCAAGCAGGGGAGGCCCGCCATGAGGCTTTCTATGGGGGGCATGCCATAGCCTTCGTAGGCGGAGAAGTAGATGGAGAGGCGGCATTCCGTGGTCATGATGCGTGTGAGTTCGTCGCGGTGGATACGGCCGTGGCGTATCCATTGTGCAGAGGATACGGCGGGCGCCATGTTGTCCGGAAGGGTGCCGATGAGGTGGACGCGGGTGTGCGGATGTTCGGCTAGCCAGGGTGTGAGCCATCGGATGGCCTGGGCGGTGAGTTTGTGCGGGTAGGGCGAGGCGTAGAGGAGGAGGTCGGAGCCTTGCGAGAGGGTTGGCGGCGCGGCAGGCGTGTCGAAGCCGATGCCGATGACTTCGGTGCGGGCTGCCGGGATGTGGGCGGCGAAGCGTTCCCTGTTGAATTGCGATGAGGTGAGGATGAGGTCGGCCTTGGCGAGGGCTCGGAGGCCGAGGGTGCGGAAGTAGCGGAGTTCGAACGGGGGGAAGGGGGTGTGCTGCCGTTGTTCGGGAGGGAGTTGTTCGTAGTGTTCCCAGATGATGTCGTGGACGTAGCAGGCGAGGCGGGTGTTGTCGCAGGGGAAGCAGTAGGGAGGGAAGCCTTTCGGCAGGAGTGCCCAGTCGGGCCGGATGGCGCGGATGGCTTTGACGAGGCCGAACTGATCCCAGAGGAGGCGTTTCCAGCCGCCCGGGACGGGTGTGTGCATGCGGTGGAGTTTGACGTGGGATGGTACGCCGGCGAAGGTTTCGGCGCATTCGTCGTTGCCGAGGATGTGGAGTTCTTCGATGCCCGGAGTGTGTATGAGGGCGCGGGCCAGTCCGAGCGATACGTTGAAGATGCCTACCGATTTGGTGGCCTTGAAGCTTTGGTCAGAGAGAGAGACGAGCAGTCGCATGCGCGGAGGTGTTTTCTCATGGTTTGCTTCGCCGGTCAAGCGTAATTGCTCTTGTGCTTTGGTCGGGGTTCTGGTAGGCTGCCTGCAATCTCAGTCTGTTATGGGTGTTTCCGACGGTTTTCGCATTTCCGAGTCAGGGTATGGGCGGCTGGCTGCCTTGCTGTTGTGGGTGGTATGGGTGTGTTGCATGGCGACGCATGGAGCGCAGGCGTACAGTTCCGGTTTGTCGTGTGTGCTGCTGTGTTTGCCGGTGCTGGTGATTGTTGTGGCGTTGCTGCGCGGAGGGAGGCTGGTGCGCGTGCCTGCGGCGATGTGGTTTTTCCTGGTGGCGGGAGGTGGGTATTTTTTGGTGCGCTGCGCGATGAGTTATAATGTGTACGATGCGTGGAACGAGGCGGCGCATGTGCTGGCGGCGATGGTGTTTTATCTGGCCGGTTTTTTGTATGCTCCGTCGAAGGACGGGAAGGGGCGGCTTTTGGTGGCGGTGGGGGCAGCGGTGCTGCTGCAGGTGGGGGCGATGGCGGTTGTGGGTATGGGCGAGGTGCCGTCTCCGGTCGGGAGGCCGCTGTTTTCCCTGGAAGGGACGATGAATGCGGCGCACAGTTTGTTTGGCTACAAGAATTTTACGGCGGCGTTTCTGGTGGTTTGCGGTGTGTTTTCTCTGACGTATGCGTTGGTGGAGGGAGGGCGGAGGTCGCTGGGGTGGTGGGCTGTGGCGGTGGTTGCGTTTACGGCGTCGTTTTTCTGTTCGTCACGTGCGCCGTGGATGCTGGTGCCGCTGGCTGTGGCTGTGGCGTGTTGTTTCTGGCTGCTGGCTCGGGTGTTTGCCGGGAGGAGCGCTGTGGCGGCGGGGGTGTGCCTGGCGGTTCTGGTGTTGGCCGGGACGGTGGGGTTGAGCGTTCTGCTGGCGCAGGATGGCGGGGCGGATCGTTTGGCGCATTGGCTGGATTCGCATGATCGGCTGTATTTGTCGAGTCTGGCGCTGGATGCCGGGGAGCGTGCGCCGTGGTTCGGCAATGGGGCGAGGTCGTTTGTGTGGGAGGCGCTGCCGATGTCGTGGACAAAGTATGCGCCGAATTATGCGCACAATGAGTATTTGCAGATGTTCGCGGATTACGGTCTGGCGGGGTGCGTGCTGTTGCTGGCAGCTTTGGTGGTTCATGTGTGGATGGGGCTGCAGCGGCTGGGGTGCGAGGAAGGGCGGCGGCCCGCGCTGGTGGCGGCGGCGATGGCCGGGTTCGCCATGATGGCTTTGTATGCGGGGCTTGATTTCGTGTGGCATTCGATGGGGCTGCTGGCGGTAGCGGCTTTTTGTGCGGGGGTGATGGCTGCGCCGTGCAAGCCGCCTCTTCGGGCGGAGTCGAAGGCGGGTCGCGGCGTGCTGTTGGGGGTGGGAGCCGCCGTGTTGGCCGGGCTGGTTTTTTTGAGCGTGCAGTTGTTTCCCACGTGGTGCCGCCAGTGGGGGTATTCGGAGCTGGTGGACGCTCGTGTTTCGGTGCAGTCCCGAGCTGCGGCGTTGTCGAGCGTGGTGGCCGGGTATAAGGATCCGCTGTTGGTGAATGAGTATGTGCGGCTGCTGGCGGAGGCATCGCCTTCGGTTTCGACATGGGAAGCAGGGGTTCGCCGATTGGATGAGTCGCTGGCTTTCAATCCGAAGTATCTTTACAATGCGGTGATGAAGGCGGATTTGCTGGATCGCCTGGGCAGGTTTCGCGAGGCGGAGTCCGTGCACCGCCGCCTGCATGTGCCGGGAGGGATGGTTCACAACGGGATTTATCCGTGGAGGCCTGTGTATGCGCTTCATTTGGCGGATTGGGGGATGTCTCTGGTGAAGTCGGATCCGAATGCGGCGCTTTCCCTGTTGCAGTCGGCCCTTCCGCTGATGAACGGGATGGTGGATGGGTGGGCTCCGGCGCAGAGCCAGCTTCGCATGACGCCAGCCGAGGAACGGAGGGCGCGCGAGATGCTGCAGACGACGATTTGGTATTTGAAGACGGCGGGCGCGGTGCCGGATGGGGCATGGAAGGCTTCGATGGCTCCCGGCGAGCAGGGTGCGCTGTACCAGCGGCGGTGAGGGGGGGAGGGTATGGAATGAGGGGTTGATTTGCCGTTTGTTTGTGGTATTCTGTTGCCATGTTGATGCGTTTTGCCGGTTTGCTGTGTTGCGGCGTCTGTGCGGTGCAGGCGCAGGAGCCCGGTGCGCCTGCTGTGCCGGATGCTTTGCCCGTGGTTGAGGGTGCTCCGGCAGATGCCCGGCCTGTTGCGGCAGAGGGGGGTGCGGAGAAGTCGAAGGAGGCCCGCGTTATTTCGAGTTCGCGCCAGTTTGTGGTGATCGCGCAGGATGCTCTTGTGGCGGGTGCGCTGGCGATGAAGGCGGAGGAGATGCGTTCGACTTTGCAGAAGATGCTCGGGATCGGGAAGGATTGGAAGCATACGATTACGATTCGCCTGCAGGGCAATTCGAGCGATCCGTCCGCACCGAATCCGATCCGGACCCGTATCAATATTATTGCCGGCGAGCCGAATTATCAAATTCGGGTGTATATCGGCGGCGGGGTGGATGTGGATAAGCTTTGTTCGTCGATCATTACGATGCTGCTTTATGAGCGGACGCTGAGGAATGTGAGTATCGAGGCGTTTCCGGGGCAGGTGGAGCTGCCGGAGTGGCTGGTCGTTGGTGTGGAGCAAGCGGTGCAGTGGCATGCGGGGAAGGTGGATCGTTCGGTGTATCAGGCGTTGTTTGCGAGGTCGGAGATGCTTTCCCTCGAGCAGATTCTGGCGGAGAAGAATCCTGCCCGGCTGGATGCTGTTTCCCGGATGGTGTACGATTCTTCCTGCGGCGTGCTGATGCTGTGCCTGTTGAACCAGAAGGGCGGCAAGGAGGCTTTGGTGCATTTGCTCGATCAGGCGGTGCTGGGGGAAGGTTCGCCCGAGGAGTTGATCAAGCGCAATTTCCATGCGTTGAATCTGACGGAGAATTCCCTGCACAAGTGGTGGGCTCTCCAGCTGGCGATGATGGCGACTCCGACGGCGACGGAGTGTCTGACTCCGCTGGAGACGGAGAAGCGTTTTGCCGAGGCTTTGATGCTGGTGCGGACGGATCCCGCGACGCGGGTTCCGGTGCCGGTGAGTTTTGATAATATTCAGGAGGTGGTGAAGATTCCGGATTACAGGGAGCAGCTTTCGCGCAATCTGGATCAGATGGTGCATTTGAGCGTGCGGTGTTTTCCTGCCTACCGCCAGATTATTATTCGTTATTGCCAGTTGATGATGCAGGTGCAGAAGGGGCTTTCGACCAAGGAGGCCGTGCAGGAGCTGGGGCCTCTGATCGAGTACCGCGAGGCTTTCGTTTCGGCTTCGACTCGCGCCCGGGATTATCTCGACTGGCTGGAGATTACATATCTCGGCGGGAAGTCGGGGACGTTTTCTTCCTATATGAGTACGATGGATTTGCTGAGGAAGGGCAAGGAGGAGACGCCGACGAAGATGTCGCGTTATCTGGACGATATCGAGGCTTTGCATTTGCTTCCCGCCGATGCGCCTACGCCGCCTTCCATCCGCAGTCTTCTTTCCCGAGATGAACAGAAATGACAGGATGAAGCAGGGGCCTTCGATGGAGGAAGAGGAGTCGGCACGCCGTGCGGGGTGCCGTATGGTGGCCGGGGTGGATGAAGCCGGGCGCGGTCCGCTGGCCGGGCCTGTGGTGGCGGCGGCCGTGGTGCTGCCGAAGGGGTATGTGCCGGATGGGTTGAACGATTCGAAGCAGTTGACGGAACGGAAGCGCGAGAAGCTGTTCGATGCTTTGATGCAGGATGATTCCGTGTTGAAGGGGATTGCCTGTGCGAGTGTGGAGGAGATTGATGCGTTGAATATTCTGCGGGCAACGCATCTGGCGATGGCCCGTGCCGTGGAGGCTTTGCCCGTGGCTGCGGATTTCTGTCTTGTGGACGGTTTGCCCGTGAAGGGGTTGTCCGTGCCGCACAGGGCGATTGTGAAGGGGGATGCCAAGTGCCTTTCGATCGCTGCGGCGAGTGTTCTTGCCAAGGTGTTCCGCGATCGGCTGATGGCGGAGCTCGACCGGGAGTTTCCCGTTTACGGGTTTGCCAGGCACAAGGGGTACGGGACGAAGGTTCATCTCGACGCGATTCATCGGTATGGGATTACGGTTCATCATCGCCGCTCGTTTGGGCCTGTTGCACAGATGGCGCTGCCGTTTGTGTGATCGCCGGGGAGATCGGAGGTCGACGGCCTGGATCGGCCGTTTCGGCGAGTTGCTGGCGGCTTCGTGGTTGCGCAGCCGCGGGGTGAAGGTGCTGCGGGCGAATTTCAGGATGGGCGGGAGCGGGGAGGTGGATCTGGTTTGCCGGGAGGGGGATGTGCTGTTGTTTGTGGAGGTGAAGGCCCGTACGCGGACGGATTACGGGCCTCCTGCCCGGGCTGTGGATGCGGCGAAGAGGAAGCTGCTCCGGGAGGGTGCGCGCCACTGGCTGTTTTTTCTGGAGGATGAGGTGCCTTTCAGGTTCGATATCGTGGAGGTTGTGCTGCAGGATGGGTCTGTGCCGGAGATTTCGCGGGTTGAGGGGGCGTTTGAGATGAGGCAGGAGGGTGGATGAGGCGTTTCGGCGCCGAAGTTGCGGAGAGGTTTTTTGGTGAGGCTGCGAAGAATTGACCTTTCCGGAGGTTCCGAATTGATGGAATTCTCCTGATTTCCCCTTTTTTCGACAGTTCCCGCATTTGTTTCTTGACAAATTAGGGTGCCGGATGGTTAAGAAGGGGAGGCGGAATGCAATCTGCATCCGTCGATCTTCCGTTTTATCTCGTATTTTCCCACATTCATGTCCAAAACTCTTGTCATTGCCGAAAAGCCCAGTGTTGCCACAGATCTCGCCCGCGTTTTAGGGAAGAAGCTGGGCAAGTTCACGAAGGATTCTTCTTCGGCGTTCTATTATAATGATGAGGTGGTGATTACATCCGCCGTGGGTCATTTGCTGGAGCAGATGAAGCCGCAGACTGCCGACGGCAAGTCGTTGCCGTGGAAGTTCGATTGCCTTCCGGTGATTCCGGACCAGTTCAAGCTGGAGCCGATCAAGAAGTCCGCCGACCGTCTGCGCAAGGTGATGAGTCTGGCGAAGGATAAGGAGGTGACGCTGATCGTGAATGCATGCGACGCCGGGCGCGAGGGTGAGCTGATTTTCCGCAATATGGTGCGGTACGGGAAGTGGAAGAAGCCGATGAAGAGGCTTTGGATGCAGTCGATGACGGATGATGCGATTCTGCAGGCATGGGCGCGGTTGCGGACGGATGAGGATATGCTGGATTTGGCGGATGCGGCGGTGTGCCGTTCGGAGTCCGACTGGCTGGTGGGTCTGAATAGTACGCGGGCGTTGACGGTGCTGCAGTCCCATGGCGGCGGGTTCAATATTACGCCGACGGGGCGTGTGCAGACGCCGACGCTGGCGATTCTCGCCCAGCGGGAGAAGGAGATTCAGGATTTTGTGGCGGAGCCGTATTCCGAGGTGCATGCGGTGTTTGGCGCCAAGGCCGGGGAGTATGGTGCGAAGTGGTTCGATACGGAGTGGAAGAAGGATGAGAAGAAGCCGCACAGCCGTGCGGAGCGTATCTGGGATCCTGCTGCTGCTGCGGCGATTGTGGAGCGTTGCACGGGCAAGCCGGGGGTGACGAGCGAGCAGAAGAAGCCGGTGTCTTTGCCTGCGCCGCTGCTGTTCGATTTGACGTCGCTGCAGAGGGAGGCCTCGAACCGTTTCGGTTTTTCGGCGCGCCGGACGTTGCAGATCGCCCAGGAGTGTTATGAGAAGCATAAGGTGCTGACGTATCCTCGTACGGATTCCAAGTTCCTGCCGGACGATTATCTGGGGCTGGCCCAGTCTACGGTGCAGTCGATCGCGGAGAATGACGAGGAGATGAAGCCTTTTGCGGAAGGTATTCTGCAGGCGAAGGGGATCAGGAAGACGAAGCGCGTGTTCGACGGTTCGAAGGTGAGCGATCACTTTGCCATTATTCCGACGGGACGGTTCGTTTCCCTGACGGGGGATGCGGCAAAGATTTTCAGGCTGGTGGTGCAGAGGTTTCTCGGCGTGTTCATGCCGAATGCAGAGTATGAGGATACGGAGCGCAGGACGACGATTGCGCACGGCGACGGTTCGTCCGATTGTTTCCTGTCCCGTGGCCGCGTGCTGAAGTCGGCGGGTTGGAAGGCTTTGTACGGTAATGCCGGGAAGGGCAAGGAGGAGCTGGCCGAGGTGGTGCAGGGAGAGTCGGTGCAGACGCTTTCTCTTGAGGTGGTGCAGGATGAGACGCGCCCGCCCGCAAGGTTCAATGAAGCGACGCTTCTTTCCGCGATGGAAGGTGCCGGGAAGCTGGTGGAGGATGAGGAGCTGAGCGCGGCGATGAAGGAGCGTGGCCTCGGTACGCCTGCGACGCGCGCTTCGATTATCGAAGGCCTGATCAGCCAGGAGTACGTGGTGCGCGAGGGGAAGGATCTGATGGCGACGCGCCGGGGTATGGAGCTGATCGAGCTGCTCGGCAAAGTGGGGCTCCGTACGCTGTCGTCCCCCGAGATGACGGGCGAGTGGGAATACCGCCTGAAGCAGATGGAGCAGGGCGCGCTGAAGCGCGATGTGTTCATGAAGGATATCAAGCATTATACGGTGGAGATGGTGGCCCGTGTGAAGGATTTCATGGAGAAGATGCACGAGGTGGAGCTGGAGGATGTGGATGCGAAGTGCCCGGAATGCGGCGAGCAGGGGTTGCGCCATACGCACGATTCCGTTTCCTGCCGCAGCTGCAAGTTCCGCGTGCGCAAGGTGGTTTCCGGCAGGACGCTGACGGACGAGGAGATTCTGGAGCTGATTACGAAGGGGAAGACGGGTATTCTCGGCGGTTTCCGTTCGCGTTTCGGCAAGCCGTTCGATGCGGGGCTGCAGTTGAATGAGAAGTTCCGCGTGGAGTTCTATTTCCCGGATCGGGAGGAGGATGCGCCGGATACGCATGCGGGTGAGAGCCGCGGGATGGTGCCGGTGAAGGGGATGGAGGATCACGAGCTGATGGAGTCCGAGAAGTTCTGGCGGGTTTCCGGTCTCGTGCTGGGGAAGGATAAGAAGGATTTGTCGATTTCCCGTACGATTCTGAGCTGCGAGATTCCGGTGGAGCAGGTGAAGAAGATTCTGGCGGATGGGAAGTCGGATTTGATGAAGGGTTTTGTGTCCCAGAGGACGAAGAGGCCCTTCGATGCGTTTCTCGTGCTGGATTTCAAGACGGGGAAGGTGGGTTTCGAGTTCCCGCCCCGCGAGGAGAAGCCGAAGAAAGGGGGCAAGGAGGATGCCGCGAAGAAGTTTACGAAGGCGGATGCTTCGAAGGAGGATCTTTCCAAGGCTCGCCGCCACGGCGCGGTGAAGGTGAAGCGCAAGGGCGAGATGGATTTGTTCGAGACGGATAATGCCTGGCATGTGCCGGAGCTGAAGATCGGCAGGTCGGCCAAGGGGCTGGCGATCGCGCACCAGATGTGCGGCTACGATTTGACGGTGAAGGATGTGGCGAAGTTGCTCGAGAAGGGCAAGACGGATTTGATCAAGGGGTTTTTCTCGCAGAAGTCGAAGAAGAATTTCGATGCCTATTTGGTGCTGGATTTCAAGACGGGCCGTGTGTCGTACGATTTCCCTCCCCGGGAATGATGGCCGCCGGACGATGTTTTTTCCGAAAGAAGAGGCGGTACGTTGTGCAACGTACCGCCTTTTTCAGAGAGTGGGGAAGAGGGATGGTTATTTGATTTCGTCCTTGGCATAGCGGATGCCTTTGGCATCCATGATGGCGCGGAAGTTTTCCATGCGTTTGAGGAATCCGGCGTAGTTTTTGCGTTCTTTCTGAGTCCAGCCCGTTTCGGCGTGGGCGATGACGCGGGGGTACATCTGGTAGTCGAGCCTGTCACGGTCGGGTACCCATTCCGTCCACATCTGGCAGCCTATGCCGAGGAGTTTGCCGGGCATGTCCGGTGCCATTCCCTTGAAGGCGGGTTCGAAGCTGTAGGCTTTGGAGAGTGGCGTGCGTTTGTAGTCGAAGTCGAGGTAGGTGTAGTCGGTGACGGAGTTGACGATGTTGTAGCCGTCTTTCAGGGCTTGAATGGCAATGGACGGTTTGCCGTACCAGTAGTGGACGACGGAGGAGGTGTCTATTTTGCCCCGGGTGTCGGCGGTGCCTCCGCCGTCGCCGTGGTTGTCGTGGCCGAGGATTTCGTTCCAGCCCATGAGGCGGCGGCCTTTTTGCCGGAGCAGTTCGGCGATGCGCTGGGTGAAGTACATCTGGACTTCGGCATACTGGGTGTAGCCCTTTTCCTTCATGAATTTTTCGATGGCGGGTTCGCCTTTCCAGCAGGTGTTGAAGCGTACTTCGTCGCCGCCGATGTGGATGATGGGGGAGGGGAAGAGGGTGATGACTTCGTCCAGGACGTCCGAGACGAATTCGTATACCCGTTCATTGGTGGGGTCGAGGGCGACGTCCTGCGCGAAGGTGACGGGTACTTCCGTGGGTTGTTTGAGGGTGAGCTTGAGTTCCGGGTAGGAGGCGCATGCGGCGGCGGCATGGCCGGGGACGTCGATTTCGGGGATGATGGTGATGCCGCGGTCTGCGGCGTAGGCGACGATGTCCCTGATCTGGTCCTGGGTGTAGTGGCCTTCATGGGGTTTGCCCGCATATTTGCCGCTGCGCCATGTGCCGATTTCGGTGTCGCGACGTTTGCCGCCGACGCTGGTGAGTTTCGGGTATTTTTTGATTTCGATGCGCCAGCCTCCGTGGTCGGTGAGGTGCCAGTGGAGGATGTTCATTTTGAGGAGGGCCATAGTGTCGATGATGCGTTTGACGGCATCTGCTCCATAGAAGTGCCGGGCTTCATCGAGCATGAAGGCTCGCCATGCGAAGCGCGGGTAGTCGGTGATGGTGAAGGGGGCGTCCGCCAGTTTCCATTCGGTTGCATTCTTGTCCGCCTTGGGGTCGAAGAAGGCGGGCGGGAGCATTTGGGCGATGGTCTGGAAGGCGGGGTAGATTGCTTTCGGCGATGCGACGGAGATGCGTAGCATGAGGTCGGCGGCGGCATATTTCGTGTCGACGGCGATGCGGTAGGCTTCGTCGCCGTGCTGTTTCCGGAGTTCCTCATCGGGCTGGATGTCGATGAGCGTGCCTGCCGGTTGAGAGTCGCGGAACCTCCATCCGAGGGGAAGAGCGGGTTTGCCCATGCCTTCGGCAAGGAACCGGGCGGCTTGTGTGGCGGCCTTGACGTAGGGGGAGGAGGTGCCGGTGATGATGCTTCGGTTGCCGGTGGCAACCCGGATTTCGGGCTGCCTGTCCATGTAGATCGGTTCTCCGTCCTTGTCGACGGAGATTTCAGCCGGGCGGGGGATGACCTGTTCCTGCGCCCATGTGAGGGGCGGCAGGAATGCGAGTGTGGCGAGGATGGTGGCGGAGGTGTGGAATTTCATGTGTCGGACTGGGTGCTTATTTGATTTTCGAGTGGTCGAATTTGACGTCCATGGCATCGAGGATGCGGGTGTAGTTGCGGACGCGTTTCAGGAAGTCGTCGTAGTTTTTGCGTTCCTTGGCTGTCCATGCCGTTTCCGCCAGAGCGATGATGCGGGGGTACATTTGCCTGTATAGCTCGTCGGTGTCGGGTATCCATTCCGTCCAGGTGTGGCAGGCCATGCCGAGGACTCGTTTCTGCTGTTCCGGTGTGAGGCCGGGCAAGGCGGGGTCGAAGCTGTACGATTTCCGGAGGTCGGGCTTGGAGAATTTGGTCATGTAGGTGTACTGCCATTCGGAGTTGACGATGTCGTGCCCCTTTTTGGCTGCTTCGATGACGGGTTCCCGTTTGCCGTACCAGTAGTTGATGACGGTGTTCGGCGCGAGGGTGCCGGTGGTGGTGCCTCCGCCGTCGCCGTGGATGTCGTGGCCGAGGATTTCATTCCATCCCATCATGCGTCGGCCTTTCCGGGAGAGGATCTGCGACATGCGGTTGGTGAAGTAGGTCTGGACGTCGTTGAGGGATTTGAGTCCCTTCTTTTTCATGAACGCTTCGATGGCGGGTTCACCCTGCCAGCAGTCCTTGTGGCGCACTTCGTCGCCTCCGAGGTGGATGATGGGGGAGGGGAAGAGGGTGATGATTTCGTCCAGAATGTCGGAGAGGACTTCGTACACCTTTTCATTGGTGGGGTCGAGGGCGATGTTCTGGGTGAAGGTGGCGGGTACTTCGGAAGGCTGCTTGAGGGTGAGTTTGAGTTCCGGGTAGGAGGCGCAGAGGGCGGCGGAGTGGCCGGGTACATCGATTTCGGGGATGATGGTGATACCACGTTCGGCTGCATAGGCGACGATGTCCCTGATCTGGTCCTGGGTGTAGTAGCCTTCGTGCGGTTTGCCGGAGTATTTGCCGCTGCCCCATTTTTCGATTTCGGTGTCGCGGCGTTTGCTGCCGATGCTGGTGAGTTTCGGGTATTTTTTGATTTCGATGCGCCAGCCGCCGTCGTCGGAGAGGTGCCAGTGAAGGACGTTCATTTTGAGAAGGGCCATCTGGTCGATGATTTTTTTGACGGCATCGACTCCGTAGAAGTAGCGGGCTTCGTCGAGCATGAAGGAGCGCCACGCATAGCGGGGGTAGTCGGTGACGGTGAAGGGGGCATCCGCCAGTTTCCATTCGGTTTTGGCCTTGTCCGCTTTCGGATCGAAGAAGGCGGGCGGGAGCATCTGGGCGATGGTCTGAATGGCCGGGATGATGGCTTTCGGCGAGGCGATCTTGACGTTGAGAATGAATTGTTCCTTGTCCGGGTTGATTTTGACGAATGAGGTTTGCAGTGCGTATGCTTCCGGTCCGTGCTGCTGCAAGAGTCGTTTGTCTACGGAGAAGATGATACGGTCACGGAAGGCGTATGTGGCTTCCGATTTCTTCAAGGCGGCCTGTATGTTGAGGCCGTTGACAGATGCGGGAAGTTTCAGCCCCGTACCCTGGCGGAGGTAGCTGATGGCATAGGCCGCTTCTTTGCCGGGTTCGGTTTGTTTACCGTTGGTTCCGGACGTTGCGAGGTCTTCCGAGACGACGATTTCTGTTTGCGGGTCGAGGATGAGGGCTTTCCCTTCTTTTTCAATGGAGATTTCCGCCGGGCGGGGGATGACCTGTTCCTGCGCATGCAGGGAGGAGGGGGCGAGACATGCCGCGGCTGCGGCTGAGAGGGTGAGGCGCGTGATGGAGGAGGTGATCATGTGGATGTGGCGTGTTTGATAATACGTCGGTTCCGGTAGCGTTCTTTCACTGTTTTACTGTTGTGCGTTTCTGGCAATATGATTGCGCCGCGCGTGCGGGCACGTTGCGCAATCCTTGTTTTCAAGAGGTTCTGTTTGCCGTTTTTCTGCCGTATAATGCGCTATGCTGACGTGCTTTCGCGATTCTCGGCTTGCATGTGCGGGGTGGGGTGGGCATACTGGCGCCCACACGTCATGACTCCTGAAGAACAACTCGATCTCCTGATGCGCGGGACGGCCAAGGTGCTGAATCCCTCCGAATTGCTGGAACGCCTGAAGTCGGGCCGTCCGCTTCGCGTGAAGCTGGGCGTCGATCCGACGGCTCCGGATATTCATCTCGGCCATACGGTGGCGATCGAGAAGCTTCGGCAGTTCCAGATGCTCGGGCATCAGGCGGTGCTGATTATCGGCGATTTTACGGCGACGATCGGCGATCCGACAGGGCGTTCGGTGACGCGTCCGCCGCTGACCCGCGATGAGGTGCTGGCGAATGCCGAGACGTACACGGAGCAGGCTTTCAAGATTCTCGATAAGGAGAAGACGGAGATCGTTTACAATGGCGACTGGTTCCGCAAGATGGTGTATGAGGAGGTTTTGAAGCTGAATGCCCGCGTGACGATGCAGCAGATTCTCGCCCGCGAAGATTTCCGCTCCCGCATCGATAGCGGGAAGGAGGTGCGCCTGCACGAGATGCAGTATCCTGTGATGCAGGGCTGGGATTCCGTGATGGTGAAATCCGATGTGGAGCTGGGCGGTACGGATCAGCTGTTCAATATTCTGGTTGGCCGCGACCTGCAGCGCGAAGAGGGGATGCAACCCCAGATCGCGATGGTGCTTCCTCTGCTGGAAGGTTTGGACGGTACGCGAAAGATGTCGAAGTCCTATGGCAATTATGTGGGTGTGAGCGAGCCTGCCGAGACGATGTTCGGCAAGCTGATGAGCGCGAGCGATGAGCTGATGGATCGCTATTATACGGTGCTGCTGGGCGAGTCCCGCGATGAATCCCTGCATCCGATGGAGGCCAAGAAGCTGTTGGCATGGAAGATTACGGCTCGCTACCATTCCGCAGATGATGCGGATGCAGCCCGCGCCGACTGGGAGACGCGTTTCTCGAAGAGGGATCTGGCCGCGGCGGATTTGCCGGAGGTGTCGATCGCCGCTTTGCCGGACGAGTTGAATTATATGTCGCTCGTGGCCCATTTGTTCGAGACGGTGTTCGATTTGAAGAAGTCGAACGGCGTGTTGCGCAAGGAACATTTTACGCCGGGTGCGATTCAGCTCGACGGCGAGAAGATCGTCGATCCGTTCGCGTTGCCGGTGCTTCATCCGGGTGCGGTTCTGCGCCTGAGCAAGAAGCATGCCGTGCGCTTTGCGGCTTGAGTTTGACGCCGGGAGGCAGGGATGGACGCTCTGAGAAGACTGGTGGCACGGCTCGACCGTTTTACGACGGGGCTGCTGCTCAGTGTTGTGTGCGGCGTTTTCATCCCCTGCGGAGGCGGTGCGGAGGTCTGGTTCAAGCAGGCGACGAATGTCGCGATCATGCTGCTGTTTTTCCTGTACGGCGTGAAGCTTTCCCGCCGATCCGTGGTGGAGGGGCTTCTTCATTGGCGGTTGCAGGGGATGGTGGCGTTCAGTACGTTCGTGTTTTTCCCGTTGATGGCTCTTGCCTTGCGCCCGGTGCTGTCTCCGCTGGTGACTCCGGAGCTTTATACGGGGCTGCTGTTTGTGAGCGTGCTGCCTTCGACGGTGCAGTCGAGTATCGCGTTTACGTCGATTGCTGGCGGCAATGTGCCTGCGGCAGTGTGTGCCGCTTCGGTTTCCAGCCTGCTGGGCGTGTTCCTGACTCCTCTTCTGGTGGGGCTGGTGCTGGTGTCGGGAGGCGAAGGCCCGTCGATGGGGGCTGATACGTTTTTGCAGATTTGCTATTTGATTCTGGTGCCGTTTCTGGCGGGGCAGGCGGTGCAACGATGGATCGGGAAGTGGGTGGCCGGACACAAGACGCTGATTTCATGGACGGATCAGGCGACGATCTGGCTGGTGGTGTATACGTCGTTCAGCGAAGCGGTGTTGCAAGGGCTGTGGATGAAGCTGCCGTTCTGGGCTTTGGCCGGGGTGGTGGCCGCATGCGTGGTTTTTCTGGCGGTGGTGCTGTTTTTCACATTTTTCAGCAGCCGGAAGCTCGGGTTTTCGCGGGAGGATTGTATAACGATTGTTTTTTGCGGGTCGAAGAAGAGTCTGGCAACAGGGGTGCCGATGATGGGGGTGATTTTTGCGGGGTCTCCGCATTTCGATCTCGGTACGCTGGTGATTCCTCTGATGCTGTTCCACCAGATCCAGTTGATGACTTGTGCGGCTTTGGCCCGCCGCTGGCGGAAGGCCGGAGCGGATGACGGAGGGTTCTGAGGCCGGGACGTTTTCCGAATATGGTGATGTTTCCGTTTGTCAGAACACGGACGGCGTGGTAGTCTTGTTGCCGATGACGATGCTGTGGCGCATGCTGGCGGTTTGGATGGTGCTTCTCGCGCTGCCGGGATGCGACCGCGAAGAGTCGCAGACGGAGGGGATGCTTCGGGATAAGCCGGCTGTGGCCGATTTGTCCGGGACATGGCGTATTTCTTCCGATTCGGAGAAGGTGAAGCCCGGCGGTGCTTCGATGCTGATTAAGCTGAGGCCGGACGGGACGTTTTTGTGGAAGAATTGCCTCGGATCTTCCGGGCCGGGCGGCGATGTGGCGGGTACGTGGGCGGTGAGCGATGAGATGCTGGCGAACGGAGAGACGCTGTACGGGGTGCGCCTGCAGTCGGACCGGGGGCCGATGTATTTGCGGGTGCGGGGTGGAAATCCCCGCAGTCTCGTGGTGCCGTTCGGCGATCCGGGCAAGATGGATGTGTTGCTGTTCGATCAGGCTGTGGCGGCGGAAGCGGTGGATGATGAGGCTGAGGAGGATTACGGATCCAAGTGTTTGTCCGAGATCGGGCAGTGTTTCAAGTCGCTGGGTATGGCTATTTATTACGGGGTGCTGTGGTTGTGGCGGCTGATCGCCTCGTGAAGAGGGTGGCGTTTTTTGCTTTTGTACGCATTTTCTGCTTGCACGGAAAGGGGGGCGGGCATACGCTGGGAGAGATGAAATTCATGGTTCGTATGTTTGTTCTGACGGGGGCCGGCTTTTTGATGTCCGCCATGACACCAGGAGCTGTTGCTCAGGATATCGCTCTTCCCGCTCCGGTGAAGTCGGGTGGGATGCCATTGAATGAAGCTCTGGCCAAGCGGGCGACGAAGCGTGCTTTCAGTGACAGGGAGCTTGAACCGCAGGCGTTGTCGAACCTGCTCTGGGCCGCTAACGGCGTGACGCGCCCAGACGGTAAGCGGACGGCTCCGACCGCACGCAATTTGCAGGAGCTTGAGCTGATCGTTCTGCTGCGTTCCGGCGCCTATGCCTACGATGCGGCGGCGCACAAGCTGGTGCAGGTGTCGAAGGAGAATCTAATTCCGGTAGCCGGAGGCAAGGCTCCGGTAGAGATTCTGATTATCGGAGACAAGAACAAGCAGCCTTCTGCTGAATACAGGAGTGTGGATTCCGGTTTTATCGGGCAGAATATTTATCTGTTCTGCACGTCGGCGGGGCTGTCGTCCGTGTTCCGCGGTTCGGTGGATCGCTCGGCGCTGGAAAAGAAGTTATCTCTGGGCGAGGATAAGGTGGTTACGTATTCCCACAGTGTGGGGTATCCGGCCGAATGAGAACGAAACCGATTTGCTTCCTATGATGAATACTCCTTTCTTTTGCGGAATGCTCGTAGCCGGAGCGGCCATGGTGGCGTCGGCAAATGCTTCTCCCGACGATCTGGTGAGTGCCTGCAAGAGCGGCGATCTGGTGAAGGTGAAGAGCCTCGTAGGCAGCGGCGAGCGTGTGACGGCTCCGGGTTCGGATGGCGTGCTGCCTTTGATGGCTGCCTGTCTGAACGGGCATGTGCCTGTGGCCCGCTATCTGGTGGAGGCCGGGGCGGATGTGAAGACGCCCGACGATTATGGCTGGACGCCGCTCGCCGGAGCGGCGCGAGGCGGCAATATGGAGCTGGTGACGCTTCTCGTCGAGCAGGGTGCCGATCCCACCGGAAAGGGAGTGTGGCCGACGCCGATCGAATGTGCGGTGCAGGGCGGCAATAAGGATGTGGTCGCCTTTCTGCTGGATAAGGGCGCTCCTGCCAATGTGGTTTCCCGGTCGGGCGTGTCCCTGCTGATGGATGCATGCGGCCGGGGCGATGTGGCGCTGGCCGGACTGCTGGTGAAGCATGGCGCGGATGTGAACTTCAAATCGCCCGTAGGGCGCAATTGCATGACGTCCGCCTGTTTCGGCGGCCATCTGGATATGGTCAAGCTGTTGCACGGAAAGGGGCTTCCTTTGTGTTCCGTCGATAGCAACGGAGGCAGTTGCCTGTTGTTTGCCGCGATGTCGGGCAACGGCGAGTTGGTGAAATACATTCTCGATCACGGAAAGGACGAGAAGGGAGAGTCGATTTATGTCGATACGCTGGACAAGGATGAAAATACGCCTCTGCTTGTGTTGGTGAGCCGGGTGCCGTCCAAGGGCGTTGTCGATACGAAGATGATGGAATTGCTTCTGGAAAGAGGCGCCGACCCTAGCCGCGCCAATGCGAAAGGGCTGACGGCGATCGGTCTGCTGAAGGAGTTTTCCGGGAAGTTGTCGGAGGCTCTCGAAAAGGGCGCCGTCAATCCGGGGTTGAAGTCGCTTCTGGGTGAGATGAAGGAGATGGAGGCGAAGATGGAGAAGAAGGTCAGGAAATAATGGCGGAGGCAAGAGAGGCGACAAGGTTTGCCCCCAGCCCGAGCGGCAGGCTGCATGTGGGGCATGTGCTGGCTGCCGTGGAAGCTCGGCGGCTGGCTGACGAGCTGGGCGGGCTGTGCCGTTTGCGGATAGAGGATATCGATTTGCAGCGTTGCCGGCCGGAATATGCGGAGGCGTTACTGGATGATCTGGCATGGCTGGGCTTGAGGTTCGACGGCGAGGTGATGGTACAGAGCAGGCGGATGGAAATCTACCGGCAGGCGTTGGAGCTGCTGAAAGGCATGGGTGTGCTGTATCCCTGTTTTTGTACGAGGAAGGAGATTGCGGAGCGCATGGCGGAGATGCCGCGGGCACCGCATGGCACGGCCTGTGATGCGTACCCGGGAACGTGCCGTGCGATGGGGCAGGGCGAGCGGGAGGCTCGACTGGCAGCCGGAGAGGCTCATGCATGGAGGCTGGATTGCCGCCGCGTGCAAGATGTGACTGGTTCTCTGGAATGGCTTGATTTGAATGAGGGACGGCAGGTTTGCGAGCCTTCGCGGCTGGGGGATGTGATTCTGGCGCGCAAGGATTTTCCGGTGAGTTACCATCTTGCGGTGACGGTGGATGATGCGGCGCAGGGCATCACGCATGTGACGCGCGGCATGGATCTGTTCGAGTCCACGCATGTGCATCGGGTCTTGCAGGCTTTGCTGGGGTTGCCCGTTCCTGTATGGAAGCATCACGGGCTGCTGTGCGACGAGTACGGGAGGCGGCTGGCGAAGAGGGACGGCGCGCGGTCGCTCGAATCCCTGCGTTCCGCCGGGATGGAGCCGGGCAGGCTGCTTGCCTCCATCGAGCAAGCTCTGGCGCGTGGAGGGGTGTGGAAGATGGAGTGAGCAGGCGGCCTTTTACTCGTTTTCCATATTTTGGAAGGCCTGCATGGGGTCGCGGAGATCGACGGTCTGAAGGATGCGTGGTGCCACGGCATTGAAATCGTGTTCATCCGGGTAGTATGTCATGAGTTCGATGACGGCATCGTCCGGAAAGGTTTCGGGGGGTATTTCTGCGGTATGAGAGTCGCTGCCCTTCGGCGAGGGTATGAGCCCGGCCTCGCGGTTGATCCGGAATTTGATGTGCCGCTTGGTATTGGGAATGGCTCGGTCATGGAGTATGAGGGTGGTTACCCCATCCGGTCGGAACGAGGGTTCGATACTGACGGAAAGCTGATGGTTGGTAGGAAGCGCCACAGCCCGGAGTAATTTGTTGACGGGATCGCCTGTGGAAATGACCATGCCGGATGTCAGGGGTGCGTGGATGCGATCCACCAGCTGCATGGGGCGGTACAGGTCGAAGCCGGCAATGGGTCGCAGGTGATTCCAGAGATCTATTCTGGATTCGGGCGGCGCGTCTTTGGTGTAGATTTCCATGGAGCCTATGGTAGCCGTGTTTGGGTACCGGGGCAGAATATCGGATTGAACGTCTTTTGCCTGTTTGCCGAGGAGTGCGTGAAAAACGGAATCAAACAATTTTTGAGTGGTTGGATTCCGGGTGAAATCGAGTGACGGCAAGACAGGGGGCGAAGGGCTTTTGATGAGGAGAAGTATATAGCGCGGGGCGATTTCGCGAGTGTCGACCAGGCAGAGCAAACTGTCGTTCTTATCTTGAAATCCGACAGCCATATATTCAGGGCGGATCAGAATATGGCGATGAGGTTGCCGGGTAGTCAGGTCGAAGAGCTGATTAACAGGCATGCCCGTTTCGATCATGGTAGGAGTCTGCGTCTGGGTTGGAGCTGGCAGGGGAGGCGGTGCGGACTGGTTCGCGAACGCGATGGCAAGGCAGGCGGATACGGGAATCATGGGAGAAGGGAAGTTATTCGATCAAGAATAACCGAAAATAAAACGGTCGTGCAAGCCGCGAAATGGGCAGCGGACGGTGATTTTTGTCATACAGCGGAACTATTTTCCGAAAGAGCGGAGAAATTCGTTTTTCAAAAAAATCTCAAAATCCGCAAGAAAAGGCTTGTCATCCCTAGAAAAATCATTATACTGTCGCTCCCTTATCAGCGCCTCTGGGTGCAATATAATCGATTTCTATCGGGTGCGCCTCCGGAAAAAAGGCCGATTTCCTGCGAAGGAGTCGTCAATTTTTCGTGGTCGCCCGGCGAACAAACAACAAGCAGGAAACATGCCGACCATCAATCAGCTCGTCCGTAAAGGACGCATTACTCCGGAAGTAAAATCCAAGTCACGTGCGCTTCACAGCTGTCCTCAGCGCCGCGGTGTATGTCTTCAGGTGATGACTCGTACGCCCAAGAAGCCGAACTCGGCTCTTCGTAAGGTCGCCAAGGTTCGTTTGACGAACGGCGAAGAAGTAATCGCCTATATCGGCGGTGAAGGCCACAATCTTCAGGAACACTCCATCGTGCTCGTGCGCGGCGGTCGTGTGAAGGACTTGCCCGGTGTTCGTTACCATATCGTCCGCGGTGCTCTCGACTGCCTCGGCGTCGACAAGCGTCGTCAGGGTCGTTCCAAGTACGGTGCCAAGCGCCCGAAGGCCGCCGCCAAATAAATCATATCAACTAATTAAGAAATAATCATATCATGGCCCGTCGCAAACGCGTCTACAAGAAGATTGAACGTCGTGACTCCCGTTACGATTCCGTTCTCGTCGGTAAGCTGATCGGCAAGGTGATGTACAGCGGCAAGCGCTCCCTCGCGGAACGCATTGTCTATGCTGCCATCGACCTCGCCAACGAAGGCACCGACACGATCGACCCTCTCGAAATCCTCACACGTGCTATCGAAAACGCGAAGCCCCGTGTTGAAGTGAAGAGCCGCCGCGTCGGTGGCGCTACCTACCAAGTTCCCTTGGAAGTGGCTCCCGACCGTTCCGAAGCTCTTGCCATGCGCTGGATTATCGGTTATGCCCGCGGTCGCAAGGGTGTGCCGATGCACAAAGCTCTTGCCAACGAAATCAAGGAAGCTGCCAATAATCAGGGCTCTTCCGTTCGCAAGCGCGACGACGTGCACAAGATGGCTCAGGCCAACCGCGCATTCGCTCACTTCCGCTGGTGATCCCGGTGGAGGTTTTTCCGTGACTGACCTCAGAAATACAAGATTCTTTTGACTCAATATGGCTACTAACGTTAGCAATCCCAATCGCAAGGCTCCGCTCGAGCGCTACCGTAATATCGGTATCTCCGCTCACATCGATGCGGGCAAGACCACGCTTTCCGAGCGTATCCTTTTCTACACAGGCATGATCCACAGGATCGGCGAAGTGCATGACGGCGCTGCGACGACCGACTGGATGGAACAGGAGCAGGAACGTGGCATCACCATTACTTCCGCTGCCGTGACGACAAACTGGAAGCAGGTTCCCACTGAAGGAGTCTACAAGATTTTCGAAGGTCAGAATTTCCAGGTGAACGTGATCGACACCCCCGGCCACGTTGACTTCACGGCCGAAGTGGAACGTTCCCTCCGCGTGCTTGACGGCGCTATCGTGGTGTTCTGCGGTGTGGCCGGCGTGCAGCCCCAGACGGAAACCGTGTGGCGCCAGGCCACCAAGTACAGCGTTCCCCGCATGTGCTTCGTGAATAAGATGGACCGTACCGGCGCCAACTTCGACAACGTGATGAACGATATCCTCACCAAGCTCGGCGCCAATGCGGCTCCGGTGCTGATTCCCATCGGTGCGGAAGACGCTCTTTGCGGCCAGATCGACGTGGTGAACCAGAAGGCCATCATGTACTCCGACTCCGACCGTCTCGGTTCCACCTACGAAATCGTCGAGATTCCCGCCGAGCTCAAGGAGAAGGCTGCCAACGCCTATCACGACCTCGTGAGCCGCGTGGCCGATGTCGACGACGAGCTGGGCGAATTGTTCCTCATGGAAGAACCGATCTCCCCTGAAATTCTCAAGAAGGCCATCCGTCGTGCGACGATCGCCAACAAGTTCATCCCGGTTGCCGGCGGTTCCGCTTTCAAGAACAAGGGCGTTCAGGCTCTTCTTGATGCGGTGATCGACTATCTTCCCTCCCCGGTTGAAACCGTTCCCGCCCACGTTGTCAGCACGCTGGACGAAACCGTTTCCGAAGACATCATCGCCAGCGACGACGCGAAGCCGATGGCTCTCGTCTTCAAGCTCTGGGCCGACAAGTTCGTGGGCAAGCTCGTCTTCATCCGCGTGTATGCCGGTGTCATCAAGAAGGGTGATACGATTTACAATCCCCGTACCCGCAAGACGGAACGTGTGGGACGCCTTATCCAAATTCAGGCCAACGTCCACACGGACGTGGACGCCGTGTACTCCGGCGACATCGCCGCTATCGTCGGTCTCCGCAATATCACGACGGGTGACACAATCACGGCAGACGACAACGATTTCACGCTCGAACCTCCGACCTTCCCGGAACCGGTTATCGCCATGGCCGTGGAACCCAAGACCAAGGCCGACCAGGAAAAGATGTCCAATGCTCTCGGACGCCTTTCCGAAGAAGACCCGACCTTCCAGGTGAAGACGGATGAAGAAACCGGCCAGACCATTATTTCCGGTATGGGTGAGCTTCACCTCGAAATCATCATCGACCGTCTCATGCGCGAGTTCAAGGTGGAAGCCAACGTCGGCAAGCCCCAGATCGCCTACCGCGAAACGATCACTGCCCCCGCCCACGGCGACGGCAAGCTCGTCAAGCAGTCCGGTGGTCGCGGTCAGTACGGTCACGTCGTCATCGACGTGCAGCCGAACGAACGCGGCAAGGGCCTGACGATCGAGAACAAGATTGTCGGCGGTGCGATTCCGAAGGAATACATGAACGCCGTCTATTCCGGTCTCAACGAAGCCATGACGACGGGTGTCATCGCCGGTTATCCGGTGGTGGACGTGAACGTCCAGGTGGTCGACGGTTCGTACCACGAAGTTGACTCCAACGAAAACGCATTCAAGATGGCTGCCATCTTCGCCATGAAGGATGCCTTCAAGAAGGCCAAGCCGATCATGCTCGAACCGATCATGTCCGTCGAAGTCTCCACGCCGACCGATTATCAGGGCGACGTCATGGGCGACCTCAACCGCCGCCGCGGTCAAATCAGCAACATGGAAACCAAGGCCAACGACTGCATCCTCAAGGCTAATGTCGCCCTTGCCGAAATGTTCGGTTATTCCACCGCTGTCCGTACCCTCTCCAGTGGCCGTGCCTCCTACTCCATGGAGCCCTCCCACTTCGAACAGGTGCCCCAGAACCTTGTCGATGAAATCGTCAAGGAACGCGGAGGCAAGTAAAACCTTATTTATCAAGAAAATCAAAGTACCGCACGTTCATGCAAAGTCCTAAAATCCGCATCCGTCTCCGCGCGTTTGACTCCCGCGCCATCGATCGCTCCGCTCTGGAGATTGTTGAGACCGCCAAGCGCACCGGAGCCAAAGTTGCCGGCCCGATTCCTTTGCCGACTCGCATCGAGAAGTTCTCTGTGAACCGCTCGGTCCATGTTAACAAGAAGTCCGCCGAACAATTCGAAATCCGCACGCACAAGCGCCTGCTCGACATCGTCGACCCGACCGCCCGTACCGTGGACGAGCTGAAGAAGCTCAACCTCCCGGCTGGCGTGGACATCACGATCAAGATCTAGTCCCGGCCCAGTTCGCATTATTAACACCATTCCTATCATCTTTTAAAATGGCTCTTGGACTCATTGGTAAAAAGGTTGGCATGACCCGCGTTTTCAATCAGGAAACCGGCTCCATGATCCCCGTCACCGTCATTGATGTCGCCGGCAACACGTTTGCCCAGGTGAAGACTGCAGACAAGGACGGCTACAACGCCGTACAGGTCGCGTTCGACGCCCAGAAGGAAAGCAGGCTCTCCAAGCCTGTTGCCGGACATCTCAAGAAGCTGGGCATCGCCCCGGTTAAACTTCTCAAGGAATTCCGCGTTGAAGCGTCCGAGCTTCCCGCCGAAGGCGCAACTCATCCGGGTCTCGGCCTGTTGGAAGACGGCGCCTGGGTGGACGTGATCGGCACGTCGAAAGGCAAGGGCTTCCAGGGCGCAATGCGCCGCCACAACTTCCACGGCTCCCCCGCCGCGCACGGTTCCATGATGCATCGTCGTACGGGTTCCGTCGGCGCTTGCGCCACGCCGAGCCGCGTTTGGAAAGGCCAGAAAATGCCCGGTCACATGGGCAATGAAAACACGACCGTTCAGAATCTTCGCGTCGTGCAGGTTCGCAACGACGACAACGTGATCCTCGTATCCGGCCCCGTTCCGGGCGCCCGAGGTTCCTACGTGGTGATCCGTCCTGCGAAGAAGAAGCAAGGCAAATAAGAACGAACTTAGGAAAACCTATCTATGTCCGCAAAGAACTTTACATTAGAAGCAGCCGCTGCCGCCAACATCAAGACGGTTGGTAGCGACAAGGGTTCGCAGGCCGTACACGACCTCGTGGTCGCCTACCAGGCCAACCGCCGCACAGGTTCCGCCAACACGAAGACGCGTGGCGAAGTGAGCGGTAACAACAAGAAGATCTTCCGCCAGAAGGGTACGGGTAATGCCCGTCATGGCGACAAGCGCGCTCCCATCATGGTGGGCGGCGGCGTGGTCTTCGGTCCCCGCCCCTGCGACTACACCAAGAAAGTGAACAAGACGACCCGCCGCCTGGCTCTTCGCCGCGTGCTCGGCGATATCATCGCCGGTGACAAGGTCGTGACGGTTCCCGCTTTCGCCGTGGAAGACGGCAAGACCAAGAGCTTCATCGCCGCAGTCTCCGCTCTCACCGACAGCAAGAAAGTGCTCGTCGTCGCCGAATCCTTCGACGAAAAGACGAAGCTCGCAGGCCGTAACGTGCAGGAAGTCCTCCTGATGACGGCTGCCGAAGTGAACGTCGAACAGCTTCTCCATGCCGGGAAGGTGATTCTCGTGGAAACCTCTTTTGAAACTCTCGCCAGCCGCACGGCCTAAGAACATGAAAGACATTTACCAAATCATCAAGAAGGTGCGCATCAGCGAAAAGGCTACGGTGCTGCACGAAACGACAGGCGAAATCGTCTTTGAAGTTGAGCGGGACGCCAACAAGATCGAAATCAAGCAAGCCATTGAACGTGCATTCGACAAGAAGGTCGTTTCCGTTCGCACGGCCAACTACGACGGCAAGGAACGCCGCCGCCGCCGCTCCGATGCAGGCCGCGCCCCGCATTGGAAGAAGGCCTACGTGCGTCTTGCCGACGGTCAGTCCCTCGACCTCGTCTAAGTAGAACCCCTAATACAGTAAGCTATCATGTCCCTTAAGTCATTCAAGCCTACCACTCCGGCCAATCGCTACAAGGTGCTGCCGTCCTTCGACGAGATCACGAAGTCCACTCCCGAAAAGAGCCTTCTCGCTCCCCTGCGCAAGTCCGGCGGCCGCAACAATAACGGCCGTATCACGACCCGCCACATTGGCGGCGGTCACAAGCGCCATTACCGCCTCGTGGATTTCCTTCGCGGCAAGCGCAATGTGCCTGCTACGGTTCTCGCCGTGGAATACGATCCGAACCGCACCTGCCGCATCGCCCTGATCCAGTATAAGGACGGCGAAAAGTCCTACATCCTTGCTCCCGTCGGCCTTGCTGTCGGCGCTACGGTGGAAAGCGGCGAAAAGGTTGCTCCCAAGGTCGGTAATGCGATGCCTCTGAAGAGCGTGCCCCTCGGTACGGCTGTGCACAACATCGAAATCCGCCCGGGTTCCGGTGGCAAGATTGCCCGTTCCGCCGGCCAGCAGGCCATTCTTTCCAACCGTGAAGGCGGCTTCGCTCTTGTGAAGATGCCCTCCGGCGAAATCCGCAAGTTCAATGAAAACTGCTTCTGCACGGTCGGCCAGGTCGGCAATACGCAGCACATGAACGAAACTTCCGGCAAGGCTGGACGTACGCGCTGGCTCGGCATCCGCCCGACTGTCCGCGGTATGTGTATGAACCCGGTCGATCACCCCAACGGTGGTGGTGAAGGCAAATCCAAGTCCGGTGGTGGCCGCCAGCACCTTTCCTCCCCGTGGGGTCATGTGAAGGGCCAGAAGACCCGCCGCCTCCGCAAGCCGAGCGACGCCTTCATCGTGCAGCGCCGCAAGTCCAAGTAATTTAACGTAACCAAATCAAACCAGAGTACATATCATGGGACGTTCCCTCAAAAAAGGACCCTTTGTGAGCCAAAAGCTCCTGGCGAAGATCGATGTTCAGATCGAAACGGGTGACCGCAAGCCGATCAAGACATGGAGCCGCGCCTCGATGGTGACCCCCGACTTCGTCGGTCTCACCTTCCTCGTACACAACGGCAAATCTTTTGCCACCGTGTACGTTACGGAAAACATGGTCGGCCACAAGCTTGGTGAATTCGCTCCGACGCGCACCTTCAAGCAGCACGGCGGTATCGGCAAGAAGTAATCCGGACCACATAACAAGACTCTATCATGCTCTCCTCATCCTCCAGACTCTGCTCATACGCTTCTGCGGCTCTTGCTGCGGTGGTGCTGGGAGCAGGCTTTGTCCAGGGGGATGAGAGCAGGGCTGATCTGTTGCGCAAGATCGAGCGTCTCGAAAAACAGAATACGACGCTCAAAACCTCCTACATCCAGGCACGGCAGGATGCTGACCGTGCCGAAGGCAAACTCCAGGAAATCCGCAAGCGCCTTGAAGCGCTCGGAGGTTCCGCCCTCGGCGACAGCGAGCAGCGTCTCATCGACGCCATGGGCAATCTGGAAGCTGCCAACGAGGAACTGGATATTCTCAAGAAAGCCTCCGTCAAACTCTCCAGCGCCGTGATCGCCTACATGAGCCAGGCGCTGACGGACGATCCCGCAGCGCGCTCCGCTGTGGAATCCGCCCTGAGGGAAACGGATGTGGCGCTGGGTTTCCGCCAGTCGCCGGCTCGCGATTTCGCGGGTACCCTCGACAATGCTTCCGTGTTGAGCATCGATTCCGATTCCGGTCTCGTGGTGGTCAATGTGGGGCGTGAAGGAGGGTTGAGAGTCGGTATGCCGGTGGAGATTTCCCGCGGCGACCAGATCCTCGCCAATACGATCGTGACGGACGTCCGCAAGGAAGTCGCCGGGGTGCTTATCCTGAAGCTTCTGAATCCGGCTCTCATGGTTGCCGTTGGAGACCGCGCAACGGTCAAAACAAACGAATAATACTCTTTAACATTAAAACAAGCAAAAACATGGAAGTGAAAGCTGTTTACAAATACGCGCGAATCTCTGCGAAGAAGATGCGCGACGTAGCACGCGCCGTCCAGGGCATGACCGTCTCCCAGGCGACGGACACCCTGAGTTACACCCCGAAGAAGGGTGCCTACCTGCTCAACAAGGCTCTCAAGTCTGCTGTTGCCAACGCCGAGAACAATAAGGAACTCGCCGCCGACAGCCTCTTCGTGAAGTCTGTCATGGTGGATGAAGGCCCGACTCAACGCCGCACGATGCCTCGTGCCCGTGGGTCTGCCAATATGATCCGCAAGCGCACCTCGCACATTACTGTCGTCCTGGCCTCCAAGGAAGCCTAATCAACGTCTCACCTACAAGAATCAAGAATCATGGGTCATAAAGTAAATCCTATCGGCTTCCGCCTCGCCGTCAGCAAAGACTGGGCTTCGAAGTGGTATGCCACGGGCAAAGACTACGCCACCAAGCTTCATGAAGACCTTCAGATGCGCCAGTGCATCAAGGAACGCCTGAAGACCGCCGCCGTCTCCAACATCGTGATCGAGCGTGCATGGAACAGCGTCCGTATTACGGTTCACACCGCCCGTCCGGGTCTGGTGATCGGCCGCAAGGGCGAGCTCATCGAACAGATGACGGAAGATCTCAAGAAGATCTGCGGCGCAGCTACGCAGGTGAAGATCGACATCGTTGAAATCCGCCAGCCGGAACTCGACGCACAGCTTATCGCAGAAAACGTCGCAACGCAGCTCGAACGCCGCGTTTCCTTCCGCCGCGCCATGAAGCGCGCCGTGCAGGTGGCCATGGATTTCGGTGCCGAAGGTATCCGTATCCGTTGTGCCGGCCGTCTCGGCGGTGCCGACATCGCCCGTGCCGAATGGTACCGCGAAGGCAAAGTGCCGTTGCAGACTCTCCGCGTGCCGATCAACTACGGTTTTGCCGAAGCTCGCACTCTTTATGGTATCATCGGTATCAAGTGCTGGGTGAACAAGCGTCCCGAAGTGGCGAATGCCGCTCCTTCCGGTCGTCCGAACAATCGCGACAACCGCGGACCCCGCGGACCCCGTCGTGAGCGCGAACCCCGCAATAATGCCTGATCAATTTATTAACAAATAAATACTAGGAGGAATATACTATGCCTTTAATGCCAAAACGCGTCAAGCATCGCAAGATGCACCGCGGCAGCCGTTCCGGCAATGCCACCAGCGGTACGTCCGTTGCTTTCGGTGACTTCGGTCTTCAATCCCTCGACCGCGGCTGGGTAACCAACAACCAGATTGAAGCCTGCCGTATCGCCATCAACCGTTACCTTCGCCGTAAAGGGAAGGTTTTCATCCGCATCTTCCCGCAGAAGTCCTTCACGCAGCGTCCGCCGGATACCCGTATGGGTAAGGGTAAGGGTGCCGTGGAAGGCTGGGTGGCTGTCGTTCGCCCCGGGAACATCATGTTTGAAGTTGCCGGTGTGACGGAATCCCAGGCTCGCGAAGCTCTTCGCCTCGCCTCCAACAAGCTTGGTATCTCCACACGTTTCGTCTATCGCCAAGGCGTCGCCGCCATGGCCTAATTGCAACCGCCATTCAGAATCATGCCTAAGAAGAAAGCCAAAGACTTCCGCGGGATGTCGGCCAATGAGCTCTCCGCCCATATCCGCAGCCTTCGCGAAGAATACTTCAACCTCCGCATTCAGCAGGCCACCGGCCAGCTTGAAAATAATCAACGCCTTCGTATCGTCCGCAAGGAACTTGCTTGCGCCCTCACCGTCCAAGGTGAAGCCGCTGCTCAATAAGAACCAAGGAATCAACCAAAATGAGCGAAAATACTACTACAAAGCCCCAAGGCCTTCGTAAGACTCGCGTTGGTGTCGTGACCTCCACCAAGATGGACAAGACCATCGTTGTGGAATACGTGGCTCGCGTCCCCCATCCGAAGTTCAAGAAGATTGTCAAGAAGAGCAAGAAATTCTACGCACACGACGAGAATGATACTGCCAAAGTCGGCGATAAGGTCCGCATCGTGGAAACTCGTCCCCTCTCCCGCCTCAAGCGCTGGGAGCTGGTGGAAGTGATTAACCACTAATCTGATTATCAAATAGAAAGGTTATTGTAACATGCTCCAGATGGAATCCCTCGTCCAGGTCGCCGATAATACGGGCGCCCGTTCCGCCAAGATGATTGGCGTGATCGGCAAGCGTACGCGTCAGGCGCACATTGGCGATATCATTACCTGCCACATCCGTGAATCGATCCCCACTGCTGCCGTGAAGAAGGGCAGCGTGGTGAAGGCCGTCGTCGTTCGTACGGCTGCTCCGATCCGCCGCGATGACGGCTCCGTCCTCCGTTTCGATGGCAACGCCGTTGTCATCATCGACAAGGACAACAATCCGCGCGGCACCCGTATCTTCGGACCGGTGGCCCGTGAACTCCGCGAAAAGCAATTCATGAAGATCGTTTCTCTGGCACCCGAGGTGCTGTAAGAGAAGGTCCGATTGACTGATTCACTTCCAGAAGGCAGGAGTCTCTTCAAGAGGCTCCTGCTTTTGTTGTGTATGCGGTCAGGGGTGGCGGCCCGTGCCAGGTGTTCGTGGCTGTATAGAGGAGGCGGGAGGCTGGTATGGGTGGTTTTACGTTTCCGCCGGGTATCCGGCATCGTGCAGATGGACGGCGACGGGGAGCCAGATGACGGGTTCTCCTTGATTTTGGATGAGTTCGGCGTATGTTTCCACTTCTTCGTAAGGATTGTCGATCAAGCCCCATGTGTTGAGCCGGAGAGGGTGGATTGCCGCGATGTCCTGTTCGAGTCCGTTGCACAGGTAGGTGTGGAAGCTGCCGATGTCCCAGCCGAGGATGTCGTTGCCGAGGTGGCGTCCTCCGTCGAGTTTTTGAGTACAGAGAGTTTTGGTGATGTGGTTGGCGGGACCGTGCGGGGAGAGTTTGTCCCGGTAGGGGGCGGTCAGAGAGATGGAGATGAGGTGGATGTCGTTTCTTTGGGTAAAGTATGTTTGTCGGATGTGCTGTGCATCCGCGCGGCGTTCGAAGCGGGAATCGCTGTCGATTTCCATGGTGCTCAGGTGCTGCGACAGGGAGGCAAGAGCTTCGTCAGAGAGGCCGGTTTTCTGCTGGTAGGGTTCTTTCTTCGTTTCCCAGCCGTTCCAGTAGCACGCGATGAGGTCGGGATGCAGGCGGCAGAAGCAGTGGCTGGCTGTGAGCAGGCGACCGGGGGCCTGTGGGTGGTAGTCTGGCAGGTGTCCGCATTCGGCAAGGTAGTAGCCGATGGTGTAGTAGGCGGGTTGCGATGAGTGCAGGGGAGGAGCAGGCATGAGGGGATGTGTCTGTTTGATGGTAGGTTGGCAGGGCCGGGTTGTCAAGATCCGGCTTTCCGGGTGATAGGAGCAGAAAGAAGTGCAACGCGGCAAGGGCTTGCCGGAGTAGGGATGAGATGATTCTGTAACAGTTGAGACGCTTCTGTTGCACGGCTTTGTCTCGCTTTTTGGTGGGGAAGGGGATAGTAATGGTTTTGTCAATTAACCATGTTCAACCTTAACCAATCTATAAAATTATGTCCCTTCATGTTGCTATTTTACCGGAAGCCGAGGCCGAGTTGAAGAAGTCGGCCTGCCGCGACAAGGTGTCCGCCTTGTGTGTGTCCTGCCTTTGCTGTGCGCTGGGCGGAGTGACTTTGTATCTGACAGTGCGGCTGTTTGCCGATGCTCCGGAGATGATGTTTCAGTCCGATTATTGGGAGACCGATGAGGTCGCCGCTCCGTTGAAGCGTCCCGAGATGCTTCGGCCCCGACCGACTGTGGACGATTCTTCTCCGGATTCTGCGTTGAATCTTGTTTTGCCGGATGCTTTGTCGCCCGTTGTGCTTCCGTCTGTGGACGAGCCGACGGAGGATGCTCGACTGGGACTGTCCGTGAATGTAGGTACGGGGCCGGGGCTGGAAGGTATCGGTTTTCATCCGGTGCGTTCGACGGTGATCGGCGATGTGTTTTCGACTACGGAAGAGATTGAGACAGCCTCGGCTTTGGAGGGAACGTTTTACGATTTGAAGCAGACGGTTTCCGGTGCGGAGACGGGGATGTCTCCCGCGCTGTGCAAGAAGACGCTGGGCGAGTTCGTGAATAAGGGGTGGAATGCCGGGGTGCTGGCGAGGTTTTACAAGGCTCCGACGAAGTTGTATGCTTCGTGTTTCTACCTGCCGATTTGCAAGGCGGAGGAGGCTCCGTTTGCCTACGGGGTGCAGGATCGTGTGAAGGCCAGTCAGTGGGTGGCGGTGTACCGCGGGAAGGTGGTTGCTCCGAAGAGCGGGAGGTTCCGTTTTGTCGGGCTGGGAGACGATGCCCTTGCGGTGCGGTTCAACGGGAGGACGGTGTTCGATTACGGCTGGGAGAATTTGTCTTCCGGTCAGATGACGGGCGGAGCGGATAAGCACGCTGTTCGTGCTGCGCTGCGGGATGATCGGGGGAAGCCACGCGAGTTTTTCCGTTATGCGGGCGCCGGGCCGGATTGGAACGGGAATTTGGATGGTTTGTGTTCGGGAGATGTGTTTGCGGTGGAGGCCGGGAAGACGTATCCGGTGGAGGTGTTGGTGTCGGAGATTCCGGGCGGGTATTTCGGGTTCGTGTTGCTGATCGAGGATTTGGACGATGCTCCGAAGGGGCGTGATGCGACGGGTTCCCCGATTTTCCAGTTGTTCCGTACGAATTTTGCTCTTCCTTCGACGGAGGAGTTGTACGAACGAATGAATGTGCCCGGTGACAGGAGGTCGCATGTGCCCTATGATGCCGATAGCTTGATCTGGAGAGCTGTTCCCTGAGTGGTTTGTTGGATGGATCGGCCGCCCCGGGCATGTTGCCCGGGGCGGTTTTTGGTTTGTGCCCAGCCAAGGTGCGGCGGGCGATGAGACGCTGCTGTGATTGTTGTTACAGTTCTGTTACACCTCTTTGTCTCGCTTATTCGGGTTTAGGGATGCATGATTTATCTGTCAACAATATTTGTTATCAACTCCAACACGAATTAATCATATGGCTATTCATATTTCCATTACTCCCGAAGCCGAGGTCGAACTGAAGAGGACAGCGCGCCGCAACAGGATGTCGGCTGTGGCGGTGTCGCTGCTGTGCTGTTTTCTTGGCGGTGTGACGTTGTTTCTGATGGTCAGGCTGTTTGTCGAAAGCGAAGGGCCCGCCAAACGAGATGGTTTCTTCCATACGGAGGATGCGAGGCCCGCCGAGACACCCAAGATGGTCCGGAAGACGGTGTCGCGCGCCAGTATGGCCTCACAGGTGGCTCCTCCGGTGGTGGTTGCCGTGACGGCGGGTTCCGTTCAGATTAATCCCGTGGATATCGTGACGGATCAGATGGATTTCGGGATGTCTCCAGTGTTCGGGACCGGTATTGGGCCGGGGCTGACGCAGTTCGGCGATTCCGGCCCCGGGGATCATCCGCTCGGTACAGAGGATCCAGACGGCGGCGGTTCGGCACTGGAAGGTACGTTTTACGATTTGAAGCAGACGCCTTCCGGTGCGCCGACGGGGATGAGTCCCGGGCTGTGCAAGCAGGTTCTGAGCGAGTTCAATTCGAGCGGCTGGAATAAGAGTATGCTGGCGAAGTACTATCAGGCGCCGACAAAGCTGTATGCTCCCTGTTTTTATATGCCGATTTGCAAGGCGGAGGAGGCCCCCTATGCCTATAAGGTGCAGGATAAGGTGAAGGCGAGTATGTGGGTGGCGATTTACCGCGGGAAGGTGAAGGCTCCCAAGTCCGGCAGGTTCCGTTTTGTGGGGCTGGGGGACGATTCTCTGGCGGTGCGGTTCAATGGGAAGACGGTGTTCGATTACGGCTGGTCGAGCGTAGCGACCGGGAAGATGCTGGGCGGCAATGCGGCGAATCGTGCGGAGTTGAAGGATTCCAAGGGGCAGCCGCGCCAGTTTTTCAGGTATAATGGGGCGGGGAGCGATTGGAATAATAATCTGGATGGTCTCAGTACGGGCGATGTGTTCGAGGTGAAGGAGGGGCAGTCGTATCCGATTGAGATTTTGATTTCGGAGGTGCCGGGCGGTTATTTCGGGTTCGTGCTGCTGATTGAGGATTTGGACGATGCTCCGAAGAAGCGGGATGCAGGCGGTTCACCGATTTTTCAGCTGTTCCGCATGAATTTTGCAGAGCCGAATACGCAGGAGATTTACAAGAATATGCAGGTTCCCGGCGATCGCCGTTCGGATGTGCCGTACGATAAGGATAGTATGATCTGGGAAGCGACGGTGTGATGCGGATCTTTCATGCAATGTTTGGAGATGTGTATGCGTTTGAAGATGAATGCAGGAGGTGGAGAAGCGCGAATCGGTTGCTTCTCCACCCGTTGCAGGATGGATCATGGCTCTGTTTCGTTTGGGATTGACAGTCGCCTGTTTGGCTGCTGTGGGCGGTTTACTCTCGCTGGTCATGAAGGATCCTGCTAAGAAAGAGGAAGCGTCGTTTATTTGGTCGCCATGTCCGAAGGTGGAAAAGCCTGTTCTCCTCAGACGATCAGTCGACAGGCGAGATGAGGAGATGAGGAGATGAGCTATCCGGTGAGGCGGGAGTAGCGGCGATGGGAGTTGGGGAAGTCCATGCTCATGGCGAAGGCGTAGAGGAGGCCGACGGGGAGGGCGAGCCAGTATGTGGCGTTCAGCCAGTCGGGGGCCGGGGCGGGCGTGGTTCCTCCGGGAAGGCTCCAGATGACGAAGGCGGTCAGGATGAAGGCGACGGCGAGCCACTGGTATTCGGTGAGTCCCCATGCGCGGCGCGTTTGGGGTTCTCCCCGGTAGGCTTCTTCGACGAAGCGGGAGAGTCCGGCAAGGGCGAAGTAGAGTCCGGCGATGAGTGCTACGGAGGCGGAGGCTGTCCAGAGCCGGAGGAGGATGGTTCCGATGAGGAGGTTGAAGGCGATGGAGTAGAGTGGCGTAGCGTGGAGGGGGATGCCGGTGTAGGGGCTGAGGGCACAGACGCGTGAGGAGGGGTTGGTGTGGCGGAGTCCGAGGTGGGTATGGCAGGTGTGGACGGGGCGGCCGTGGCAGCAGCCCTGTACGATGCAGCGGATGCGTCCGATGGCCTGTATCCAGGGTGCGGCGGCAGCCATGGCTCCGAAGATGATCCATGGGTCGTTGCCGTTTTCGGGAAGAAGGTGGGAGGTCGTGGCGATGAGGAGGATGCCCGCAATGCCGCCGAGGATGGCGCCATAGTAGCCGAAGGGGCGGAGGAGTTGGGAGGAGCCTTCGATGAGCTGGGCCCAGATGCCTGCTCCGGCGAGTGAGCAGATGGTGACGATGCCGGATGCGAGGAGGTAGGATGGCCCGGCCAGTGCGAGGACGAGGTAGTAGCCTCCGGCGGCGGCGAGGAAGGTGTAGATGGCGTGGTTGATGATGCGGAGGGGGCCGATGCGCCATGCGTGCCACGAGTTGGCGAGGCATTCGGAGAGGCGGATGATGCTGCGAAGGATGGGTGCGCGAAGGAGGACGCCTGCGGTGAGGAGAGCGGCGGCGATGATGTCGATCCATCCGTGCATGCCTGTGGCGACGCAGCTCCAGCAGAGTGCGAGTGTCCACAGGAGCATGAGTAGGCGCGGGAGGTTGCCGGGTGCGGCCCGCCAGAGCGCAGCGAGCATGAGGAAGGCCCAGAGGGCATGGTAGGAGGGGAAGGCGATGCCGCCGTTGAGGTCGACGGAGCGTTCCCATTCGAGTAGTCGGCCACCGGCGGTGGTCGGTTCGAAGGGGAGGAATGGGCAGGAGAGGGGGAAGAGGATGTAGAGGAGGAATGCCAGAGCGCAGGCAAGGATGCCGGAGATGGCGAAGCTTCTCATGAGGGCGTCGGTGTGCTGGAGGAGGATGACGAGGAGGAGGACAGGGTAGATGCTGACGTAGATCCAGCCCGCCTGCTGGATGACGGGGGTTGCCTGTTCTCCGAGGATGCGGCATGAGGGGGCGCCTTCGGTGAGCATCATGTGACCGCCGAGGAAGTAGAGGGCTGTCCAGACGATGGCGGGGAGGAGGAAGGCGCGGAGTCGTTCAAAGGGGGTGTTGTGCCGATGGCCGGGAGGCGGCAGGGATAGCCATGTGGGTGGAGAGCTGGTGCCGAAGCGGCGGATGAGGTCCTGCCGTTCGTATCCCCAGACGATGGCGGCACAGCCGAGGGCGATGAGGGGTGTGAAGATGTAGAGTCCTGCCGCCGAACCGGTGGCAACGGAGGCTCCGGCGGCGAGGATGACGCTGCATGTGTAGATGGGATGCGGTACGAGGCGGTAGATGCCGGTGGCGACGAAGCGGGGCGGCGGGAAGCCGTTCATGGGGAGGCCGCCTCCCCGTATTTTAAGGTTTAGCATGGCGGCGGCCATGCCAGAGAGGGCGAGGGTGGCCATGGCTGTGCCGATGATCGGGTGATGCAGAGGGGGGAGGGTGACGGAGGGTTCGAGGCGGATGCATCCCCAGACGATGAGGAGGGGCAGGAGGATGCAGAAGCAAGCGGCGTAGAATGTTCTGCTGGCGATGAGCCGGTGCAGGAGGGTGCGCTGGGGGCGGGGAGTGTCGGTCATGATGCGGAGGGAGGGGAGAAGCGGACGATTTCGTGGATGCTCAGGCCGGGTTCGGTGCCGGAGGATGTGGTGAGCGTGGCCCGTCCGGCCCATTTGCATTCGTGCAGGTGAAGGATGGAGGGGGGAAGCAGTTTTTTCGCCAGTGCCGGGAAGGTGCGGAGGACGGTGGAGCCGATGGCGCCTTCACGCAGGATGTGGCGGCGGTCGAAGTCAAGCCTGAGGGTGTCTGTGCGGAGGGAGGAGCCGTCGGCTGAGGCATGGAGTCCGGCAGGATGGTGCCGCCATTGCGTGTCCCACAGCAGGGTGACGGGGCTGGGTCCTTCCCAGACGATCCAGATGATGGTGCTGCCTTTGTCTCCGAGGAAGCGGCCCCAGTGGAGGGTGTCGATGGGGAGTTTCCATGGAGGGAGTGTCATGTGGAGGCGTTCGGCATATCCGATGCCTTCGTAGTGGCGGTTTTCGAGGCGGAGGGAGACGCGGCTGCGCGGCTGGAGGCAATGCCAGTCGGTGGTGAGCCCGCGTTCGGTGTGGAGGTGCTGGAGCGGCAGGGAGGGGTGTTCGGGGCGCCAGGTTCCAGCAGCATGCAGGCTGCGGCATTGCCAGAGGATGTTTCCCTGTTCCGTGTTTTCGGGCATGGCGCCGCGGATGAAGGTTTGCCGACGTTTGGATGTGCCGTCAGGCAGGAGTTCCAGCCATGAGGCATGCCGGAATTTGAGGTGTCCGAGGCTCAGCACCGAGGCGTAGCAGACGATAGTCGTTCCGTTGTCGGTTTGGCAATCGAGGTAGGTTTTGGTCAGGGAGAAGGAGGGCATGGGAGGTGGGCTGGATGTTGCGCTACCGGTGGGAGGGGATGCCGTTTTGCCGCCAATCCTGCAGGAGGAGTCTGGAAGTTTCGTTTCTGAGTTTTTTTCTCTGTTCTTCCGACAGGGAGAGACGGTAGATGATTGCGTCTGGATCGCCGTCCGGGAGGTTCAGGAGGCGGCGTGCTTCCGCCTCTCTTGTTGGCTGGAGGTCGAATAGTTGGGTTTTGAGCAGCGCCATGTGTTCTTCCATGCACATGCCTGTTTTTTCCAGAATGAGGCGGGATGTTTTCGATGAGTAGCCTTGTTGTTCCGTCTGGTCGTTCTCCAATTGGTTGCGGAGGTCCTGCGGAAGGCCGCTTGTGTCGATGTCCGGTTGTTCTTCCGGTTTTCCGGGAGCTTCCAGCCGGGCGAGTTCTTTCGCGATGTATGCCTGCCCGATGTAGCGGATGATGGCTGCCTGTTCTTCCGGGGTGGATTGTGCCGGTGTGTCGTGTTCGTTGCGGAGCCGGAATCGGGCGTCGCGCAAGGCCCGGTTGAGGAGTTTTTTTTGTTTTTCTTTCGTTCTGTATGCCTTGGATGCGAGGAGTCGACGGATTTCCGGCCGGCTGAGATATTCAACGTAGTAGAATCTGAAGAGTGAGGTGTTTCTGGTGTTTTCCCTGTTCCAGTCGATTGAGGCGGCTGTTTGGCAATATTGTTGCTGAAAGTCCTTTTCCTGCATGAGAGCATGGTACAGCTCGGCGTATTGTTTGGGATGTTGTTCACGCGTCGGCGCGATGTCGCGCAGGCGAGCGGCGTGGGCGGTCATCCGCTCGATGGATGTGCGCAATGGCGCAGGCAGCTGAGAGAATGCAGGCGAGTTGAGATAACCCTGGCAGTAGATGTTCAGAAAACGGAGCAGGGCTGGGATTTGTTCTGCAAGGATGTCGTTGCAGAGTTCCGTATCGAGAAAGGCAGCTTGTTGGGACGCGGCTGCCGCATCCTGCATGACGGTTTTGATCGCCTGTTTCTGCGATTCCGTCATGGGTTCGATGGCTGCAGTCCCGACGATTGTGGGGAGAGCGGCGGGCTGGGGCTGGCCGGTCGTGATGGCCGGGATGGGCCATGCGAGTGCATACAGTGCGGCAAGGGTCGTAAGCATGAAGAAGTGGGTTTATTGGGGGATGCCGTTTTTCTGCCATTCTTCGCATAGCATGAGGCAGGCGCGTTCGCTGAGCTGTTCCTGCTGTTTCGGCGGCAGGGAGAGAAGGTACCGATACGGGTCGGCGTCGCCGGGAGGCAGGTCCAACGCTTTCCGGGCAGAGTCGATGTAACGGAACGGGAGTGCGGCGGAGATGTACACGGTGTACTGATAGTAGGCACCTGCTTCACCTTTTGTTTTTTGTTCGATCATTCGATGATACTCTTCGCGGCGAGTGAGTAGCCGTTTTTTGTTGCGATCCCATTCGGCCATGCGTTCTTCCGCCCATCGTTTGTTGCCGAATGTTCCGACGATTTGTTGCATGAGGTATGGAGTTCTGCGCGGTTTGCTCAGAGCTTGCAGGAGCGTGCGTTGTTCGGCGATGATGGTTTGAAGATCTTCCGGCAGTCGGCTGCTGTCCGGCATGGTTTCCAATTCCATGCGATATTGTGCGTGCTGTTGCCAACGTGTATGCATGTTTTTCAGGAAGTAGATGTCCCTGTTCAGCTGCTTGACCTCTTCGTATTCAATGATGTGGCGGCTCCGTTCGCTGTGCAGAGGGATGTCGAGGGGCAGTTCGTCGCGAAGCGCATCATAGGCCATTTGAAGGGCTGTTGCGCTATCCGGGTTTTCATCTTCCAGATCACGGCTTGATGTGGCGAATCCTTTCGGCCAGGCGATGCTGTTGTGGAGCAGGTTCAGCCGATGATAGGTGCAGGCACGCAGCCATTCGGCATTGATGCCGTACCGGTGCAGGAGGTGTTCGTTGATCCGGCTGCGCGTTTGTTCCAAGGCCTGGACGGCCGTGACGAGGCGGGGTTTTTCGACAGGTTGCCGTTCCAGAAGTTCGATGACCTCGCGGGCCTGTTTTCCGGCTTCCTGTATGAGAGAGCTCAGTTCGGGCGGAAGTTTGGCCAATTCCGGGGAATCTGCGATGGCTTGGAATGGCGATGCCAGCAAGCGGAAGTAGTTACGCGGGTAGTAGGAGATCGAGGGATCCTCGGTGGATGCTTCCTCCGGATTGCGATTGTACAGAGTGTCTAAGTAGGTGAGTTCGGACAATGCGGCAGCCGCATAGAGGTGGTGCAGGGCTTTTTTCTGTTCCGCCGTGAGGCCTGTATCAAGAGGTGCGGTGAGTTCTGCCGCGGGGCGGTTGTCTGAAGGCTCGGTTTCGGCGTAGGATTGCGGGAATGCAAGGAGTGCGGCGGCGAGGATGGGGTGTATGCAGTTCATGGCAGTGGATGGGATGGAAGGTTATTTCGGGGTGCCGTTTTTTTGCCAGTCTTCGAGGACGATGATGCAGGCGGTAGTTTGGATGCGTTCCTGTTCTTTCAAGGGCAGTTTGAGGATGTAGGCTGCGATGGTGTTTCCCTGCAACGGCGGGAGGTTGAGAAGCCGGAGCGCTTCAGGCATTTTTTCCTGAGATTGGGCGATCATTTTCATGCGGAGTCCGGCATGATGTTCTTCGGGCGAGACTCCGGTGAGTGTGCGAATGAGGGTTGGGACGGTGCGGCTTTGCTGCATTGCCTGATCCATGCTTTCCCGGAATGCCTGCCTGTCGTTGGAGCCGATGTTCTGCATGGCGGGGAGTGTGGCGATGAGCCGATGGAGGCGTTGTTTGTTGCGCAGGTTGGCGACGGTTCGGTAGGTTTCCCGTTCTTTCTCAAGTTGAAGACGCAGCTCCTTCGGGAGGGTGGATGGGTCGGGAGCCAATCGCAGGATGTTGTCCATGTGTTTGCTTTTGTCCCGCCAGCGTTCCGGGTGGCGGAGTATGGAGAGGTTGGCGTTGATGAAGGTGCGGTCGAGGAAGTCGGAGATAGCCTGTTTTTCTTCAGGTGATGCCGTGGGAGCCGGTTGCTGTTCCGCATGCATGTTTTGCCGCAGGCGGTTGAGCATGTCGCGAAGGTAGGCTTCTCTTTTTTCCCGATCGTATTTGATGGAATCCCGGATGCCATCCCGGTTTTCCGGTTTGGCGAATTCGTTTTGGAAGGCGTTCAGGAGCCGTGCGGAGATGGCGGCTGCCATTTGTTCGATGTCGAATGCTCCGGCCTGTTTGCAGTATTGTTTCTGGCTGTCGTTTACTTTCTTGAGTTGTTCGACAAGGGCGGTGATGCGTTCGTTGTCGATGGGTTTGTTTTCAAAGGCGGCAGCGATCTGTTCGGAGATTTCGGCTGTTTGGCGGAAGGTGTCGCGAAGGGCGGGGGGCAGGATGGCTATTGCAGGAGAGCCGGCCATGGCCCGGGAGGCGATGCTTGCGAGTTTGAGCTGGGTGTAGTTGATATTGTTTTCACCCATGAGGCGTTCCTGAAGTTCCGCATCGCCGGAGGCGATGATGGCGGCGCAGGCTCCGTCTTCAATGACGGTATGGAGGGCTTCGCGTTGTTGTTCCGTGAGGGGGGGGACGGCGGTTTGCGTGGAAGCGGCGGGGTGGTTGTCGTCGGCCGATGCGTGGAATACGGGTGCAAGAACGGTCAGAATGGCCGCTGCAAGGGTGATGGAACGGGTGTTCATAAGGGGGTGCTTGTTTGCGACTCTGCCACGCCGGGGAGGATGTGTCAAGGTTTGCTTTCGATTTCCCTTCGGGGAATCTGATGGAGCTAGACGGATGGATGCTGGGGCGAATGCGTTTTTTGTCATGTGTTTGTTTGGAGCTTGCCGTTTGCCGGGCAGTGCGTAGGATGATGGGCATGACTCGGTCGGGATGGTATTTATGGGGTGTTTGGCTGGTTTTGTATGTGGTTTCCGCATGCTTGCCATTGCCGAATATGGGGGAGCCGGCGACGTGTGTCGGTTTGTGCTGGCTGTTTGCGATGCCATGTTTGTTGTGCTGGTGGGCGGCGGTGATGCAGTTGCGCCGCGATGCCTGCCGCCACAGGGCCGGATGGCTGTGGATGCTGTTTGCGGGGCCGACTTGCCTGCAGGCTGTTGCTTTGGGATTCGGTTTGGGTATGGACTGGCTTTGGGCACGCGTGGGGTTCTCGCCGCGAATGAGCGATTTTGCATGGAATCTTGGTTTGGTGATGTCTATCGCTGCTGTCGCTTTGTCGTCGATTCCGTATGTGTTGGCATCGATTGTTCTGAAATTCGTTCTTCTGCCTCCTCCGGCGCCTCGTGTGGATGAAGAAACCCCGCAGGTTTAAGGCTGCGGGGTTCGGGTAGAAGAGGGAGGCCGGAGTGTGCCGTATCAGTGCGGCATGAGGTTCTGGTGTTTTCTGAGGAGGTCGACGGTGAGAGGTTCGGGGTAGGTGCGGATGTTGTCCGATTGGGCGTCGGCGGTGGATGTTTCTCCTTTGTAGAGCGGGGCCGGGTAGGTTTTGCGGATGCCTTGGCGGCCTTCCTTGACGATGATTTCGGCCATTTTCATGGCGAGGGGGTTGGTTTTGTCTCCTTTGTCGACGACGGCGATGGATTCGGTGAGGATGTAGTTGCCTTCCGTGGGGTCGATGTAGTCGATGGGCAAGCCCGATTTTTTGTCGGCAACGGCCTGATGGCGGAGTCCGAAGGCGATGGAGACTTCTCCGGCGCGTGCTTTTTTGAGCGGAGCGGAGCCGGAGTTTTCAAGGTGGGGTCCGGCGTTGGCGACGATTTCTTTGAGGATGCGGGTGGCTTCCTGTTCCCCATAGGCATGGACGAGGGCTTGTACCATGAGCCATGCGGTGGAGGAGCTGCGGAGGTTGGGGATGGAGATGTGGCCTTTGTATTCGGGGCGGGCGAGGTCTTTGAGGGATTGGGGACGGGGGAGGTTGTTGGCGGCGAGTGTGCGGGTGTTGATGAAGATGGCTCCTTCCTGTCCGGTGACGGGGGCGAATTCCGGGTTGGCCGGGGTGAGGGTTTCGACGGGGAATTCGAGCGTTCGGTACATGCCGTGTTCTTTCTGCGCGCTTTCGAGGTAGTAGGTGGAGGCGGTGATGATGTCCGCTTCGGTGTTTTTGCCTTCGGCCATGATTTTGCCTCCGAGTTCGGAGGTGCTGAAGGAGGAGAGGATGTATTGGCCGGCGTATCCTGCACGGTCGAGTGCTTCCTGCATGGCGAGTTTGGCTTCTTCATCCGCGTTGGAGTAGATGACGATTTCCTGTTGCCGGCTGCAGGAGGAGAGGGGGAGGATGGCGGCTGTGGCTGCGATGAGGGCGGCGAAGGCCGTTTTGAGGATGTTTTTCATGTGTGTGTGTTGTGGATGTGTGGTCGTCATGCACGCGGCATGTATTTGGCGGCGGTTCTGCCCAGGACGACGCGCACGATGATGTTGGTGGCGAGGATGAGCAGGGACATGACGAAGATGGCATCGAACTGGGCGAAGTGCTGCAGTTCTTTGATTTTGGTGGTGAGTACTCCGGTGCGTGCGCCGACGAGGAAGATGATGGCGCTGATGGTGATCATGCTGTTGATGAAGTAGTAGGAGAAGATTTCCAGCAGGGTGCCGACGGAGTTCGGGATGATGACGCGGCGGAGGGTGGTGAACCAGCTGTCTCCCATGAGGGAGGCGGTGGATTCCCAGCTCCGGTTGAGTTTTTCCAGGGAGTTTTTCCCCATGAGGTAGGGGGTGGTGAAGAAGTGGATGATGTTGCAGATGATGATGATGGCAAATGTGTTTTGCAGGGATGTGCCGGAGTAGGCGAAGAGGTAGGCGATGCCGAGTACCATGCCGGGGATGGTGTTGGTGACGACGGCGAGGCCGTTGAGCGCGCCTTTTGCTTTGCTTCCCATGCCGGACCGGGCGGTGACGAGGGCTGCACCGAAGGAGACGATGGTGCCGACGAGTGCGCTGAAGAAGGCGACGAGGAGGGTGTTGCCGTAGGTGCCGAGTAGGTTGCGCGCGGAGAGCTGGGTGGTGAAGGTGTCGAAGGTGAAGGTGGTGTCGTAGGGCCAGTGACGGACGAATGGGACGATGAACATGATGGCGAAGACAGCGGCGATGCCGATGGCGAGGGCGAGGGAGCCTCCGGCGCAGACGGTGTCGCGGAGCGGGCTTTTGCGGATTTCCTGTTTGGAGATTTTGCTGTAGCGGAAGTTGTAGCGTTCGAGTCTGTTGATGAGGATGATGCTGGCGATGGAGGGGAGGAGCATGAGGATGGCGATGGCCGCTCCTCCGGAGAAGTTGGGGATGGCGCCGAGCATTTCGTTGTAGAGGTGGAGGGCGACGACATCGTATTGGCCGCCGATGGAGGCGGGGATGCCGAAGTCCGTGAAGCTGAGGGTGAAGCTTTGGATGAAGGCGGCTCCGAGGGTGCCGACGAGGGGGCGGACGGCTGTGCCGAAGAAGGTGCGGACGGGGGTGTCTCCCATGATGCGGGAGACGGTGGCGAAGTTTTTGTCGACGTATTTGAAGGTGTTGTTGATGAGTAGATAGGCGATGGGGAGGGTGTAGATGACGTAGCCGAGGAGCATGCCGCGGAAGCCGTAGATGTCGAGGATTTGGGTGCCGCCGAGGAGGTGGGTGATGAGGCCTTCTTTGCCGAAGGCGTAGATGATGACGAAGCCGTAGGTGATGGTGGGGAGGTACATCGGGGCGACGGTGACGGCTCCGACGGTTTTTTTGAGGGCGCGGGGAAGTGCGGTGTGATGGACGGTGTACGCGAGGAAGAAGGCGAGTACGGTGGTGATGAGCGCAGCCGTGGCGGATACGGTGAAGCTGTGGCCGAAGGAGGTGAGGACGGCCGGGCTTCCGAGGATGCGGATGTAGTTGTCGAGCCCGGGCGCTCCCTGTTCCATGAGGGAGCGGCCCAGCAGGAGGGCGATGGGGTAGGCGAGGAAGGCTCCGAAGATGAGGAGGACTGCCCAGAAGACGGCCTTGAGTTCGATGCTTTTTTCAGGCATATGCTCCCTCGAAGAGGCTGAAGATGTTGTTCCGCTTGATTTCGAGCTGGTTCAGGATGAATTGCCTGACGAAGCCGTTGTGCGGGTTGTGGATGATTTCGCGCGGGGTGGAGTATTGGGAGATGCCGCCTTCGTTGAGGATGAGGACGCGGTCGGAGAGTGTGAGGGCTTCTTCGGGGTCGTGGGTGACGATGATGGTGGTGAGGTTGTAGTCGCTGGCGATGGTTTTGATGCGTTCCTTGATGGATTCCTTGATGACGCCGTCGAGGGCGCTGAGGGGTTCGTCGAGGAGGAGGACGCGGGGTTTCATGACGAGGGTGCGGGCGAGGGCGACGCGCTGTTTCTGGCCGCCGGAGAGCTGGTCGACTGTTTTGCCGAGGTGGTTGCCGAGGCCGAGGAGGGCGATGAGTTCGCGGACTTCCCGTTTGGTGGAGACGCCTGGTTTGTTTTTGAGGCCGTAGATGATGTTTTCGTAGGCGTTGAGGTTGGGGAAGAGGGCGTAGTCCTGGAAGACGATGTTGAAGCCACGCTGTTTCATCGGGGTGCGGCTGAGGTCTTCGCCGTTGAAGATGATTTGGCCTTCGTCGAGGTCGGTGAGGCCGAGGATGACGTTGAGGAGGGTGGTTTTTCCGCTGCCGGAGGGTCCGAGGATGGAGACGATTTCCCCGGTGTCGATGTCGAGGTCGATGCCGTTCAGGACGGCTTTGCCGTTGTAGGTTTTTTTGATGTTTTTGAGTTGAAGCATGGCGGGAGGGAGGGTTGCCGCCCCTTGCTGGGGCGGCGGTTGCTGTGTCGTATGAGGGGGAGGGGTTAGCGGCGGATGTCTGCGATGGCATCGACGAGGCGGCGGAAGTCGTCGGGGAAGACGTCGCCGATGTTGCCGATGCGGAAGGTGGGGGCTTCGGAGATTTTGCCGGGGTAGATGACGAAGCCGCGCTGTTTCAACTCTTCATAGAAGTCGGCGAAGACGAAGGTCTGTTCCGGGTAGAGGAAGGAGGTGATGATGGGTGATTGTACGGCATCGGGCAGGAGGGTGGTGAAGCCGATTTCACGCATGCCTTGTACGAGGATGCGGTGGTTTTCTTCGTAGCGGCGGTGGCGGGCTTCGATGCCGCCTTCTTCACGGAGTTCCTTGAGGGCCTGGAAGAAGGCGCGGACGACGTGGGTGGGTGAGGTGAAGCGCCATTTGCCGTGGCCCTGTTCCATTTCCTTCCACTGGTCGTAGATGTCGAGCGAGAGGGAGCGGGAGATGCCTTCGCAGGCGGCGAGGGCGGTGCGTTTGGCGATGATGAGGCCGAAGCCGGGTACGCCCTGGATGCATTTGTTGGAGCTGCTGACGAGGAAGTCGATTCCGAGTCCGGCGATGTCGATGGGGATGCCGCCGAAGCTGCTCATGGCATCGACGATAAAGGTGATGCCGCTGCCGCGGAGGACTTCGGCGATGTCTTCGATGGGGTTGATGATGCCGGTGGTGGTTTCGCAGTGGACGACGGCGAGGTGGGTGGTGTCCGGGTGGGCGGCGAGGCTCTGGCGGACGATGTCGACGGTGATTTGCTCGGTTTCCTTGAGGGAGACGAGGGTGTGGTCGAGTTTGTGGTAGCGGGCGATGTCCGCCATGCGGTTGCCATAGGCTCCGTTGGCGAAGATGAGGAGTTTGTCCTGCGGGCCGACGCAGCAGCTGAGGGTGGCTTCGACGCTGTAGGTGCCGCTGCCCTGGAGGAGGACGGTGGTGTATTCGTCGCCGAGTCCGGCGATTTGGAGGAGTTCGGAGCGGATGGCGGTGACGACGCCTTCGTTGTAGTCTTTGTCCCAGGTGCACCAGTCCTGCAGCATGGCGTTGCGGACGGTTTCGGAGGTGCTGAGGGGACCTGGGGTGAGGAGGAGGTAATTTCTCATGGCTGGTATGTGGTTAGAGGCTGCTGTTGATGTCTTTGATGCAGGAGGGGAGTTCGAGGATGGTGTCGAGTACGTAGTGGGCGCCTGCATCCTGCATGCGGCTGCGAACTTCTTCCTTGAGGGCAGCGAGTTCGTCCGCAGGCATGGAGTCATATTCTTCTTGAGTGAGGCCGAGTTCGTTGCTGCCGGTGATGATGCCGACGGTGTGTACCTGTGCATTCAATCCTTCGCGGATGTCGGCGATGGTGTCGCCGACTTTGACGACTTGATCGACGGAGGGGATGGCGAGGTCGATCATGTTTTTGTAGATCATGTAAGGAGCCGGGCGGCCTGCAGGGAGGCCCGTGGGGGTGACGAGGTTGTCGACGGTGTAGCCTTTGGCGGCAGCGTCGGGGCGCACGATGTCCATCATCTGCCGGGTGTATCCGGTGGTGGAGCCGATTTTGATGCCTTGTGCCTTGAGGTTTTCGATGGTTTCGACGACGCCGGGGATGGGAGTGGTGAAGTCCCGGAGGCTGGCGAAGAGGTGTTTTTCAAAGCTGGAGTACATTTCCAGGATGTCTTCTTCGACCCATGGACGATGGTGAACGGCGGCGAATTGTTCGGCGACGGCAGGCATTTTGAGGATGGCGCGGATGTGGTCGATTTTCAGGAGGCCCATGGGTTCGCGTGCCTGGCGGTAGGTGATGTTCATGCCTTTTTCGGCAAAGACGCGGAGAAAGACATGCAGGGGGGCGAAGCAGCCGAAGTCGATGGCCGTGCCGGCCCAGTCCATGATGATGCAATTGATTTTGTTCATGTTGCGATGTAAGGAAGTGTTGTTCCCGTGGTGGGATGTCTTTGGCAATGTAGCACCGTGATGTTGGGATGCAAAGGGGGACTTTGTGCCAAAATCGTCACATGATGTGATACGTGTTTATTCAGAAGTTGGTATAGACGCCGCCGATGAACGACCATCCGGTGAATCCATGGCCCGGAGCGGAGCCGCTGGAGTGGCCGTATTCAGCCATGGTCATGATTTTGAGGCGTGCGGGATCGTCGGCATACATGTAGAAGTTGAAGCCGAGCGCGACGGCCTGATAGGTATCGACGTAGCTGCCCTGCGTGTCGACGAGGGAGGCGTAGCGTTTGTTGAGGCAGACGGCCTGTGAGCCCGTACCGAGTTGGTAGCGCATGACGGCCTGGACATGTGGCGACAGGTTCCACGAGGGCATGACGGTGAGTCCGGCGAGATGGGAGGGGGAGACGGTTTTTCCTCCCTGCTTGTAATCGGCGATGTTTTGGGCCCAGATGCCTTCCATCATGAGTTCAAAGGGGCCTTGCTTGCCATAGTAGTAGAGAGCGAAGATGTCGCGCGCTTTGGTGCCGACGTTTTTGTACCGGTAAGAGCGGATATCCATGTCGTCGAAGTTGTGGATCCAGTCGAAGTAGATGCGCCCGTTTTGCAGGATGAGGTTGTCGGCTTTGTAGGAGAGTCCGATGTTGGCGTTGGCGGATTCCCATGTTCCCCATGTGCCTCGGCTGCGTTTTTCGCTGTTCGACCAGATGCCGGCATAGTAGCCGAGGTCGTTTTTCTTTTCGTCGTTGCAGATCCAGAGGCCGAAGGAGCTGTCGCTGACGAGCTGGTTTTCGACGGCGGAGAGTTCGGGCAGTTTGTATTTGGAGCTGGAAATGCGGTTTTCCGCGAGGATGACGGGGAGTATTTTGCCTGCGCCGATGGTGAAGTCGCTGAAGCTGTATTCGATGTTGGCTTCGTAGAGGTTGCCGTGGGTCATGCCATGGTCGTACCATTGGCCGTTTTTGTAGTAGCCGAGGCTGTCCACTCCGCCCATGTTCCAGATGTTGGTGATTCTGAGGTTGGTGAGCGCCTTGGCATTCCATCCGAGGCGGAGCCGCCTCCATTCGTCGGTGTGGCCTCCGCTGCCGGGGTATGTCGAAGCTCCGTTCGGAGAGACGGAGGCTGCCTGGTACTGGGCGCGGAGGGAGACGTTCAATTCCTGCACGTATGGGTTGTCCGGATTATGGTACAGGTGGACTTTGCCGTCGGGCTGGCCGTATGTTTGCTGCCACAGTCCGAGGGGCGTGGTGAAGGGCCGGTTGTCTGCGGTTGCGGTGAGGGAGAGTCCTGCGAGCAGGGCAGTCATGGTAATGAGTCGAGTGGTCATGGATGGGTACAAGATAGCAGCGGTTCCGGTTTCTGCGATGGGTTTTTCGTTACGATTTTGCCAGATGTAGAGGTGCTCTTTTTCGGGCGAAGGCTTTTGTGTTTGATTTGAGATGCTTTTTCTGATATATGCAACGCGATGAAACGCTTGAACTTCCTACAAAAGAGGGCGAGTGCGCGCATGTGGCATGCCGCGTGTCTCTGCGCAACGGCGGCATGGAGTGTGCTTCCCGCTGCACGTGCGGCTCAGGATGAGGAGAAACCGAATATTCTGTTTATTCTGGTGGACGATATGGGCTGGCAGGATACGTCCGTGCCGTTCCGGTTCGATGCCAATGGTCAGCCCGTGGCTTCGCCGGGTAACGGGATTTTCAAGACGCCGGGTATGGAGAAGCTGGCGGAGCGCGGGATGCGGTTTACCCAGGCTTATACTCCGAGCGTTTGTTCTCCCAGCCGTACGGCGATCATGACCGGCCTCAATCCGTCGCGTACCCATATTACGAACTGGACGGATCCCGGACAGCCAAAGGATACGAGTATGCACGGCATCAAGACGATGAATCCTCCGGCATGGCGTATTCAAGGTTTGACGGCCAAGGATCCGAGCATGGCGAAGATGTTCAAGGGTGCAGGATATAGAACCATTTTCGTGGGGAAGGCCCATTTTGGCCCGACGCCCAATAAGGCGGCCCAGCCGGAGGCGCTCGGTTTCGATGTGAATGTCGGCGGATGCGGCGCGGGGCAGCCCGGTTCCTATCTCGGCAAGGACAATTATGCGGAGAAAGCCTTCCGCGAGCAGAAGAAGATGGGGCCGCGCGATGTGCCCGATCTGGAGAAGTATCACGGTTCGGATACGTTCCTGACGGACGCCCTGAATACGGAGATGACGCGTGAGATCAAGAAGTCCGTGGGCATGAAGAAGCCGTTTTTCGCCTATTTCGGGCATTATGCCGTGCATGGTCCCCTGATGATGGATCCTCAGTTTGCCGCGACGTATCCGAAGCTGAACGGTGCACTGAAGAAGTACGCGACTCTGATTTCCGGGATGGATAAGTCGATTCTGTCCCTGCTGGATACGCTGGAGAAGGAAGGAGTGGCCGAGAATACGCTGATCGTGTTTGCCTCCGATAACGGCGGGACGGCTCCCAAGCCCCAGCCCTGCCAGCCTTTGCGCGGGATGAAAGGCACTCCTTATGAAGGCGGTATCAGGACGCCGCTGATTATTGCATGGGCGAAGCCGAATCCCGACAATCCCCTGCAGAAGAAGTACGCCATCAAGCCGGGCAGTACATGTGACCGTGTCGTTGCGCTTCAGGATATGTTTGCGACTTTCGGTTCGATGGTGAAGGGCAAGGTGCCTGCCAAGCTGGATTCCCAGGATATCAGCGGGCTGTTGACCGCCGAAGGCAAGTGCGACCGTCCGCAGACGTATTTCGTCAATTTCCCGCATGAGCATCAGGATGCCTATTATGTGCTTCTGCGCGACGGAGACTGGAAGGTGATCTACCATTACCATACGAAGGCGTGGGAGCTTTACAATCTCAAGGACGATATCGGAGAGCAGAAGAATCTTGCCGATGCCGAGCCGAAGAAGCTCGCGGAGATGGCCCGCAAGCTCGTGGCGGAGCACAAGCGGCACGATGCCCAGTTCCCCATCGATGCGCAGACGAAGAAGCCCGCGCAGTTCGTGATGCCCGGGGCTGCTGTTTCGCGCAAGGGGTGATTTGCCTGATGATATGCGAGGCTGCACGAGGATTTTTCGTGCAGCCTTGACTTTTTATGCGCGGTGGATATAATTCCGCCGCGCTTTGTCGCTACTCTCTCTATGCTGTTTAATTCGTGGGAATTCGTTGTGCTTTTGGTGGTGACGTTCGGCCTGTTTTACGCCGTTCCGAATATTCCGGCACGAAAATGCGTGCAATCGATCGTTTTGCTGATTGCCAGTACGGTGTTTTACGGATGGGAGGACTGGAGGCTTCTGGGGCTGCTGGCCGTTTCATGCGGCGGCAATACGTTTGCCACCGTCAAGATTCTGCAGCATCGGCTGAACGACCATGAACAAGGCGTGAAGACGTGGGTGCGGCTGGCGGTCGTGCTGAATTTACTGTTGCTCGGCGTGTTCAAGTATGCAGGGCTTGTGGTCGGACTGTTTCCTTTCTGTTCTCCGGAGTTTGTGGAGAGCGTACGTTCCATTCCCTTGCCGATCGGCATTTCCTTCTACACGTTCCACGGCATCAGTATGGTGGTGGATATGAGCCGCGGGAAGGTGCATGCCTACGACAATCTGATACGGACGGCACCCCGGAAGACGGTGTATTCGAATACATTCCGCGATATGGGGCTGTATTTGCTGTTTTTTCCGCAATTGATCGCCGGGCCGATCATCAAGGCGCATTATTTCTGGCCGCAGATCAAGGCCAAGGTTTTTGCCGGGATCGATTGGCAACGGGCGTTCAGGTATTGCGTGGCCGGGTACTTTTTCAAGATGGTGGTTGCGGATAATCTCGCACCGGTGACGAGCGTGTTGCAGAGTTCCGATTATATCGCTTCTCAAAACGGCGTGACGCTGCTGCTGATGCTGTTCGGCTACAGTATGCAGATTTTCGCCGATTTCGGCGGATATTCCATGATTGCGATCGGTCTTGCCGCATTGTTCGGCTACCGTTTCCCGATCAATTTCAATTTCCCGTATATCAGTACGAGCCTGACCCATTTCTGGCAGCGGTGGAATATGACTCTTTCCGCTTGGCTGCGCGATTATCTGTATATTCCGCTGGGCGGCAACCGCAAGGGGGCGTGCCGGACTTACCTGAATCTTTTCTTGGTGATGTTCCTCGGCGGGCTATGGCATGGCGCCGACTGGAAGTTCGCCCTGTGGGGGACGATGCACGGTTTGTTTCTGGCGGCAGAGCGTTTTCTGGGGAACCGTCCGGCACTGGCTTCGGTGCGCATTCCTTCGCTGGTGAAGATCGTCTATTGTTTCACGGTCGTCGCCTGCCTCTGGACGACGTTCCTGATGCCCGATATCGGTACGGTGTTTTTGTTCTTCCGGCAGGTATGGACAAATTTTGCCTGCACTCCGGCCGATCTGCTTGGCAATATGAGTGTGTACAGTGTGTGCCTGTTCGGTTCTTTGGTGGTTTTGTATCACGTGTATGGCTGGCTCAAGGAATACCGGATGACCGCATGGAACGGCGATATGCATTATCCGCGCCTGTTCGGTTGCCTGTACGGCGCCATGATTTTCCTGATTCTGACGAATTCTGGGCCGCAATGCGGGTTCGTCTATTTCCAATTCTAATTCCTTCTTCCTATGCTTCGCCGTTCGACATGGATTTTTACCGTATGTATTCTTTTTTCGATGGGGCTGTGCTTTGTCGGACAGAGGCTGTTATATGAGTATCTGGAGGAATCGCAGGCGCATTTCATTGCGGAGAATCCCTATTTCGTGACGCTGGGGCGTTTGCAGAATGTGGAGGATTTGAAGGGCGATGCGGTGATTCTGGGGTCATCGATGACAGAGCGCCTTCAGTCTTCCGATTCGGTTTCGGTGATCGGCGTTCCGGGCAGTTCCTTTCTCGGCGGCATGCTGTTTTTGAAGAAATGCAGGTTCAAACCCGGCACGGTGGCTGTGGTTGAAGGCAATCTGATTACCTCGGGAACGAATGCCGGAGTGATTCGCGATACGGAGAAGTGGGATTTTCGTTTGTTTCAGGGAAGCAGGCATTTTTCCATCCGGTCGAAGCCTTCCTCGTTGCTGTTGACGTTCCTGTACGACAAACTGCTGTCTCATGCGGGTGCGGATCGGGCGGATTCATGCTTCGATGAAGAGGGGTTTCATCCCGAAAGGGAGGTGCATTCCGGTGGGGCTGGCGCGCCGGACGGTCGGCTGAATGCCGTGATGCAAGGTATACAAGATTTGCAAAAGCAGGGGTTCCGGCCCTGTATCGTGTGGTATCCCACTCATTTGCCGGAAAGCGATGATACGCGGCGCAACCGGAGTGTTTGCATGGAAGCGGCGGCCAGAACAGGCGTGCCCTTTCTGGATTACTCCGATGCTCCCTTCAAGGATCGGCTGCGGTTTACCGATACGCACCATTTGAAGAGTACGGCACGGGAAACAAGTACGTTTCGCAATACAATCGCCCGCGATGCCATGAAAGCATCGCGGTAGAATGCCGCGACCGGATCAGCGGGACGGTGAGGAGGGGGTCAAGCGGACGCTTCGGATGTTGGCGACGCCTATTTTCGGTTTGGCTGCTGCCTTGAACGTAATGGTGTTGTCGCCCTGCTGCAGGCGGATGAGTCCGGGAGAGACGGTGCGGTAATCCTGCCATGATGCCGTGGGAGAGACGGTCCATTGGAGAGAGTCCGAACCTTGTGCAATATCCACGGGGGTGCCTGCGGTATCCGGCGCGCATGCGTAGTCGATTTCGAGTTTGTAATGGCCGGCCTTGGCATTGTTGATCTTCCATGAGATCGTATCAGGCTGTTTCATCCAGAAACCGATGTTTTGTACGGTTTTTTCCGATGCTCCGACAAGTTTGCCGCTGGCGGGCGGTGTTTCAAGTTTGACGCCTCCCGAGAGATGTGCCGTGTTTGCGTCCAGCAGGAAGTTGCCGTCGGTTTGCGGTGAGATGCCGTCGATGATTTTGCCTTTGCCCGTCATGGCGAGTACGGTGGCATGAGGATCTCGGGAGAGTTTTCCGATGTCTGCCATGATGCCGCCGGGAATGCGCTCGTAGGGAACAGTCGCGCCTCCGTCCAGAGCCTTGAGGGTGAGTTCTCCTTCGGGAGTGATCGGGATGAGGAGTTTTCCGTCCTGCGGCCAGTCGTAGATGAAGAGGTAGGATGTATCGCCTTTCGTGGTGGAGCGCCCCCACGGGAGTTTGCCGAAGGTGGAGAGGGTGGTGCCGTAGATGGCTTCATGGTTTTTATCCATCCAGCGCCCGACTTCCGCCAAGCGTTCAAGGCTGGGCTGGGGAATTTCACCATTTGGCATGGGACCGATGTTGAGGAGGTAATTGCCGCCCTTGGATGCGGTGTCGATGAGGTGGCGAATCAGCGTTTGCGTGCTTTTCCAATTCTGATCGTGTTTGGCGTAGCCCCAGGATTTGTTCATGGTCATGCAACTTTCCCAATCCTTGCCCGGCAGGCCGGTATCCGGAATTTCCTGTTCGGGAGTGCCAAAATCGGCGCCGAACATATCGTCTTTGCTCATACCGGCCATGCCCTTGCGAGCTTTGGTGATGCGGTTGTTGACGATGATGTCCGGTTTGAGGGTGCGCAGGTAGTTGTAGATTTCCCGGCCGTCCGCATCCTTCCACCAGCCTTCCCATTCACCGTCGAACCACAGGACTTCGGTGCCGTATTTGCCGATGAGTTCGGCGAGCTGGCCTTTCATGTAGGGGAGGTATCCTGTTTTGTTTTTGGCGGGGATGAATCCGAGTTTGGGGTTGTCCCATTCAAGTACGGAGTAGTATGTGCCGAAGATGATGCCGTGTTTGCGGCATGCGTCGGATAGTTCTTTCAGGAAGTCTTTGCCGTAGGGAGTGGCTTTTTTGACGTTGTAGTCGGTCAGGGCGGAATCGAACATGCAGAATCCGTCGTGGTGCTTGGTTGTGACGATGATGTATTTGGCTCCGGCAGCTTTGATGGCCTGTACCCAGGCATCGGCGTCGAATTTATCCAGAGTGAGTTGAGAGGCATTTTTTCTGTATTCTTCTGCGGGCACTTTGCCGAAGTTCATGATCCATTCGGCACATGGATGCGGTACTTTGCCTTTATATTCTCCACCCATGACGGCGTAGGGACCGATGTGGATGAAGATTCCGAAACGGGCGTCCCGCCACCATTGCATGCGCTCGTCGCGGTCCTGAGGGGGCATGTGGGTGAAGTCTTTGATCTGTACAGCTTCGGGCGAGGTGACGGCCTGCCGCGCAAGGCCAGGGTCGGGCAGTTCATTGGCCTGCAGGCTGGAGGTTGTGAGAGCGATGAGCGGAATCATGAATGAGCGCATATTGCAATGTTAACACTGTTATCGTGTGAGGTCAAACAGAAAGATAACAGGTCGATCCGGGTGCCGGAAGGGGTTGTTTGTTTTGATAAGATGTTTATGAATAGTATTTTCAAGTTAGGTAGGCGTTTGCGGGGATGATGTCAGAAGTGGCGGACATATGGGCTTGTTGCAGTCTTGACAGGGTGGGGGGCACCGCCTATGATGAATCCGAAGCCATTCGTCGGGTTCGAATTTTTACTGATACGTCCGTGGGCACATGGTGGCCATCTTTGTTTATTTCTCTTCGGGGCATATGGATTGCCCTGATGCTGGCGGTTGTATCCGGCTGCGTGTCGACGCCGATTCCCGAACCGAAGCCGACCGAGGTGACTTTGCAGCAGAAGTCGTACGCCTTTTATGTTGCTGAGGCTCGTGAAGCGTGGTACGTGATGGGCAACCCTGACCGGTCGGCGGAGTGGGGGGCTGCCTTGGCCCGGTATAACCATGCGCTGGATATGATTTTCCGCAGTGTGCGTTATGAGAATTTCCATTCCAAGCAAGTTTCCGGCAAGCCGATCGATCTTGCGGATACTTCCTATCCCTTCACTTTCGCCCGCGATTTCGGCGAGAATTTGAAGCTTCGCGAGGTGTATGCGGATATGGTGCCTTGCACGGATATCAATCCGGACGATTTGGAGGAGCGTAATACGGTGCGCGGTCTGGGTGTGCCGCTGGCAGGTGTCGTGCAACCGGAGGATGCGAAGAAGATCAGGAATCTCCGGGTGGTGAAGGACTGGGGCAATGTGCATACGATTACGGCGGTGCTTTCGTTTCCCAAGGATCCGAAGAGCCGTCAGAAGCCCGTTCTGCATTTCTTCCTGCGTTTGAATCGCGAGAATGTGCCGGTGGGCCGGATGGAGTATAGGTTGGCCGGGGATTTTTCCGTACCGATTTCGCTCTATTGGCGGCTGACCCATGCGAATGATATGCGCCTGCTGGGACTGTTTCGCCCGCAGAAGCTGCAAAGCGTGACGGGGCTTTCGTTTACGGAGCCGTATAATCCGAACAAGATTCCGGTGGTATTGGTACATGGCCTGATGTCGAGCCCCGGTACGTTTTCCAATTTGACGAACTGGCTGTTGAAGAATCCCGAGATTCGCAAGAATTACCAGTTCTGGTATTTTTCCTATCCGACGGGGGTGACGTGGCTTGTCAGCGCGGATGCCTTCCGTCGGGCTTTGCATGAAGCCCGGCAGGAGCTCGATCCCCGGCACCGGGACAGGAAATGGGACGAGATGGTGGTGATCGGCCATTCGATGGGCGGGTTGATTACCCGCTACAGTCTGAGCGAGCAGCCTTGGAATATTTTGCGCGAGGAGATTGTCCCGGCGTACAGGAGCAGCCTGACATCGAAGTATGTGGACAAGCCGTTCCCGAATCCGGCCTTGGAGTCGTTTCGCAGCCGCTTTTTCTTCAAGCCTCTCAAAGAGCCGAAACGCGTGATTTTTCTGGCGACTCCTCACAGGGGGGCTCCGTTTGCGGATAGTTGGCTTTCACAGATCGGTTCATGGATTATTCGCCTGCCGCAGAATATTCTGATGCAGACGCTGAAGGCGGTGACTCTGCAGGACGATTTTGTTTTCCTGCACCCGGAAAAGGCTTTGGAGGAGATGAAAAGCATCCGCCAGCTTTCTCCGCACGGTTATGCGATCAAGGGACTTTCGGAGTTGAAAATCAAGCCGATGCCCGTGCATTCCATTATCGGAGACCGGGGGCGCGGCAATACTCCGCGCAGTTCGGATGGCATTGTGCCGTATTGGTCCAGCCATTTGTATGGGGTGCAATCCGAGAAGATCGTGCCCTCTGGGCACAGTGTGCAGGATGTGCCGGAGACGGCGGAGGAGGTGCAGCGCATCCTGCTGGAGCATCTGCGCCAGTTGAAGCTTTTGCGCTAGAACTTGCCTGAACGGAGTTCGGTGCGTCAGCGGCGGCGGCGCAAGGCGAATCCGGCAAGACCGAGGATGGCAAGGGCCGCGCTGCCGGGTTCGGGAATGATGTCCTGAATGCCCAGTTCGTCGAAATAGCGTTGCCTAGCTTCTTCATCGAAGGTGCCATAGGTGCGCAACCCCATGCCGATGACGGTCATATCGCTGCCTTCCTGAAAGCTGCCCGTGGTGTTGGCGGAGTCGGCATTGCCCTTGCCCCCGATGTAGAGATTGCCCAAGGTGATGTTTTCCGTGATGTAGGACGGCGACATGACGGATGCGATGAGCGTTCTTCCTGCATAGAAGCCGATGGTGAGTTCGCCCTGCATGTTTTGCTCGAGCATGACGGTGAGGTCGGCCGATGCAAGGATGTTGGCTACGGAACCGGGCATGAGGCTGCCCGATTGCTTGGGCGATCCGTAACCGATATCGGCCACTCCCGTCGTGGGGTCGTATTGGATGCCGAGGAGGCCGTTATACCATGCCGGATCGGCGCCTGTGCCTCCATAGAAGGATGTGGAGAAGAGCGTCGACAAGTCTTTGACGGAGCCTGCGGCATAGGTGATGGCGATGGAGAAGGCCTTGCTTTCCGCCAGCGAAGGGGCGTAGATGGAGTTTTTGAAATCGATGTTGGCATGGCCGCCCTGCAGGATGAGGTGGCCCTGCTCATTGAATACACCGTTGGAAACGGTCATTTTGAGGTCGTCGACCGGTCCTTCGTTAAGTGTGCGAAAATCCGTCCATACGTAGGTGTACCCATCCGAAAGGGATGGGACTGCAGCTTCGGAACGCGTGGGAAGTAGAGTCAGAATCAGGCCGGAAAGGATGAGGAGAGCTTGAAGAATGGATGAAGAATGAAGGCGTGGCATCTAATCGAGTTGTTCTTTTAATTGGAACAATTATAATAATATGAATTATCGCTGCAATCCACAATAGAGCGCGTCATGCAATACGCACATATCTATATAATGTGTGTGAACCGCTTCGAAGAGCGATTCGGTGACTCAAGAGTCCGCAAGCGTTTCTCCGGCAGGTTCACTGCTAGTCGTACGAAAACCCCAGCAGACGGTGGGGTGATGAATGGGCCATGTCGTACGCACATCCGTGTGTGGCAGGTAAACGGCATATTCACGAGGCGCCGGCTGGCCTATATCCGCCAATCGGCGCTTGAGGTTGACCCATCGGTAAATGAAAGGGTTCAATTTACTGGCCCACCAGGGAATATGGCGCGCATACTCGGTGCCTTCTTTCCACGATGCTTCAGACCACGCCAAGTTGTCTCCTGTGCAATAAAAGGCCGAGGTGACGACCGGGATGGTTTGGAAACGGAGCCCGGCCCGGGCAAGTGCGGAGTAGAAGACCATATCGCTGATGCTTTTCCAGCGGATGTCGAACCGGATGCCGTGCCGACGGAATGCCGAAGCGCGGTGGAAGCACGAGTTGGTGATGACGGCGCAGGTGTAGTAGGATGACCAGACGCGGGGGGGGACAGGGCGCCGATGGGCGATGTAGCGGCTGTTTTTGTCAAGAATGATGTAGGTGCCGAGAAGGATGTCCGCACGGGGGTGTTGTGCAGCGGCTTCGGCTACTTTGGAAAGGGCTCCGGGCAGGTATTGTTCATCGCTGTTCAGATGGGCGATGATGTCGATGTCGGAAGGAGCCAGAGCCCAGCCGATGTTGATGGCGTCATACATGCCCCGGTCGCGCTTGCTGGCGTAGGAGAAGCGGTAGTTCGGAGGTTGTTGCCGCGTGCATTCGTCGGAATATTCCTGCAGCCACGCCGCGGTGCCGTCCGTTGACCCTCCATCCTGAACGTGATGGTGGATTTCAATGCCTTCTTGCGCCTGATCGGCTATGGAGCGGATGCATTGAGGAAGCCATTGCAGGCTGTTGAATGTGGGGGTGACGATCCAGAATTTCATGCGAGAGATACAGGTTTTTGTACCATAAGATGAGAGCCAATGCAAGAGTAGGCGTCCCGTTTGCCCGGCGGATGCTTAGAATGCAACAAACTGCCTTCGGTGAAGAAGGCAGTTTGTTGGAAGATCGGTATGGAGCCGTGGAGAATCAGGCGCGGCGGCGGCGCATCATCAATCCGGCGAGGCCAAGGAGACTCAAGGCGGCAGTCGCCGGTTCGGGGATGGCTCCGGTGTGTGTTCTGACCGTCATGGACGGGATGTACAGGCCTTCCCAGCTGTTGAGCGTATTGTTTTTGTATGTGCCGCATCCGCTGGGCAGATTGTTTTCAGACAGGAGCAAGGAAATGCCGACAGGCTGGTTCAGGCGGGCCGTATTCCAGTCCCAGTTGGCAGCCGTCGTGTTTTCGTTGACAAAGAGCACCTGAATGCGGTCGCTGGTGTTCAGTGTGACGCCGGAAGCAAAGTTGAATTTCATTTCTGCGCTGGCACCTGTGGAGACCTGCGCGTTGGAGGAGATGGAGATGAGTTGTCCTGCGGAACCGTCGGAGGCGAAGACGCACAGGGCGATTTTAAAGGCGCTCGTATAAGAGGAGCTGCCCGAGGAGCGCGTGTAGAGGCTGAGGCTGTCGAGCTTGAGTGTGGACGGCAGGGTGGTGACAGTCGTGCCGTTCGAGGTCGTCACCGCATTCGGCGTGTTCTGGAAGGAGAATGTGAAGCCGTAGTAGTTTCCGTTGCCTGTCGCTTTATTGCTGATTCCGTCCTGCTTGAGGGTCGGATTGGTCGTCAGGTATTCGGTGTAAGGATCGGTTGCTGCAGAGGCAACAGAGAACAGGGAAAGAGCGGCAAGTGTAATCCAGGTTTTTTTCATTATGGAATGAGTGGCGATTGTATGATTGCGGCGGCAGGGTAGAGGATTTGGAATCCGTTGTCAAGGGTGAAACGATTAATTTTTTTGTTATTGGTCGTTTATGCTGAAATTTGATTGAATCACGTTTGATATCAATGGGTACGCATCAAATATGTTTGATGGGATTAGAGTGTCCCAGCCTTTCAGAAAGAGTATCTTAGACGCGAGTATGTGTACGGCTTGCGACCAGCGGATTCCAAATCAGTTGGACTGCTATTGACGTAAAACGCCGTTGTGTGTGAGACGGTGCGGTTTGGCATGTGGTGATCCGTATGTGATGACGGTGTCCGTGGTCCGACGTTTATTGTGCTGCGTTGCCGATCGCAGGAGGGGCGGTTCGATCGGTTTTGCGCGCATAAAGACGGACTTCGACTTGAGGTGCAAACGGTTTTGGATCTCCCAGAGGTTCCCATGTGCCTTGTTCGACGAGGTTTTGCATGATGCCTTGGGCACGGGTGTTTTTGTAGTATGGCTTTTGCCCGGGAGGCAGGTTGACCGGATAACGCATGAGGACGTAATCGATTTCACCCTTTTCGATATAGCTGTCCTGGGTGCGCCCGATGGAGTGGGGGCCGTTGCGGTCCGGCTGTTCCTGATCGTTGGGGTGCATGTAGTAGAAGACGGGGGGCGTGGCTCGTAACGCCCTGTAGAGTCCGCTGTCCATACAGCCGTAGCATAGGAGGCGTATCGGCCTGCCTTGGGCGTGGCTGGTGATTTCTCGGGAGAGTTCGCCGATGACTTCCGCACTGTTGGAATCGTTACGGGGTATGGAGGTGTCGCGTATGTAGAGCAGGGCGGCAAGCGCCGGCAAGGCGTATTCCCATGTCGTTCCCTGATTCATCAATCCATGGAAGAAGAGCAGTAGGGCGGCGAAGAAGTAGGGCAGCAACGGGATCAGGTAATAGATATAGCCGGGAATAATGGTGACCCCGTTCATCATCAATATGAGGACGAGGTAGGAGAGCAGGGAGAGGGAGATGCTGGCCCATCCGCGAAGATCGTTGCGGCGATGCGGAAACCAGCCGAGTGCGGCGGCGCCGATTCCTCCAAGGGTGAGGAAGGCGGTGTTGTCCAGAAAGAGATGTTTCATGTTGCCCAGACTGCCGGATAGCGTGGGGCGATATTGGGCATTGAATCCGATGTAGACGTTCCACAGCTGTTCGCCGTGTCCACGCAGAACGAAGATCAGCACCATGGCTGCGATGATCATCAGGTATCCCGATATTTGCCCCATGAGGCTGCGTGCGGCATTTTTCCAGGTGGTGGCGGAATCAGCCAGGCAGAAGGCTCCCCAGAGGAGGGGATAGTAGACGACGAGGTTGAATTTGATGAGGCTGATGCCGGCCAGCGATGCTCCGGCGATCATCGACCAGAGGAAGCTGCGGGTGCCGCGTGTTTTCAACAGGGCGAGCAGGCTGAGGCTCATCAGGCACAGGATGTAAAGTTCGGCTTCTCCGCCCTGTGAGAGGATGGAGGAGTCCAGGGAGAGTTTCGGCAGGAGTGCCTTCGAGCCGATAAGGATGGCCATGGTGCAGACGCCGATCAACGGGATTCGCCGGGCATGCGAGCCCAGGAGCAGGAGGGCCATTCGGTACCAGATGATGAAGGTGGCTCCCATGGCGAGCGATTCCATGAGGTAGAGGCCGGTGTAGCCTCCGGGAGAGATCAGGGAAGCGAGGCCGTCGATCAGGAAGATGAGGGGGCCTTTGTGGTCGAACAGGTCGGCATAGGGAAACAGGCCTTCCTGCAGCCATGCCTGCCCCATCGTGAGGTAGATGTTGGCATCGGGCGCATACATCCATCCGTAGCGGGGAGAGGAGGTGGAGCCGTACCAGATGACGAGGAAGCCGAGAAGGAAGAGAAAGACGGTTTCAGGCCATGTGCCCAGTTTGTGGACGAGACGGCGGAGAGAGTTGCTATTGGAATCGGTCATGGGAGAGAGTGAGGTGTCGAACGGTTTTACGCGTCGATTTGCCTTTTGGCTTGGTGCCTGCGTTGTTGCCGTTCGGAAAAGTATGGTTTTGCTGGCGCGTTGTCTTGCTCAAACCGGTGTGGTAGGGGGAGCTTTGGATTCGGCTGCAATGGGGATGAAGATTCAGAGTGCCCCGTGGTTGATCGGGAGGTGCGTGGAATGAAACTCGGCTTGGTTCTGCCTCGTACAAACGAGTTTTGTTCTGCGCCCGGCCATGTCATGGTGTCGGCAAAGGATCGGAGAGTCAGCCGTTCCGTTTCCGGTTGAGCAAGTTTCGGGGCTTCGGAAGGCTAAATAAGGAAGGCTGTCACCATCCGGTTTTTTGGTGGTCATTGGTTATCAATTGTTCAATTGAAGCGTTAAATTAGAGGATTTTAAATCCGTTGTCAAGTGTAAAGCGGATAGGTGTTTGCCGTTTGGAGGTTGGGCGCGTGGGGTGATGGGCGTGGTTATTTCTTCATGGGTTATTTGTTTTTCTCATGGATTATTATGTTATTATAATATATTTGAATTCAATATATTATATTCTGTTTGCGGTTTTGTTGAGGTATAGCGGATTTAAAATCAGTTTTCCTCAAGGGGAAAGAAAAAAGCTGCTTCGCGAGAGCGAAGCAGCTTGGAAAGTACCGGAAACCGGGGATCGTGCGTCAGGAGACGCTGACGCCTTCCTGTGCGATGGCTGCGATGTAGTCGCGGTTCAGCTTGGCGATGTTGTCCACGCTGATGCCTTTCGGGCAGGCCGCTTCGCATTCGTACTGGTTGGTGCAGTTGCCGAAGCCGAGGGCATCCATCTGGCGAACCATGGCGAGGACGCGCTTGGTTTTTTCCGGCTGGCCCTGCGGGAGCAGGTTGAGGTGCGCAGCCTTGGCCGAGGTGAAGAGCATGGCGGATGCGTTTTTGCAGGATGCGACGCATGCTCCGCAGCCGATGCAGGCGGCGGCGTCGAAAGCGGCGTCGGCGCAGCTCTTTTTGACCGGGATGTTGTTGGCATTCGGTGCGGAACCGGTGCGCACGTCGATGTAACCGCCGGCGGCGATGATTTTATCGAGGGCGGTACGGTCGACCATGAGGTCGCGCAGGATCGGGAATGCCTTGGCACGGAAGGGTTCGATCCAGATGGTGTCTCCATCGCGGAATTTGCGCATGTGGAGCTGGCATGTGGTGACTTTGCGTTCGGGGCCGTGAGGCACGCCGTTGATGGTCAGGGAGCACATGCCGCAGATGCCTTCGCGGCAGTCGTGGTCGAAGTGGATGGGTTCCTTACCGTCATTGACGAGGCCTTCGTTGACGATGTCGAGCATTTCAAGGAAGGAGGCGTCTTCGGGGATGTCCTTGGCGGCGTAGGTTTCGATGCGGCCTTTGGCTTCCGCATTTTCCTGTCTCCATACCTTGAGGGTGAGATTAAGGGTTTTGGCCATGATAATCTTTTGTTCGGTGTTGACGGTTTCTTACTTGTAGCTGCGGATGGCGAGGTGCACGTTGTCGAAGGAAAGCGGTTCCTTGTGGAGGACGGGCAGTTCATCGACGCCTTTGAATTCCCATGCTGCAACGTAGGCGAACTGCTCGTCGTTGCGTTTGGCTTCGCCGTCCGGCATCTGGTATTCGACGCGGAAGTGGCCGCCGCAGGATTCTTCGCGGTGGAGTGCATCGTAGCACATGAGTTGGGCGAATTCGAGGAAGTCGGCGACGCGGCAGGCTTTTTCGAGTTCGGCATTGATGCCTGTGGCCGTGCCGGGAACGCGGACGTTTTTCCAGAATTCCTTGCGGATTTGCGGGATGCGTTCGATGGCCTTCATGAGGCTTTCGCGGGTGCGGGCCATGCCGCAGTTTTCCCACAGGAGGAGGCCGAGTTCGCGGTGGAAGGAGTCGACGGTGCGCGTTCCCTTGACATCAAGGAGGGCGTTGATCCTTTCCTTGACGGCGTCTTCGGTAGCTTTGAATTCGGGGGCTGCCGTGGTGACGCTGCCGGGTTTGGTGCCGGCAAGGTAGGTCGGGAGCGTAGACGGGATGACGAAGTAGCCGTCTGCAAGGCCCTGCATGAGGGCAGAGGCTCCGAGGCGGTTGGCTCCGTGGTCGGAGAAGTTGGCTTCACCGAGGACGTGCAGGCCTTTGACGGAGGACATGAGGTTGTAGTCGACCCAGAGTCCGCCCATGGTGTAGTGGACGGCGGGGTAGATCATCATCGGCGTTTCGTAAGGATTGTCGTCGGTGATTTCTTCGTACATGTCGAAGAGGTTGCCGTATTGTCCGGCAATCCATTCCTTGCCCATGCGGCGGATGGAGTCTCCGAAGTCGAGGAAGACGCCGAGGCCGGTGACAGCGATGCCGCGACCGTCGTCGCACTGTTCCTTGGCGGCGCGGGAGGAGATGTCACGCGGAGCGAGGTTGCCGAAGGAGGGGTATTTGCGTTCGAGGTAGTAGTCGCGTTCTTCTTCGGGGACGTCGGCAGCCTTGATTTGCTTGGTGCGGATTTTTTCCGCCACTTCGCGGCTCTTGGGTACCCAGACGCGACCGTCGTTGCGGAGGGATTCCGACATGAGGGTGAGTTTGGACTGGTAGTCGCCCTTGACCGGAATGCAGGTCGGGTGGATCTGCGTGTAGCAGGGGTTGGCAAAGAATGCACCGCGTTTGTATGCCTTGTAGGCGGCGGTGACGTTGCAGCCCATGGCATTGGTGGAGAGGAAGAAGACGTTGCCGTAGCCGCCGGTGGCGAGCAGGACGGTGTCGCCAGCGTAGGATTCGATTTCCCCGGTGATCATGTTGCGGACGACGATGCCTTTGGCTTCTCCGTCCACGACGACGAGGTCCATCATTTCGTGGCGGGAGTACATCTGGATTTTGCCCTTGGCGATTTCCTTTTCCATGGCCTGGTAGGCGCCGAGAAGGAGCTGTTGACCTGTCTGGCCGCGGGAGTAGAATGTGCGCTTGAGCTGTGCGCCGCCGAAGGAGCGGTTGTCGAGGAGGCCGCCGTATTCACGACCGAAGGGTACGCCCTGGGCGACGCATTGGTCGATGATGTTGGCGGATACTTCGGCGAGGCGGTAGACGTTGGCTTCACGAGCGCGGAAGTCGCCGCCTTTGACGGTGTCGTAGAAGAGGCGGTAGACGGAGTCACCGTCGTTCTGGTAGTTTTTGGCTGCGTTGATGCCGCCCTGAGCTGCGATGGAGTGTGCGCGGCGGGGGCTGTCCTGGTAGCAGAAGCATTTGACGTTGTAGCCGAGTTCCGCGAGGGTGGCGGCTGCAGCACCGCCTGCGAGGCCGGAGCCGACGATGAGGACGGTGTATTTGCGCTTGTTGTTCGGATTGATGAGCTTGGCGTCCCTCTTGTACTTGGTCCATTTGTCTTGGATCGGTCCTTCGGGGATGCATGCATCCGGCATCCAGTCGCTTACGGGAAATTCAATCATGGTTTTGATTCAGTTGGAAGGTTTACTTGAGGAATCCGCTCAGGACGGCGAGCGGGATGGAGATGAAGCCGCCGCAGACCACGATCGCATAGGCGATGGCGATGATGTTCCACAGGCTGCGCACCTTGCGTGTGGCGAGGCCGAGCGTCTGGAAGACGGATTGGACGCCGTGGCGCAGGTGGGAGAACAGGAAGAGGATGGCGACGATGTAGAAGCCGGAGCACCATACGTTGCTGAAGCCTTTTACGATCATGCCGTAGCAGTCGAAGACGAGGATGCTGTCCGGGTTGGTCGGATGAAGCGGTACGAGTACTTCGGGGATGCCGACGCGGACGGTGTACTGGAGGAGGTGGAAGATGAGGAAGCACAGGATCATCAGGCCAGTCCAGATCATCGCGCGGGAGGAGAGGGTCGCCGTGATGGTGCTCTTGTATTCGTATTGCTGGCGCGCTCCGTTGTTTTCCAACTTCAGGGTGATGGTGTATACGATGTGGACGAGTGCGACGACGAGCAGGCCGAGGCGGATGCCCCAGAGCATCCATGCGGGCATGGAGTGCAGGCCGAAGGCGTAGCTGTTGATGTATTCAGGTCCACCGAAAATGAGGAGGTTGCCGATCAAATGTCCCACGAGGAACAGGAGGAGGCACGCACCTGTGAGAGCCACAAGGATCTTGCGGCCAATCGAGGACGTGACGAATTTACAGGCTGTCTGTACAATAGCGTTCATAAGTGAATGGCGTCTGTGCGAGGAACTCTTTACTCTTTTTCCTCAGGAATAGCAAGTCCAAGTTACCTCTATCCGGAAAAATCTGCATTTGTCCGGCACCGTTGTCTGTGCGCCATTCGCGCTTTCGGCGGTTATTTTCGCTTGAGGGTGCGGATGAAGTTTTTGGTATCATCGGGCACGCGCAAGGATTCGACAATTTTTTGGATGGTTTTGTTGTGGGTCATTTTGTCAAGGTTGCCGTTTTGCAGGAGGGGCAGAGTCAGTTCCGGGTAGCGGACGAAGGCCGTGGAGAGAGCCCATGCAATGCCCATGTGTACGTAGTAGGCCTCATGGCGTATTCCTTCCAGTGTGTGGAGGACTCGGGAGATGTATTCGTCGTTGAGGTAATGGTCGAGCAGCATGACGATGCCGAAGCGCAGTTCGTATTCGTTGCCGGAGGTGAGGCAGGGTTGCAGAAAGTCCCAGACGCGCTGTTGGTGTTTGCGTGCGCAGGTGAGGCCGGCACAGAAGCTGTCACAGACGGACCAGTTGTCGATGAGGGGTATGAAGTCTGCCGTGTAGGCGAGGACGGTTTCGATGTCTGCGGGGATGGTTCCGATGAGCATGCCGTGGAGCATGCGTTCTTCGAAGTGGTGTTTGCCCGGGGCGTCGAGGTAGTCCTTCCAGTTGCCGCGGGCGAGGCGTTTGGCGATTTTCCTCAGATGGGGCAATCGAACGCCGAGGATGCCGGTTGCTCCGGGGATGAGGGCTGCCGTGAAGCGGGCATAGGGGGCCTCGGAGAGGCCGAGCAGTTCGCTGCGGATGGTTTCAAGGTTCGTCTGCATGATTGAATGTAGCATGTCATGCATGAGGCAGCAAGCGTTGCGGTGGTATGCATGAGGCCTCCCCCGGGTGGGGGGAGGCCTGCATAGGGGGAGTGTTTTTGTGAGAAGGTTTCTCTATGGAGCGCCCGATAACGGGGACTTTCACTTATAAAGCATAACAAAATGGGCTTTTTGTCTAATTTTTTAAATTTTGTGTGCTTTTTTGAATAAATCAGGGGGTGTCCGGTGTGGGGACGGGCTGTGATTCCGGCTGCCGGGGTGTTGCCGGATGGGCGGTTGCTCGGTCGAGGGCGTTTTGCGAGAGGTTGTCGCGCCAGCCGCTGGCATGATGGTAGTAGTGGACGGCGCGGTCGCGGTAGGGGATGAGGTCCGGAGTTTCTTCAACTTTTTTGTTGTCTTTGTAGTAGGTGACTTTTCGGTTCGGCTGGAGGATGACCATGACGTCGTCTTCCACATATCCGATGTGCTGGTAGTTGCAGAGGAAGTAGCGGGATTTGTAGCCGGGTTTCCGGGCGTCCTGCCCGTAGTAGGAGGCGATGTGCGGCATGTTGATGGCTCCGAGCAGCGTAGGCAGGACGTCGATCTGGCTGATGGCTTCGTCGTGCCGTTCCGGTTTGAAGTATTTGGGGGCGTAGATGATGGCGGGGATGCAGTGCGTTTCGGGGTTGAGTTCTTTTTTTCCTGCGCTGCCCGCTCCATGATCGGCGACGAAGAGGAAGACGGTGTTGTCGAACCATGGCCGTTTTTTCGTTTCTTCGATGAGGGCTCCGACGGAGTAGTCGGCATATTTGACACCCCCGAGGCGTCCGGTGCCGGAGGGGATGTCGATTTTGCCGGAGGGGTAGGTGTAGGGGCGGTGGTTGGAGGTGGTGAAGACGAAGTTCATGAAGGGTTTGCCTTTGGCATGGCTTTTATCGGCTTCGCGTATGGCCTGGCGGAAGAGGTCTTCGTCGCAGACGCCCCAGATGGAGGTGTGGGTGATCTGGTCGTCGGGGATGTCGAGTCTGTCGATGACTTCGAATCCGTTGTGCCCGAAGTAGTAGTTCATGTTGTCGAAGATGCCGTATCCGCCGTAGATCCATTTGGTGTCGTATCCGTGGCTTTTGAAGATGGAGCCTGCCGTCTGGAGGTTTTCGTTTTTGTCGCGGCGCAGGATGGCCATGCCGGGCAGGGGCGGGATGGAGGTGCTGACGGCTTCAAGGCCGCGGACGGAGCGGGTTCCGGTGGCGAAGGTGTTCGGGAAGAAGATGCCCTGGGCGGCGAGGCTGGAGAGGTTTGGGGTGACGTTGGCCCCATCTTCGCGGCGTTCGTTGAGGAATTCGCTGCCCATGCTTTCCATGACGACGATGATGACGTTGCAATTCAGCGGAGCCGCTTCCGGTGTGACGGTGCGGGTGATGCCGGTGCCGTCCGGATCGGAGAATACGATGCCAGGGCCTGCATGTTGTTCGCGCAAGAAGGCCGCATCGGCTTTCGTGTCGTCCGTCAGATAGAGTTGTTCATAGTTGAGTTCGTTTTTGAGGAAGGCGCTGAAGAGGCTGAAGAAGCCGTCTTTGGCCAGTTCGTTGTTGTAGTGGTTGGTTCCGTCTTCGGCATCGGCGATGTCGACGCAGAAGAAGGAGAGGACGAGCAAGGCGGCGGCTCCGCCGGCTACCGCCGTGCGGACAGGTAGTGCTGGTGCGGAAATTTCTTTAGGTATGAGGATGTTGCGGCAGGCCCAGACGATGAGGGCTGTGATGAGGATGAAGCCCGGAATGATCCATTCCATGGGGTAGGATTCCATGATGTTGCCGATGACTTCCTTGGTGTAGACGAGGTAGTCGACGGCGATGAAGTTGAAGGAGCTGCTGAATTCGTCCCAGAAGAAGACGGTGGCGGTGTCTTCAATGAGGTTGGCGAGGACGAAGATGGAGAACCATGTGATGGTGAAGATTCGGTCTCCTGCGCCGCCGTGTTTTTGCCGTGGCAGGCAGAGGAGGTAGATGAGGTAGGGAAGGAGCCAGTAGAGGCAGGAGATGGTTGTTTCGACGAGGCCATCTTTGAGGACTTCGAGCATGGGGAGGAGTCCCCAGTCCATTTTGTCGCCGTCCATGTAGATGGGGGCGATGTTCGCCAGTATTTCGAAGCTGAAATAGATGAGTATGAAGGGCAGGATGCGGCGGAGGTAGTAGTTGGTTTTGAGTGCGTTCAAAAGGTGGCGCATATGTTTGTTGCTGTTGGATGGAGGTGTCTATCCGGTGGCCTGCAGGGAAAGGGCAGGATGTAAAAACAAGTACGCATCCCCATTCGCCGTTTTTGAGACTGCGGGAGCGGTTGTTTTGTTGAGAAAAATTTGCAGAAAAAACAGTTCGTGCCGGGATGGCGGGGCTGTGCCGTCAGCAGATGCGCGGCAGTTGTTCCCCGTACGGTTTGGAGAGGATGCGCCTCACGCCCAGCAGGCCGTCGATGAGGAGGGGCGCCGTGCCGGAGGGGATGACGGTTCCGATGCGGGCGGCTTCAGGGTTGTGGCGCTGTAGGGCGAGGAGGGTTTGTTCCGCCTGTTTTTCGGGGACGATGGCGAGGTATCTGCCTTCGCAGGCCGTTTGGAGGATGTCGAGGCCGAGCAGGTCGCATGTGGAGCGGACTGTTTCACATACGGGGATGGCGGTTTCGTCGAGCAGGATGGTGGTTCCGGAGGTTTCGGCCAGTTCGTTCAGGGTCATGGAGAGTCCGCCTCGGGTGATGTCGCGCAGGCAGTGGATGGCGATGCCGGATTGCAGGAGGGTACTGACGGACGGCCAGAGGTTGGCGGAGTCGCTTTGCAGGTCCGTTTGGAGGTCGATGCCCGCCCGCGCACTCATGATGGTGATGCCGTGGCGGCCGATGTCGCCACTGACGAGGACGGCGTCTCCCGGTTCGATGGAAGAGGGGGCGATGGCGAGGCTGTGTTCGACGATGCCGATGCCGGAGGTGTTGATGTAGAGTCCGTCTCCCTTGCCCTGTTCGACGACTTTGGTGTCTCCTGCAACGATGGCGATGCCTGCCTGCCGGGCAGTCTGTCCCATGGAGTGGGCGATGCGGGAGAGGACGGCGGTGTCAAGCCCTTCTTCGAGGATGAAGCCTGCCGTGATATACAGGGGGCGGGCTCCGCTCATTGAGAGGTCGTTGACTGTACCGTGGATGGCGAGTGAGCCGATGTCGCCGCCGGAGAATTCGATCGGATGGACGACGAAGCTGTCCGTGGTAATGGCGAGTTTGCCTTTCGGGGCAGAGACGACGGCCGAGTCGTGCTGTGTCAGGTTTTCTGTACCGAATGCCGGCAGGAAGATGTCTTCGATGAGGCGGCTGGTCATTTCGCCGCCCCCGCCGTGGGCGAGCCGGATGCGGTGCGGGTCGGGTGCCGGAATGGGGCAGGTGAACATGGTTGCTTGTAGGAGGGATTCCAGCGGAATGGTATCATGGCGCAACCGGATATGCAAGGATGGCGGATGCGGCGTGCCCCCGGGATACGGAACGGGGGAAGATTTTCTCTTCCCCCGTGGCTGCCCGGCAACCCCGGGCAGGAGATTGTGCGCCGGTCCGTTCGGGAGCGGGCGCGACGATGCCGTTAGCGTTTTGCGGCCGGTTCGATGGCGGATACTTCTTCCATCAGGGCGGCGGCGGAGCGCTGGACGTTGACGTCGCTGGATTTCTGGGCCACTTCGAGGAGCTGCTTGAGGCTGTTCACGGATGTGGCGGATACGGGTTTGCCTTTGTCGCGCGTGGCTTGAAGTGCCTTGACTTTTTTCTGGACGTCGAAGAGTTTCTTGAGGCCGTCGCTTTTCTGGAATTCGCCCATCTGTTCGTTGAAGTCGTCGATGGAGGGGACGGCGGCTTTCAAGCGGTTGATGGAGACCATGGCTTCGAGCGGGTTGGTGTCGCAAAGGCCCTGAATCGCGCATTTTTCGTCTTCGACCCATGCGTCGAATGTTTTGCAGATTTCAGCGGCTTCCGTGTCGTCGGTTTTTTCGCGCAAAGGAGCGATTTTCGCTTCGATGTTTTTACCCGTGGAGACGACGATTTTGGTGAGGCCCTTGTATTTTTTCAACTCAAGGCCGCCGAGGATGGCGTACCCGGAGGTGACTTTGGCCATTTCGGCTTCGACTTTGTCATACAGGGAAGAGGGAGATCCCGTTGCTACGATTTTGCCGTTCGCGCCGATGAGGACGGCGTGAGGGATGCCGCCGGGGCATTGGGCTTCGGAGATGCTGAGACCCTGATAGATGGGGAACGTGATTTTGTTCTGTTTCAGGAATTTCTGGATTTCAGGCGAAGAGCCCTGCATGTGGCTGCCGATGACGGTGAAGCCTTTGGCCTGGTATTTTGCCTGGAGCGCTTGCAGGTGAGGCATGCTGGCTCGGCAGGGCGGGCAGTTGATGCCCCAGTATTCGAAGAAGATGACTTTTCCCCGAAGGTCTTTGGTTTTGACGGTCGAGCCGTAAAGGTGCGAGCTTTGGTTGAAGTCCGGCAATGTAGCTTTGTCGCCGACGGCTGCCTGCGCCATGGAGAGAGCCGCACAGATCGCTACGATCGGGAAGATGTGGAAGTTACGGTTTTGCATATAAATGGAATTAGAAAGATCCGCAGGCAAGGTTCAATGGGGTTCCTTGCCTGCGGAGCGCGAATTCTAGGCGTGTCGCAGGGCGATGTCAAGATTGAGCACATGATTTTTGTCATCATGTCACAGTCTGTTTTATGATGTATATGTGCTTGTTAGTAAGGTGATGGGGATGTTTAGACAAAGACGAACCACGTCGCATTCAGGTGCTTCGTGGTTCGCCTTTTTGGTCGCTTGTGCTACAAGTGTCTGGATTTCAAGAATGGCAGTTCGGGCGATGTTACTCGTCGTCGGTTTCCTTTTCCGGTTTGAGGACGGTGCCGAAGACGGTTTTTTGCACTTCTTCGTTCGTTCTGCCTGCGAAGTTGAGTTTTTGCCGTTCCGTGGCGTCGGCAAAGAATTCGCGGGCAATTTTTTTCATTTCGTCATATTGCATGATGAAGGAGGATGCCGACCATGCGGCGGCACGGATGGTGACGTCGAGAGAGTTTTCCGGTTCGTCGCTGCAGGCGATGCGCAGGACTGCTTCCGGGTATTTTTTGTCTCCGCTGGCAAGGTATCCTCCCCAGCATGCGTCCAGAGTCGATGGGCCGGCGGTTTGGGCAGTGGAGACGTCGGGTATTTTGCCTTGGGCGTATTGCAGGGCTGTGCGGAAGATTTGTTGCCAGTCTTCGGGCAGGGAGGAGGCCGTTTTCATCCATTCATCGACGCGGCCGGGGTTGGATTGGAAGATTTCCCCGAAGAAGACGATCATAGAGGGGATGGCGTTGCACTGGCGGGTGTCTGGGAAGGCTTTGGATACGTCGATGATGAGTTCGCCGATGATGCCGGGGTCGGGATGCTGGAAGTAGTGCATCATGATGTCTCCGGTTTTTTTGAGCAGGTCACCGGTTGCAGGAGGTGCGGCCGGCGATGGCGGCGGGGCCGGTGTCGCAGGCGTGGCGGGCTGGTCTGCCATGCAGGCTGCGGCGGTGATGAGCGGGATCAGTATGGTTTTCATGGTTGTTTTCATGTGTGGTTTGGGGGGAGTGGTTCGGTTGCGGTTCGTCGGTAGCGGTAGCATGCGGCGCAGGCTCCTTCGCTGGAGACCATGGGTGCGCCGAGAGGGGTGAGCGGTGTGCAGGCCGTGCCGAATGCCGGGCAGGCTTCCGGGGAGAGGATGCCTTTGAGGATGTCTCCGGCGCGGCAGATGTTTGTTTGTGGTGCGGCGGGAGCGGAGTTTTCCGGCCAGCGGTGGAGGGCGTCGAAGTGTGCGTATGCGGGGTGCAGGTCCATGCCGCCGAGGGGGATGGAGCCGATTCCCCTCCATTCCCGGTCGACGGGGATGAAGGTTTCCCGCATCAGGCCGAGGGCGGCGGGGTTGCCTTGCGGACGGACGACGCGGCGGTAGGGGTTGGTGAGGGCGGATGTTCCCCTTTCGAGCTGCAGGATGCAATCCCGGATGCCTTCGAGGAGGTCGACGGGTTCGAAGCCGGTGACGGCGATTGGGACGCGGTGACGTGCGCAGATCGAGGCATAGTCGCCTTCTCCGGTGATGGCGCAGACATGGCCGGGGGCAAGGAAGGCATCGGGCCGTGCATCGGGTATGCCGAGGAGCATGGCGAGGGCCGGAGGCGCGAGGACGTGTGCGCAGATGATGCTGAAGTTTTTCAGGCCGAAGGCGGCGGCTTTTTTGATGGCGAGTGCTGTGGCCGGAGCTGTGGTTTCAAAGCCGACGGCGAAGAAGACGATTTCTTTTCCGGGGGTGTCTGCAGCGGTTTGTACGGCATCGAGGGGGGAGTAGTACAGGCGTATGTCGGCTCCCCGTGCTTTGGCTCCGAGCAGGTCGCCCAGTGTGCCGGGTACGCGGAGCATGTCCCCATAGCTGCCGAGGATGGCGCCGGGTTCGGAGGCGATGCTTACGGCGCGGTCGATGAGGGAGACGGGGGTGACGCAGACGGGGCAGCCGGGGCCGTGGAGGAGGGTGATGCTTTCCGGTAGCAGTTTTTCGATGCCGTAGCGGGCGATGGCATGGGTTTGTCCGCCGCAGACTTCCATGATTTTCCACGGGCGTGTGACGGTGCTGCGGATTTCGTCGATAAGTTCGCGCACTCTGGTTGTGTCGCGGTAGGCGGTGGCAGGTGTCATGGCGAGGGTTCCTGCTCGGCGGGCAGGAGTTTGCGGAGGTCGTCCCGGATGGCGAGTGCTTCGTTTTCGTGCATGACGCTGAGGGCAATGCCGACGTGGACGATGACGTAGTCGCCGATTCCGGCTTCGGGTACGCAGCCGAGGTTGACGTCGCGGCAGACGCCGCCGAAGTCGACGGTGCCCATGCGGAAGAGGGGGTCGGCTTCGGAGATGGAGGTGATTTTTCCGGGGACGGCGAGGCACATGGCGGTCAGACGGTGGTGAGGGTGAGTCCGGCGGCGGCGAGTTGTCCGTAGGCGAGGCCGCCATCGTGCGCAGGTACGCGCTGCGGGTAGTCGAAGGTGAGGCCGGCCTGTTCGGTGCGGTCGCACAGGAGGTCGAGCAGGAGGGTGTTGAGGAAGCATCCGCCGCCGACGGCGATGTGGGTTCTGCGGCAGGATTGGGCGATGCGGACGATCAGTTCGGCAAGGCCGTCGTGAAAGCGCCATGCGAGTTCTTCGGCGGAGGCTTCGCGTTTGAGTTCGCTGTCGAGGAGGCGGAGGACGGGTTCCCAGTCGCAGACGAGGCAGCCGTTTTCTTCCCGGATGTCCCATGAGAGGGGCGACGGTTTGTTCTGTTCCGTTTCGTGGTAGCGGCGGGCGAGGGTTTCGAGTTGCATGGCCGCATGGCCTTCGCAGAGGTTGGGCCCGTGGAAGCCGAGGTAGCAGGAGACGGCGTCGAAGAGGCGGCCCATGCTGGAGGTGAGCGGCGAGTTGAAGCATTTGTCCATCATGGAGCGTACGGCGTCGCGGACGGTGGCGGCGAGTTCGCGGTTGACGGTTTTGCGGAGGGTGGGGCAGGCTTCGGCGGAGAGGGAGTGGAGGAGGCTGAGGGCGCAGCGTGCGGGTTCGCGTGCGGCGGCGTCGCCTCCGGGGAGGGGGTAGAGACGGAGGTGGGCGATGCGTCGGCAGTCCGTTTCGCCGATGTCGAAGAATTCGCCGCCCCAGATGGTGCCGTCCGTGCCGTAGCCGGTGCCGTCCCAAGCGGTTCCGAGGGCGGGTCGCGGCGTGTGGTTTTCTTCGATGCAGGCCATGACGTGGGCGACGTGGTGCTGGACGGAGATGACGGTGAGGCCTTTTTTGAGTGCGAGGTATCTTCCGTAGCGGGAGGCGGCATAGTCGGGATGGGAGTCGACGATGAGGCGGCCGTACCCTGCATGCAGCAGGCGGCCGAGGTTGTCGATTTCCCGGCGGAAGGTGGATGTGGAGGCTTCGGTTTCGAGGTCGCCGAGGTGCTGGCTGAGGACGGCGAGGCCGTGCGCGCGCCAGCAGAGGGTGTTTTTGAGTTCGCCGCCGAGAGCGAGGGTGTCCGGTCCCTGGGAGGGGCCGACGGGGAGAGGCGCATAGCCTCGGGCGCGGCGTACGACGATTTCCCGGCCACGGAAGACGCGGACGACGGAGTCGTCCACCGGGCGGAGGATGGGTCTGTCGTGGAGGAGGTGGAGGTCGGCGATGCGGCGCAGGGAGCGGAGGGCATCTTCCTGCGTGTGGCAGAGGGGGGCGCCGCTGAGGTTGCCGCTGGTGCAGACGAGAGGTGCACCGTATTTTTTGAGGAGGAGGTGGTGCAGCGGCGTGTGCGGGAGCATGATGCCGAGGCTGGGGCTGCATGCGGCGACGGAGGGGGCGATGGGTGCACCGGCGCGGCGGGTGAGGAGGACGATGGGGGCGGATGGCGAGCGGAGGATGCGTTCTTCATCCGGTGAGATGCGTGCGAGGGTGCGTGCGGTTTCCACGGAAGGTACCATGAGGGCGAAGGGTTTGGCATCGCGCGCTTTGCGGCTGCGGAGACGCCGGACGGCTTCTTCGTTCGCCGCGTCGGTGAGGAGCTGGACGCCGCCGAGGCCGAGGATGGAAACGATGCCGCCGGATCGGAGGGTGTCGACGGCCCGGTTGAGCATGGCTTTGATATCTCCGGGTTTTCTGCCTTTCCGCAGGAGGGTGCCGGTGGCATCGTAGAGGAGGAGGGAGGGGCCGCAGTCGGGGCAGGCGTTGGGCTGGGCATGGAAGCGGCGGTCTGCCGGGTTGCCGTATTCTTCCCGGCAGGTGCTGCACATGGAGAAGATGCGCATGGCGGTGCGTTCGCGGTCGTAGGGAAGGTCTTCGATGATGGTGTAGCGGGGGCCGCAGTGGGTGCAGTTGGTGAAGGGGTAGTAGTAGCGGCGGTTGTCCGGGTTGAAGATGTCCGCGACGCACTGATCGCAGGTGGCCAGTTCAGGGAGGATGACGGGGACGGCGGCCGAGTGTGCGCCGCTTTCCTGGATGTTGAATTCCGCGTAGCCTGCGGGTGGGAGGGTGCAGGGTTCGATGGTGAAGAGCCGGGCGAGCGGCGGCGCATCGGTTTCCAGTCTTGTGCGGAAGGCGGAGAGTTGTTTGGGGTGGCCTTCGATTTCTATTTCGACTCCTGCAGGCGTGTTGCGTACCCAGCCCGCGAGGTGCAGTTCTTCGGCGAGGCGGAAGACGAAGGGGCGGAAGCCCAGCCCCTGAACGGCGCCCGTGATGTTGAGGCGGAGGCGGGAGATGTGTTGGCGGGGATGGTTTTCAGGGGAGGGAGCCATGGCGGTGTGTTCAGGTTGAGTTGCTTTCGCTGTAGTCGAAGGCTCCGTACAGGTTCATGTAGATGGAGCTGGATGTTTTGGAGTCCGAGTGGAGCCATGTGGCTTGCCAGCCGGAGGAGCAGGGGGTGATGGTGATGCTCGCGTTTGTGCCGGGTACGTCTTCCCATCCAAAATCATGCGCATGGCTTCTGGCCTGATCTTTCAGGTATTCCTCTCCGGGCGGCAGAAGTCCGTATCCGATGCCGAGGATGCAGCCGAATATGATGACGCGGAGTGCGATGCCTGCGGCATTTTTCAGGAAGGGTACGGTGCGTGGGAGCAGGCGTGTGGAGATGGCACGGATGCAGAGGAAGAGGAGCAGGAACGGGATGACGGGGGCCGCGTAGATCCATCCCAATAGAAGGTTGGCGAAGAAGGCGAGTCCGTTTTCCGGAGGATTGACGGTGACCAGTGTTGCCAATGAGGAAAACCATGTGCACAGGATGAGCGTCAGGATGATTTTCCACGTTTTGTACCGCCGGAGTGCGATGAGGGTGGCCGCAAAGAGGGGCATGGCCAGCACGATGATGATGGCCAGTACTTCCGCAAGCTTTGGGTTAGGGAACATTCTTTCTCATTGTAGCCTTGCGGGGCGGTTTGTCAAGTTCTCCCGGTCAATGATGTGCGTGGGTGTGGGAGAAAGCGGCGGTTTTGTGGCTGAGGGCGTGTACGAGTTCGTCGCACCATGCGTCCATGCCTTGCCCCGTGCGGGCCGATACTTCGCAGACGGCGGCATGGTGGGCGATTTTTTCGAGGCTGGCGAGAGCCTGGCGGCGGTCGAATCCGGCGGCTTCGGCGATGTCCGTTTTGGTGATGACGGCGATGTCCGCCGTGTGGAACATGGGCGGGTATTTGAGGGGTTTGTCTTCGCCTTCGGTGGTGGAGAGGAGGACGACGCGGAGGGCTTCGCCGAGGTCGTAGTCGGCAGGGCAGACGAGGTTGCCGACGTTTTCGATGATGAGGAGGTCGAGGTGGTCGGTGTCGAGCCGTTTGAGGGCTTCGGCGATCATTCCGGCGTCGAGGTGGCACATGGTACCCGTGGTGATCTGGATGACGGGGACGCCGGTTTGCTGCAGGCGTTTGGCGTCGTTGTCGGTGGCGAGGTCGCCGACGATGACGGCGATGCGGTGGTTGCCTGCAAGCCGCCGGACGGTTTCGCCGATGAGGGTGGTTTTGCCGGAGCCGGGGGAGGAGAAGATGTTGACGACTCCGATGTTTTTCGCTTCGAAGTAGCCCCGGTTGCGTTCGGCTTGCCGGGCGTTGGCATCGAGGAGGGGGATGTTGAGTTCTCCCGTGTGGTGGTGTGAGGCGTGTTCGTGGCCGTGCGTATGCGTGCCTGCATCGCACCCGTTGATTTGTACGCGGCCTCCTTCGCCGCATCCGCATTGTTTACACATGGTTCTTCAGATCCATTCGAGGGTTTTCAGGTCGAGTTCCCTGCCTTTGACGAGGGTGAGGCTGGCTTCTCCGCAGCGGGGGCAGAGGTAGCCGTTTCCGGAGAAGGGGAAGGGGGCGTTGCAGGCGGTGCAGTGGCATTCCGCTTCGATGTAGTCGATGTCGAGTTCGGCTCCTTCGGCGATGGTGCCGGGTGCGAGTGCAGCGAAGGCGAAGCGCAGGGATTCGGGGACGACGCTGCTGAGGCTGCCGATGCGCAGGACGAGGCGGGTGATGCGGCTGCCTCCGCCACGGAGGGCCATGTCGCGAGCCATGTCGAGGGCTCCGGCGATGATGCCCGCTTCATGCATGGGCGGCCTCCTTTCCTCCGATGCCTGCGGCCGCGAGGAGTTCGTGCAAGGTGGCCTGCGCCTGCCGGACGGCGGCGGGGAGGGCGTTCCGGACGGTGCTGCTGGCGGCGGCGGTGAAGGCGATGGTTTCCGCTTCGATGCCGACGAGGGCGATGTGTGCGGGCAGGGTGCCGCAGAGTTGGGCGGCCCCGAGGACTTCGCTGAGGCCGATCTGGTGGGGGGAGAGGATGTTTTTGAAGAAGCCGGGGAGCTGGCTGGCCTGCCGGGTGACGACGGTGCCGGGTGCGGCCCCGGTGTGGACGGCATCAAGGAGGAGGACGGCGGCGGCGTCTTCAATGAGGGGCAGGAGGGTCATGCCGAGGGTGCCTCCGTCTTCAAAGATGATGTGTTCCGGCCATTTTCTGCTTTGCCGAAGGTTTTCGAGCAGGAGGAGGCCTGCTCCGTCGTCTCCCATGAGGGGGTTGCCCAGTCCGAGGACGAGGAGGTGCGGGAAGTCGCGGTCGATGGGCGCCCGGAGGGGGGAGGGCTGCGCCGAAGAGCCGGGGCGATGGGAGGGGAGGTGCGTCACTTGGTGGGTGGGCGGGGTTATTCGTCGCGGAAGTGGACGCCTTTGCGCAGCCAGCGGCCTCCGCTGATCATGGAGGAGATGGTGCCGTCGCGATCCACATTGCCCGCCAGCGCGCTGAGGTAGACGTGGATGGTGATGAAGAGCATGAAGCACCATGTGCCGATGACGTGGATGAGGCGGACGTTGGCGACGCCGAGGACGTCGTTGATCGGCATGAAGAGGCCGAAGAACCAGTTGGCGGGTTCGTAGAGGGCGTAGAGGGTGAGGCCTGTGACGATCATGAGGGTGAAGAGTCCGTATACGCCGGTGTAGGTCCATTGCTGCAGGGGGTTGTGGCCGATGTAGCGGGGGCCGTCGAAGCTTTTTGCCAGCAGGTAGTCGCGCCCGGTTTCATAGAGGTCTTTCCACTGCTGTTTTTTGATGGGGAAGAGGGCGGAGATTTTCTGGTATTTGTTCGTGGCGAAGAAGAAGGTGGCGAAGCGCATGGTGACGACTCCGATGAGTATCCATGCGAGGATGAAGTGGAGGCGGCGTATGTTGCCGAACTGGTTGCCGCTTTCGAGGTCGCCGAATTTGATGAACCAGCCTTCGGCGATGCAGAATCCCGTAGCGATGAGGCCGAGGACGCACAGGACCCACATCCAGTGGAGGAGGCGGAGGGACCAGTCCCAGATGTGGAAGTAGCGGAATTCGGTCTGGGCATCGCGTACGCTGAGGGGTACGCGCATGGCGAAGATGGGGACGAAGCCGCAGAATTGCCAGAAGCCTTCGCGGTTGATGGCGACGGCGGAGGGGCGGAAGCCTTTGCGTTTGATGTGTTTGACGTTTTTGCGGACGGCGGCCTTGTCGGCGGGGGAGAGTTTGCAGAGTTCCATGAGGGCGTCGACGCTGCCCCGTGCTATTTCGAAGTCGCCTGTGGTTTGCCCTGCCGGCCGGATGACGGCGGTGCTGTAATGCCGTTTGTTGGTAGGGGGTGTCCACGATCCCGTTTTCTGTTCCCAGCCGACGGTTTGGGCGCAGGTTTCCGCCGCATGGACAAGGGCTTTGTCGCCCGGGTCGTTGCCGTTGTTGTCCGAGGCGGCTGCCGCGAGGCGCAGCAAGTCCATTTCGCCGATATCGCCGAACGGTACGGGCGTGCGGACGATGAGTTGGATGTTGTCGATCTGGAGCCTTGCGTTCATGGATCCTGATGGGTGTGGATGGGCGAGCCCGTTTCGTCATGCAGGTGGACGGCGCAGGATTGGCAGGGGTCGTAGCTGTGGACGGTGCGCAGGGGTTCGATGGGCTGCGCGGGGTCGATGAGGGGATGCTGCCCTGTGTGGGCGAGGGAGTATTCGTACGGGCCCATTTGCCCCTGTGCATCGCGGCCGGAGCTGTTCCATGTGCTGGGGACGACGCACTGGTAGTTCGCGACGGTTTCGTTTTCGATGCGTACCCAGTGGCTGAGGCTGCCGCGCGGGGCTTCCACCCAGCCGACGCCTTTGCATTTTTTCGGCCATGTGGCGGGTTCCCATTTGGCGGGGTTGAAGGTGGCGGTGTCGCCGTTTTTGATGCGCCGGACGAAGGATTTCATTTGTTCTACCATCATGTCGACGTTGATCATGGCGTCGAGGGCGCGGCCGTAGGTGCGGCCGTAGGTGGAGTTGAAGAGGCCGTTGTCGCGCGGGAGTCCGAGGCGGTCGAAGAGTTCGTTGGCTCGTTCGACGATGGGTGCGGCGCCCTGGGCGTAGCCGAGCATCATGCGGGCGTTGGGGCCTACGGACATGGCGTGCCCGTCGTAGCGCGGGGCTTTGACCCATGTGTACTGCGGGCGGTCGGAGATCCATGTGTACGGGGGCTGCGGGCCGTTGTAGTCGGCTTTGGTCTGGCCGTCGTAGGGGGCGAGGCCCGCTTCCCGGCCTTCGCTGTATTCATACCATGCACTGGTGACGAATTCGGCGATTTTGTTCTGGTCGAAGGGGATGACGGTTTTGTAGTCGCCGCCCAGCAGGACGCCGGGTTTGATCATGCCTTTGCCTGCGGGGGCTCCGGTGTTGATTTCGCTGGGGTCGCCGGTGGCGAAGACGTTCGGGTTCGCCGCGCCGATGTGGAAGTAGTCCTTGTAGAATCCGGCAATGGCGCATACGTCCGGATAATAGACTTTGTGGATGAAGGAGTGGCAGGTGTCGATGAGCTGCTGGATGGTGCTGATGGCGTACTGGTTGATGGTCTGGTCGTTTTCCATGTTGATGGCGCAGGCCATGCCGCCGACGAGGAAGTTAGGGTGCGGGTTTTTGCCGCCGAAGATGGTGTGGATTTTGATCATGTCCCGCTGCCAGTGGAGGGCCTGCAGGTAGTGGGCGACGGCCATGAGGTTGGCTTCAGGAGGGAGTTTGTAGGCGGGGTGGCCCCAGTAGCCGTTGGTGAAGATGGAGTATTGGCCGTAGGCGATGGATTCCTTGATTTTTTTCTGGACTCCGGCGAAGTATTCGACGGAGGACATGGGCCAGTCCGAGATGCTTTGGGCGAGTTTGGCGGTTTCGCGGGGGTCGGCTTTGAGCGCGGAGACGACATCGACCCAGTCGAAGGCGTGGAGCTGGTAGAAGTGGATGACGTGGTCCTGTATGCCCAGCGCGCCGCTGACGAGGTTGCGGATGAGTTGCGCCTGGATGGGGACGGGGTATTGCAGTGCATCTTCGACGGCGGCGATGGCGGCGATGGCATGGGTGCCGGTGCAGACGCCGCAGATGCGTTCCACGAAGGCCCAGACGTCGCGCGGGTCGCGGTTGCAGGCGATGACTTCGATGCCCCGGTATTGCGTGGTGGAGGTCCAGGCGTTTTTGATGACGCCGTCCCGCGCTTCGAGTTCGACGCGGAGGTGGCCTTCGATGCGGGTGACGGGGTCGATGACGACGCGGTTTTCCTTGGGGACGGAGGCTGATGTGTAATCGTTCATGGCAGTGGCCTTGGAAGGGGGTTATTCTCCGGTGTCGGTGATGTGGTCGTCCGCTTTGGGCGGGCGGCGGTCTTTGGGTACGTCGCCGTAGGCGGGGAGGTTGACGTTGGCGTCTTCCTTGCGGAATTGGCTCCGGGAGCGGATGGCGGAGCCGGTGATGTGGGCGGCGATGCCGACCCCTGCCGCCGCCATGGCTGCGATGCCCACGGCATTGGCCGAGGTTTCGATGCCGAAGCCGTGGATGTTCGGCAGCGTTTTGTAGAAGGGGGACATGCGGTCGAAGAAGTAGAGTTCCGTGCAGCCGATGCAGGGATGCCCCGACTGGATGGGGAAGCTGACGCCGCCGTTCCATTTGACGATGGGGCAGGGGGAGAAGGTGTTCGGCCCTTTGCAGCCCATTTTGTAGAGGCAGAAGCCCTGGCAGGCGTTTTCGTCGTCGAAGCTGTTGACGAATTGCCCGGCGTCGAAGTGGGCGCGGCGCTGGCAGTTGTTGTGGATGCGGGTGCCGTAGGCCATGAGCGGCCTTCCTTCGCCATCGCAGGGCGGCACTTTTTCGAAGGTGAGGATGTACATGATGACGGCGGTGATGACGTCGCCGATGGGCGGGCAGCCCGGTACGTTGATGACGGGGATGTCGGTGAGGATGTCGCGTACGCCGACGGCTCCCGTGGGGTTCGGACGTGCGGCCTGGATGGAGCCGAAGTATGCGCAGGAGCCGACTGCGAGGACGTGGGTGGCGTTTTTGGCGGCTCGGCGGAGGACGGTTTCGGCGGTTTCTCCCCCGATCATGCAGTAGACTCCGTTTTCCTTGACGGGGACGGAGCCGTTGACGACGAGGATGTGCGGCTGTTCGGCCGCATCGTGGAAGGATTTTTCGGCTGCGGCTCCCGAGGGCGCCATCAGGAGTTCCACGTAGGGCATGGAGACGACGGAGAGGACAAGGTTGCCGATTTCTTCGTTGTAGCTGCGGATGGTGCTTTCGAGGCAGCCTGTGCATTCCTGCAGCTGGAGCCACATGACGACGGGGCGTTTCATGGCGGCGATTTTGTCGGCGGCTTCCTGCGCTTCGGCTTCGCTGCCGCAGAGGGCGGTTACTCCCATCAGGCCGAGGAGTTTGAGGCACCATGTGTTGAATTCTCGGCGTGTGACGCCTCTTCTCTCCATGTGTTCGCCCAGTGTTTCACCCGGTTTCCAGGTTGTCAATTCAGGATGGATTTCAGCCGTGCAGTCCTGATTTCGCTCATCTTGCTTCATGATGAAAAGGTGTGGGCGGCATGCGGCGGGCAATGATGGTACCGACGTGCGCTGATAGCCGCTGGTTCATGTCATGGAATAGCACTTGCCTCGTATCTTGTCGATCCCATTTTTCGGGTTTCATCTATCTATTAGGTTTTTGTTTTGCTCATTTGTTTGAATATACTATTTTGTCATTGATGGAGTTGTGGAGCCGTTTTCCGGGTTCGTGACGACTTTGTCACACGATTTTTTTCGCGGGAACGAAAAAAATGTGGGATATACTAGTGCGTCGGGCGGCAAGCCCGGCAGAATGCAACAAAGATGATTATGAATTCCATTGTCGATATGACCGACAGCCATTCTCCGGCAGCCTCGATGCAGAGTGCGCTGGCCATGATACAGGACCGCACGCTGTGCCTCGGTGCGGAGATTTTGAAGAGCCTCCAGCATGTGCGTACGGCTTTGTTCGATTTCGAGCTTCCCTATGTGGAGCTGGCTCTGACGACGGGCGAGGTGCTCAAGGCCAAGGCCCGGATGATCGAGTGTTCGTGCAACGAGCTTCTTTCCGGCTACATTCCGCATGCAAGCAACTGGTATATGGCGGCCTCCGCCGCCCAGTGCGCGAAGCGGCTGGAGCGCGTGGTGCACCAGTCCATGACGATTGCGAAGAATGTGAACCGTATTCTCGGCCTGAACGAGTATCCGGACGTTTCTTCGATTCTTCCTCTGTACCTGCTGGCCGAGATCGAGCTGCGCGATGCCCTGCGCGCCCTGCAGCAGCGGGATATGGAGCTGGCCCGCGCCGTGTGCGACCGCGATCACGAACTCGATTCCCGCTTCCTCGCGGAGATGGAGACGGTGATGACGGATATGAGCGCCGGCATCCACAGCGTGCAGACGGGCATGAGCCTGCTGTTCATCCTCCGTGCCATCGAGCGCATCGGCGACCACGCCAAGGCGATGGCTTCCCCCGCGCTTTCCCTGTGCAGGCTCGACGATTCCCGTGCGGATTCCCTGCCTGTCGCCTGAACGTTTTCCTCCTACCCAAACCAAACAATACAATCATATGAATACATCGACACTTCCCGCTCTGGGCGCTCTCCTTCTCGGCACGACGCTGGCTTCCGCCGCTCCCGCCAAGGCCCCGGAAACTTCCGCTCCCGCCGCAACGGCCGCCAAGGATCCGTTCGTGTTCAGCAAGTGGGCGCAGAGCCGATTCGCCTGGTTCGACGCCAAGCGAGACAATGCCGCCAATCCCTGGATTCAGGATTTCAACGTATCCCTGCGTATGCAGTACCAGTGGAGCAATGTTGACCCTGCCGGTGGTGAAGACCGCATCAAGGGCGGTTCCAAGGGCGACGGCCGCCGCTGGAACGACGAATGGCGCCGTTTCCGCATGGGTGTGAACTTCAAGTTCCTCGAAAAGTTCAAGTTCGTGAATGTCTGGAATATCGGCGGCATGGACGGCCGCTACCAGTACAAGGACGGCTGGTACCGCGGTTCCAATACCTATTCCCTGTACGAGCTGTACACCGAGTATAACGCCGGGCAGGCCACCTTCGGCCTCGGCAAGATGAAGCCCGCCTATTTCGGCGAATACCGCACGTCTTCCTCCGCGATTCTGACGATCGAGCGTTCCGCTCTGGTGAACCAGCTCCGCGCCGAGACGAACTACGGTATTTCCGCCCGCAGTACGGACAAGAACGCCAAGATCGGCTGGCAGCTCGGCATGTACCTGAACGGCAACGGCCACGATAATCTGACGGAACCGGGCTTCAATACCGGGGACAATTGTTTCGTGGGCGGTACGATCAGCTACGATACGTCGAACATGGCATTCCTCGACAAGAGCCGTCTGTATCTCGACTACGCTCACAACTTCACCCGCCTCGATACCTACGGCAAGACGGGCCGCAATATCCCGGGCCGTTTCGAGTACCAGGGTACCGGCGCGGTCGATATGATCGGCCTGACGTGGGAAGGAACCCGCGGCAATTTCTACCTGATGACGGAAGTGATGGCCGGGTTCAATCTCGTGAATCTCGACGAAGGCAAGTCGAAGGGAGCCCAGAACGTGTTCGGCGTGACGATCATGCCCGCCTACAAGTTTACCCCGCACTGGGAAGGCGTGTTCCGCTACCAGCTCGCGACGGGCAGCAATGCCGTTGTCGTCGACAAGCGCTACTACAGCACGAACTCGAACTATTCCGCCGTGAGCGACTGCCTCCAGGGCTTCTACCTCGGTGCGAACTACTACCTCTTCCCGGACAATCCCAACATGATGAAGGTGATGGCCGGCGTTGAATACCTGAGCTCCAACGGTACTGATGCCAAGGGAGCCAAGGGCTACACCGGCTGGTCCTACTCCGTGGCCGTCCGTACGAACTTCTGATGCATGGGAGGCGCTTCGCCGCCCTGCCTGCCACAACGCGCGGCGGGCGGTCGAAGCTCCCTCATCTCCCCCCGAACCACCAACCTCAAAGACAGAACTATGTTCAAAACACTCTTTATCGCGCTCATCAGCGCTTCCGCCCTCTCCGCAGTTCATGCCGAGACGAATCTCAACGGCGCCGGAGCTTCCTTCCCGGCTCCCGTGTATCAGGTGTGGACGTACGACTACACCAAGCAGAACGACGATGTGAAGATCAACTACCAGAGCCTCGGCTCCGGTGCGGGGATCAACCAGATCAAGTCCGGTACCGTCGATTTCGCCGGAACGGATAACCCTCTGACTCTTGCGGAGCAGAACGAGGCTGGCCTCGTCCAGTTCCCGATGCTGACGGGCGGCGTGGTCGTGATCGTCAATATTCCGGGCGTGAAGAACAACCAGCTCAAGCTTGACCAGGATACGCTGGCGAAGATCTACCTCGGCAAGATCGAGCGTTGGGACGATGCCGCCATCAAGGCGCTGAATCCCGGCCTGAAGCTGCCGAAGATGAAGATCACCGTCGTACGCCGTTCGGATTCCAGCGGTACCACGTTCATCTTCACGAACTACCTGAGCAAGATTTCCGCCGACTGGAAGGAGCAGGTGGGTGAAGGCCCGGCCGTGAAGTGGCCCGTGGGCATCGGAGGCCAGAAGAATCCCGGCGTGTGCAACAACGTCGCCAAGATCAAGGGCAGCATCGGCTACACGGAATATACCTACGCCGTGGAAGCGAAGCTTTCCTGCGCCGCGCTGAAGAACAGCGCCGGAAAGTTCGTTGAGGCGAATGTGGATACGTTCACCGCCTCTGCCGCGAATGCCGACTGGAAGAATGCCCCCGGCTTCTTCATGTCGCTGACGGATACTCCCGGCGACCAGTCCTGGCCGATCACGGGCGTGACCTACATTCTGCTCCGCAAGGATCTCGCCGCCGACAAGAAGGCGGCTCTGACGAAGTACTTCAACTGGTGCTTCGACAAGGGAGCCCCCACCGCGACGAAGCTCAACTACGTGCCGATGCCCGGCAACGTGGTGGAACTGATCCGCGCAGACATTCTGAAGTAACCTGACAGACGGAGGAAACGCGATGTTCAAGACGGACAACATATTCAAGATCGTCTGCCTGGGCTGCGCCTCCCTGATCGGCCTGTTGATGCTCGGCGTGTTCATACAGCTGGGCGTCAACTCCGCCGATACGTGGGACAAGTTCGGCATCGGTTTCCTCTGGTCCGAGGAATGGGACCCTGTGGACGACAAATACGGCGCATGGCCGAATATCGCTGGTACGCTGATGACGACGGGGGTATCCCTCGCCATCGCGTTGCCGCTGTCGTTCGTGTCGGCCCTGTACCTCGTCGAAGCGCCCGGCTGGGTGAACAAGACGCTCAGCCAGGCCATCGATCTGCTGGCGGCCATTCCCAGCGTGATTTACGGGATGTGGGGGCTGTTTGTCCTCGCTCCGCTGATGCAGGAATACGTGCAACCCTTTCTGGCGGATACGCTCGGCCTGGCGAAGATGCCCGTATTCGGCTGGCTGCTCGGGGAGGATTACAACGGCTTCGGCTTCCTGACGGCGGGGCTGATTCTTTCTCTGATGATTCTGCCGTACATGTGCGCCATCATGCGCGACGTGTTCCGGATGACGCCGCCGATGCTCCGCGAGTCCGCCTACGGCGTAGGCTGTACGAAGTGGGAGGCGGCCAAGGACGTAATCGTCAAGTACGGCATCCGCGGCATTCTCGGCGGCGTGTTCATCGGCCTCGGCCGCGCGCTGGGCGAGACGATGGCAGTGCTGTTCGTCATCGGCAATATGATGGAGATGCCCGAAGGCCTGTTCTCCAGCGGCACGACGATCGCCGCGACCCTTGCCAACAATTTCGCCGAAGCGGACGGTCTGCAGAAGAGCACCCTGTTCGCGCTGGGGCTGATCCTGCTCGCGATGTCCTTCGGCATCCAGGTGTTCGCCCAGTATTACCTTCACGCCACCAGCGCCAAACGCGGAGAGGAACGTTGAACCATGAATGCACTTGCACTGAAAAAAGATATGCCGAGGCGCCCGATGGCGTTCCGCAAGCTGACGGATCTTCTGATACGCCTCTTTTCCCTGTTTTCCATCGCCGTGGCGGTGGGCGGCATGGCCTGGATCCTGTATACGGTCATCGGCCATGGAGTCAAGGTGATCGACTGGAGTTTCCTGACCAACGAGTCGAAGCCCTACGGCACGCCCGAATCGGGCATAGCCAATGCTTTGCTCGGAAGCCTTTATATTACGCTCGGCGCGGCGGCGATCGCCGTGCCTCTGGCCATGGCGGCGGGCATTTACCTGTCCGAATACGGCAAGAACAGCCGCATCGCCCATATTCTGCGCTTCAGCGCGAACGTGATGATGGGCATGCCTTCGATCATCGTCGGCCTGTTTGTGTACGTCCTGCTGGTGGTATCCACGGGCAACTTCTCCGGCTTTGCCGGTACGGTGTCGCTCGCCATTATCATGTTCCCGGTCGTGATGCGCACGACGGAAGACATGCTGGCGATGGTACCCTACACGCTGCGCGAATCCGCCCTTGCCCTCGGCATGACCCGCACGCGGACGACCCTGTGCATCATCACGCGCTCCGCGAAGAACGGCCTCGTGACGGGCATCCTGCTTTCGCTGGCCCGCGTGAGCGGCGAGACGGCTCCGCTGCTCTTCACCGCCATGTTCGCCGATTCCTGGCCGACTGCCTATTTCTCGCAACCTACGGCCAATATGCCCGTACTCATCAACGAATACACGATGAACTCCCCCTTCGAAGCCATGCACTCCGCAGGCTGGGGCGCAGCCCTCGTGATGGCCGGATTCATCCTGATCGTGAACATTCTGACCCGCATCATCTTCCATGACAACAAACAGAAACATTAAGATTTCCGCACGGAACATCAATTTCTTCTACGGCTCGCACCAGGCCCTCTTCGAGAACAATATCGATATCGAAGAGAACAAAATCACCGCCGTGATCGGGCCTTCGGGCTGCGGCAAGTCCACGCACCTCCGCATCTACAACCGCATTTTCGAACTGTACCGCGACCAGCGGACGGAAGGAGAGCTGTTGATCGACGGAGAGAATGTGCTTTCGGGCAGTGTGGATGTGCTGGCCCTGCGCCGCAAGGTGGGCATGATTTTCCAGAAGCCCACGCCGTTCCCGATGTCCATCTTCGACAATGTGGCCTATCCCCTCAAGCTCCATTACAAGCTCAGCAAGTCCGAAACGGCGGACCGCGTGGAACAGGCCCTGATCGGAGCCTCCATCTGGGATGAGGTGAAGGACAAGCTCAAGAAGAGCGGCCTCGCGCTGTCCGGCGGCCAGCAGCAGCGGCTGTGCATCGCCCGCGCCATCGCCGCCGCGCCCGATATCCTGCTGATGGACGAGCCGACGAGCGCGATCGACCCGGTGGCGACTCTGAAGATCGAGGAACTGCTTCTCCAGCTCAAGGAACGTTTCACCATCGTCATCGTGACGCACAATATGCAGCAGGCCGCCCGCGTGAGCGACGCCACGGCGTTCTTCTACAAGGGCCGCATCATCGAGTTCGACGATACGAATACCATTTTCACCAACCCATCCAACAAAAAGACCGAAGAATACATCACCGGACGTTTCGGTTGATGCACCCGGAAAGACCACGAATATGAAAGAACATTTCATTCAGGAAATCACGAACCTCAAGAGCATGGTCGAATCCATCGCGACGGAGGCGGAAGCTGCGCTCGCCAAGGCTCTGGAAGCCGTTTCGACGATGAACGTTCCGCTGGCGAAGGAAGTCATCGGCGGCGATTACAAGATCGATTGCGACGAAGTGAAGGTCGAGGAGGAATGCCTCAAGATTCTTGCCCTGTACCAGCCTGTCGCCAGCGATCTGCGGCTGGTGATTACCATTCTGAAGATCAACCACGACCTTGAACGCGTGGCCGACTTTGCCGTGGGTATCGCCCGGCGCGCCATCGATATGGCGAATTTCATCGATACCGATATCGAGCGGTTCGACTTCCGCAAGATGGAGGAGACGGTGCGCGGCATGCTCAAGAAAGCCCTGCAGGTGATGAAGAACGCGGATCCTCTGATGGCTTTCGTCATCATCCGGCAGGATGAGGTGGTGGATGCCATTCATCGGGAGAACGATGTGCGCGCCCGCGAGCTGATCGCCCTCTATCCGCAGCAGGCCGGGTACTATCTCGACAGCATGAATATCTCGCGCTCGCTGGAACGCGTGGCGGACATCGCAACCAATATCTGCGAGGATGTGATCTACCTCGAAAGCGGCAAGATCGTGCGGCATACGCATAATACGTAAGAGGGTTGGAGAGCCACAGATTGCGCAGATGCGCACAGATTTTGCATATTTGTATTCGGTTGACTGCTGAACCACGAATAAAATATGGATCATCAATATGATGCAAAATGAGAATCAAACATTTTCTTCATCCATTTCAATCCGGCGGTCAGCCGGATTCCTACGTGAAAAATCTGCGCCCATCCGTGAAATCTGTGGTTCCTGTCGCTTCTTTTCGCAAGTGACGGAAACGTCACAAAAAAAACGTGTTTTTCAACGTTAAGCATGCTACTTTTCTTTCATGCAACGCATTCTGGTTATTGAAGACGACGGGGATATTTCCGAACTCGTGGCCATGAATCTGCATCGCAGAGGCTACGAGGTGCTGCAGGCCTACGACGGCATGACGGGTACCCGTATGGCGTATGCGGAACTGCCCGACCTGATTATTCTCGATATCATGATGCCCGGCAAGGACGGTTTCGAGGTGTACAAGGCTTTGCAGCAGGATGAACGCGCCTCGCGCATTCCCGTGCTGTTCCTTTCGGCCCGTGCGCAGCTTGAAGACCGCCTTGTGGGGTTGGAGTTGGGTGCGGACGATTACGTTGCCAAGCCGTTCAGCCCGAAGGAGCTGATGCTCCGTGTGCAGAATGTGTTGAAACGCTATGCGCCGAAACCCGGTGAAGTGGAAGTGGTGCGGGGGCCGTTCCGGCTCGACAAGAACGCCCTGAAGCTGCATCTGGACGGCGAGGTGATCGACCTGACGGCCAGCGAGTTCAAGCTGCTGGCCTATCTCGTCGAACGCGCCGGGAGCGTGCAGGACCGCTACGAGATTCAGAAGAATGTCTGGGGCTACGGCGACGATGTGCAGACGCGCACGCTCGATACCCACATCAAACGCCTGCGCCAGAAGCTCGGCCCCTATGCCGACCATCTGGAAACCGTCCGGGGCGTGGGATATTGCTTCCGTTTCGACGATTGATTGCGGGGCGGCATGTTGCCTGAACGGGCTTGCCATGCGTCAGGCGGTTTTGGTATGCTTGCGGCAAGCATCCTATGAAAACCGTGATTGATGGAAAAAATGCCGTGTGGGCCGTTTTGGCGTCCATGTTCTTTGTGACCTCTGTTGAAGCGCAGACTGCCGGAGCGGCGGTTGCTCCTTCCCGTCCGGCGGCTGTGCCGGAGAAGGCAACCGATGTGCTGGATGGCTTGCCCGACGCCCGTAGGAAGCAGGTATGGGCGGATCATCGCGGGGGACAGGGTTGCAGCCTTGTCAAACGGGAGATCGAGGGGAAGGTTCGTTATTGCCTTGTGCCGCCCGCAGATGTCACTGCAGCAGGCGGCGGAGCAGGGACGGAGTTCCGCTATGCGGATATGGATGAGCTGGTGCGCGATCTGATGCGGTTCGGGCAATTTACCCGGGATGTGTGCGGTGACTCCCATGCTGGCGAGGAAATGCAAAAGGAAGCCTCCGGCGCGAAGACTCTGCCTCTGACGCCCGATGAGCTCGAAAAGCTGAAATTGAGCGCGGGCAAGTATCCGCCTGCATGGAAGGCGGAGGATGTCAGGCGTTATTATCTTGTCCGGTTGGAGTCTGCCGATGGGAAAGTCTGCTACCGGGGTTCGATCGACCTGCCTCCTGCGGGGATGTACGAGAAGGAATTTTCGTGGGAGGGATGGGAGACGTTTGATGATGTGGAGGCATTGGAACGCCTGATTCGCCGCTGGAACGGGGCGATGATTCCCGTAGTCGTGGACTCCGGATACTTCCGCAATATGCCGAAGGATGCGGAAGTTTCGTTCTGTCCCGATGAGGAATGGGATGCGATTTGCGAGGCGGCTCAGTTGCCCGTCGATATTGTCATCGGTCCGGAAAAGGCGGCGGTAGGGCCAACGTTCAGGGTGGGACTGGATGAGAAGGAGATGGATGCTGAGATTGAAAATATTAAGCAGGAACTTGCCGACAGAGAGCGGATGTTGTTGAATAAAACAAGATGTCTGAAGGAGCAGATGGGGGGCTATATAAAATGATGGGGAAGACCGGGCCTTTCTTAAGTCGGTGAAATCTATTTAAAGAATGTTCTAGAATTAACATCAGGATGATGTTATGCTGCTGCTGCGTTGAGGGAATGAAATGCTTGTGTTTTCATGATGAACTAGCATTCTTTACTCGATTCTATTGATATTATGACGGTTCATGGTTTCTTCAAGCAATTGGATGCGACATGCCGCCGGATGGAGCGCGAAGTCGTCCAGTGACAGTGCGAACTTTGAGGGGCAAACGGAATTGTGTTATTCTTTTACTATGCGTATATTGATTTTTTTGATTTACAATAAATTATATTGGTTATTTAGTTTAAGTAGGATCGAAAGAAACAGCGAAATTGTGACCGTTATCACTGCAAAATCAAATATTTGGTAGATAATGCGCTCCATAAGTCAAAAAGGATGAGCTTGGTTTCTACTTGTTATACAAAGAATACTTCTTCCTATTTGGTTATTGTTCAGTAGAGATGTGTGATCCTATAGTTCGATATTTCGTAACGATGCTATTTAGCAAGACTTAAAAAGTTTATCCCAATACTTTCTGTTCGCTAATTCGGGTACATAATCTAACTCCTCGGTTAAATGCTTCAAAAAGGATGGGGAAACTTCAGAATTGAGGAAATCACTTAATTCACGAAGGCTCTTTATAGCATCGGATACATAGGGATCTTCCATGTTCAATTGATATTCTTCACTATCTCCAATAATATATCTGTTCCTAATATTTTCCTGAACATCACTCCAGTCACAGGAATAATCTTGTGGAGCGAAAGCCTCTTCTCTCGCATATGCCTGAGAATAGATAAAATATTTCATACATAGATCGAATCGAGCCATTCCATTTTGGGCTTGCTTGACAAGTTCTTCATATTTTTTCGACTCATCCATAGACTCCCATTCTATTTCCCTGACCTCATCAACATCTTTGGCATTTTTCACCTTTTCATACTGCTCTCGCAGTTTCTCCAAGTCTATTTCCCGCTCATTGGAAATTTGTTTGTATCTTGCAGCGCTTTTTTTCGCACTTTCATATTCGTCTTTTGTAATCAATCCATCAGATTTTAAATCTTCTATTATACTTTTACAATCTTCTAAAAAGCTTTTAACCTCTTTATTTGTGTTGCTTAAATTTTTAACTTCTCCATAAAGCTTCTGCATCACCTCCTCAGCGAAATTCAGAAGAGCCTCCTCCTCATTAATACATCCCATGATCTGTTTTCCTGTGGTAAATCCAGGCATGTTGCCATAAGTAATCGGCGGCACAAGCAAAGAAATAATAGGCTTTTTGTGAGCTAAAGCCGCTCCCAATTCAATTGAACAGTTCGGTCTGTTGAGAAAATTGGAACTAATTATAAAAACAACAATATCACAGTTTTTCAAACCCTCCAGCATATCCTCCGGGAAGTAAACATTGTTTGGAATCTGCATCGACGACTTGTCAGTATAGTAAACATCGTCATACTGAATGTAACATCCCAAGTTCATGAACTTTAGAAACCGATCACACAAAAATTTGTCTGCGGAAGCGTGGCTAAGGAATACCTTATGTTTTTTGCACATGTGCAAACATCATATAAACTTCGGTTTTTAACGTCAAGCCATTTAGCATATTGTATTCTAGTGCCTATACTATCTAAATGGATGGGTGTGGAAGATTGGATGTAAGAACGTTTGAAGAAGGTTGGGAAAATCGCACAGAATGAAGACGAGTCTGTCTACAAGAAGGTTCACGGTCTCTTCACCGTATGGGGTTCAAGAAAACTCAGGGGATGGCCTGCGTGCACCCCATGGCGATGGATGAATGTTTTCCTTCAACGTGATGAAAGGACTTGTATGGCATAGTCGTATTAAGAGGGTCGTCATGCTACCGATGCTCTCCCGGCCTTGTGCTGTTCATCGTTGGTGGGTGTAATCCGGCGTCGATCGATTGCCGAATATCGAAAGGAAAACAGTATTATATTATCTTTGTTTTATGTTGAATTCGCAAGGTTCTTCCGGTTTGCTCGGAAATGAGAAGCAGCATTTCGTCATTCTTGACGGGTTGCGCGGGGTGGCTGCCGTTATGGTCGTCTGGTTTCATATTTTTGAAGCGTTTGCGACCAGCCATCTGGATCAGAGGATCAATCACGGTTATCTGGCGGTGGACTTTTTCTTCATGCTGTCCGGTTTTGTGATCGGCTACGCCTATGACGACCGCTGGAAGACGATGAAGACGGGCGAGTTCATGAAGCGCCGCTTGATCCGCCTGCATCCGATGGTGGTGATGGGTGCGCTGATCGGTGCGGTGATGTTTTATTTTCAAGGCTGTTCCGTTTGGGATGTGACGCAGATTACGGTTGTTTCGCTGCTGATCGCCACGTTCGCCAATATGCTGCTGCTTCCGGCGACGACCGGGACGGAGGTGCGGGGCGTGGGTGAGATGTATCCGCTGAATGGGCCGAGCTGGTCGCTGTTTTTCGAGTATATCGGCAATATTCTGTATGCCCTGTTTATCCGGAGGCTTTCGACGCGTTGGCTGACGGTGCTGGTGGTGGCTGCCGGGTGCGGTTTGGCTTCGTTCGGTATGTGGTGGGGGCCGACGGGCGATATTTGCGTGGGCTTTTCGATGAGGGAGTCGGAGATGATGGGCGGTTCCCTGCGCCTGCTGTATTCTTTCTCGGCAGGGCTTTTGCTGTTCCGCGTTTTCAAGCCGATGCATGTCAAGGGTTCGTTCTGGATTTGCGGTCTGGCGCTCGCCGTTCTGCTGGCCGTTCCCCGTTTGGGCGGGGAGGAGGCTTTCTGGATGAACGGTGCGTATGAGACGGTTTGTTTCGCGTTGATTTTCCCGCTGCTGATCATTCTCGGGGCTTCGGGCAGGATTACCGATCCGGTGACCGATAAGGTGTGCCGGTTTTTGGGACAGATTTCCTATCCGTTGTATATGGTGCATTATCCGTTCATCTATTTGTATTTCGCGTGGGTGAAGAATGAGAATCTTTCGTTCGAGGAGTCGCTGCCCGGTGCCTTGGCCGTGGTGGTCGGAAGTATTCTGCTGGCCTACGCCTGCCTGAAGTGGTATGACGAGCCGGTGCGGAGGTTCTTGACGAGGAGGTTTGCCTCCAGGAAGAGTTGACCGGGTGTTTTTGATCTGCATCGCCCCTATTTGTGCGGGCGGTGCATTTTGCGGAGAGGTGCTGTCGGGACGATGCGAGTTTAGTTTGCATCGTCCTTTTGCCGTTTTGTTCCGGAGGATGACAAGGAGTTGGTTTGCGCTTCGTTCATGGCCGATTATGATGAGAAGATGATGAAAACAACGATGCCGATGCTGTTGGCTTGTTTATGGGCTGTGCCGATGGTTGGTGCGGCAGATGAGGCTGCCGGGAAAGCGCCTGAGAAGCAGGCGCAGTCCATTCAGGCCGGAGTGCACGGCGATCCCTTGAAGGATTTGCATGATTTCAAGGGGATCGAGTGTTACAAGGTTAAGGTGGGCGGCGAAGTGCGGTATTATCTGCTTTCCGGTACGAATAGGAATAAGTCCGTGCAGGAGATTGTGCAGCGTCCCGGCTATTATACGGATTTTCGTCTGATGCTGTCTTTTTCCCGGGCTCTGAAGGGGATGCCGTTGCCTTTTCTGATGGGGCCGGCTAACGCTTTCAGTTCAGGAGACCTCAAGGAGGATACGGCGATGCCTGTCAAAGTGCTTTCTTTTACCGATGAGGAGAGGCAGGTGCACCGGAAGATGGGTGCGAGCGGGGCTGGGGTGTGATGCCCGGTGCGCGTTAAGGGGCCTGTTTGTTTGGGGCTGAGTTTCCGGGTTGTGTGGCGGGTTTGGCTTTGCTGTATTGTTTCAGTAGGCCGGAGGACCATGAAATGGCATCCGGATAGCGGCAGGCCGGGGTGGTGGTGAGGTAGGAGCCGAGTTTTCCGGCGAGAGGGGAAGCTTCTCCGATGTGCGAGGAGTAGAGGTCGTTCGTTTCGCTGTTGTCGCGGGCAATGTCGTAGAGCTGCGGCGCACGGTCGGGAACGAGGATGTATTTGTCGTCGCCGTCGAGGATGGCCGAGGTGTAGTCCGTGCACCAGTAGAGGGTGCGTTTTTCGCGGTTGTCCTGCATGGGAAGGAGCCGCAGGAGGTCGGTTCCGTCGAGCTTTTCGGGTTGGGTAATGCCATTGGCGGCGAGCATCATGGGGAGGATGTCGACGGTGGAGACGACTTGTCCGCAGGTGCTGCCGGGTTTCAGCTGTGCATTGGCCGGGTAGCGGACGATGAAGGGGACGCGGACGCCGCCTTCGTAGTGGAGGCGTTTTTCCCCTTTCAGAGGGGCGTTGCAGGCGGGGCTGTCCGGTGCGCCGCCGTTGTCGGAGAGGAAGATGACGATGGTGTCGTTTGCCTTGCCGGTTTCATCGAGAGCGGCGAGGATATTGCCGACGGCCCTATCCAGTGCGTAGACCATGGCGCAGTAGGTGCGCCTGTCGCCCGGGCGGATGTGTTTGAATTGTTCAAGGTCTGCGGGGGTGGCTTGAAGCGGCCAGTGCGGTGCATTGAATGCGGCGTACAGGAAGAAGGGTTTGTCGCTGTGCTGCTGCGAGCGGATGAAGCGGACGCTTTCGCGGGCAATGTCGTCGGTGAGGTAGGTGATTTTGGTGTCCGCCCCGGTGTTGGTTTGGATTTGCGAGGGGTTGAGGCCCGCGATTTCGGGTTTGCGCTCGAAATAGTGGCGGGAGCCGCCGAGGAATCCCCACCAAGTGTCGAATCCCCGGTCGGTGGGTGTGTATCCTTCGGTGTGGCCGAGGTGCCATTTGCCGATGGCTGCGCTGGCGTAGCCTTTGCTTTTGAGGTAGGCGGGAAGGCAGGTTTCTGTTTGCGGCAGTCCGTAATGGGATTCCGGCAGGTAGTCGATTTGCGTGTTGGGGTTGGTGGTGATGCCGTAGCGTTTCGGGAATTTGCCGGTGAGCAGGCCCATGCGGGAAGGGGCGCACATGGGAGCGGTGACGTAGGCGCGGGTGCAGATGACGCCCTGCCGGGCGAGGCTGTCGATGTGGGGCGTGGGGATCTGGAGAGATCCGGTGCAGCCGAGGTCGCCGTATCCGAGGTCATCCGCAATGATGACGACGAGGTTGGGACGGGTGGATTCGGCTGGTTCAGTTTGTCCGGTTGCGTGGTTCCACGCCAGAGTGGAGAGGATGAAGCAAGCGAGTTTTTTCCACATCATGTTTAATAATACGTATGATGTGAAGGGGTTCTTTCATCCGATCGCGTTTTTGGCGATGGGCAGTTCGATGGTGAAGGCGGTTTCCTTGCCGGGGGTGCTGGTGGCGCCGATGGTGCCGTGGTGCGCTTCGACGGCGCGGCGGACGATGGAGAGGCCGAGTCCTGTGCCTTTGATGGGGCCGGATTGCTGGACGCGGTAGAAGCGGTTGAAGATGTAGGGGAGGTGCTCGGCGGGGATGCCGATGCCGTCGTCGATGACGCGGATGATGTGTTTGCCGTTTGCGTCGCGTGCTTCGAGGCGGAGACGGAGGCCCGGGGCGGGGTTTTGCTTGAGGGCGTTTTCCATCAGGTTGAAGAGTACCTGGGTCCAGTAGAATTTGTCTCCCGAGAGGATGTAGGGTTTCGGGGAGATGTCGATGGAGATGGTGGCACCGTTGTGGTTGCCGAGGCTTTCGAGGCGAAGGGCGACATCTTCCGCGATCTCGCAGAGGTCGAAGGTTTCGTTTTGGAGGTATCCGGTTTCCGGCGTTTCGAGGCGGGAGATGACGAGCATGTCTTCAACGAGGCGAACGATGCGCTGGGTGTGTTTCATCATGAGGTCGAGGACGTGGTTGCGGGTGGCGGGGTCGTTGCCCATTTCTTCGTCTTCGAGGAGGTTTTCGAGGTAGCCGCGGATGATGGTGAGGGGGGTGCGGAGTTCATGTGAGGCGTTGGCGACGAAGTCGCGGCGCATGATTTGGGTGCGGTGTTCTCCGGTGACGTCGTGGAAGACGATGCCGATGTGGTTTTCTCCGTTGTTGAGGGGGGTGGAGATGATTTGGTAGTTGCGCGTTTCCGGGACGGGGCTTTTGGCGGTGGTCTGGATGTCGACGGTTTCCATCCAGGGTTCGGCAGCGTTGGCGGCGTGTTCGAGGACGTTGCGGAAGGCGGATGCTTCGAGGACGCGCAGGAGGTTCATCGGTTTTTTTTCGTCGATGCCGAGGAGGGCCCCGGCGAGGGCGTTGGCCATGATGAGCCTGCCGGACGGGCGCATGATGAGGAAGGGTACGCCGAGGGCCTCGAGGAAGAGGGCTTTGTCCTGCTGGAGGCGGCGTTCGGTTTCCTTGTCCCGAAGCCGCAGGTGGTGCAGTTCGAGTTTGGCGCGTTCGAGTTCCTCCTTCATCCGCCGCAGGCGCATGCGGTTGAAGCTGTATGGGATGAGGAAGGCGATGAGGATGAACCCCGTTGTGAGACCCCAGGATACCATGGTGTTGTGGAGGAAGGTTAGGGTGCGGGATGCCCGCGCACCGATTGTAGCCTGTTTTCTGCGGAAATGCGATGAAAAAGGTATCGGCGCGCGAGGCGGCGGTTTGAGGAAGATCAGCCTTCGAGGAGGTCTTTCTGATCTTTCATCAGGCTGTATGAGCGGCGGATCATGGAGCGCGTTTCGTTCAGAAGGTTGAGGTACAGGATGCTGTTTCGCGCCTGGCTTTCGTCTTCGGTTCCGCGCAGGAGGTGGTGGCGGATGCTGTCGGCGAATTCTTCACTGAGGTCGGTGGCTTCTTCGAGGGCTTTTTCAAGTCCGGCGTAGTTGCTGGCGCGGAGCATGCCACAGAGTTCCGGGTAGAATTTGGCGACGTGTTCGGTGAGGGCGAGGAGTTCCTGCGCCTGTTCGTGGTCGAGTCCGGCGTGGTTGTTGTCGATGTGGCTGAAGCTGGCCTGGACGATGATGTTGAGGGATTCGACGGTGGCCTGCATGCTTTCGGTGACGCGGAAGAGGAGCTGGCCGCGGTCGACGAGGTCGGGCGAGATGTGCCGGAGGCTCGGGATGATTTCGAAGTTTTTCCTGTCGCGCAGTTCTTTGCCGATTTCCTTGGTTTCCTTGCGGAATTTCTTGAGTTGCTTGCGGTTTTCGGTAATGAGGGCGTCGATGGAGCCTTTGTAGATTCCGAGGACGCGGCCGAGGAGCTCGGCGGAGCCGATGCCGATGCTGCGGAGGGTGTTGTCGTTGCCGAGGTTGAGTTCTTCCACCTGTTTCTTATGCTTGTTTTTGTGCATGATGGCAGATTTGATGAGCAGGGCTGCGACAATGCCGACCATGAGGACGATGCCTCCGAAGCCTCCGGCCATGAGGACCATGGCGCAGATGAAGGCAGCGGTGCAGGCCGCAAAGGCGGTGAAGAACCAGCCCGCGATGACGGTCATGACGCCGGTGATGCGGTAGACGGCGCTATCGCGTCCCCATGCGCGGTCGGCGAGGGAGGAACCCATGGCGACCATGAAGGTGACGTAGGTGGTGGAAAGCGGGAGTTTGAGCGAGGTGGCGAGGGAGATGAGGAGGGCTGCAATGGTGAGGTTGACGGAGGCGCGGATGAGGTCGAAGGCCTGTCCGTTGTCTTCGGACGCGGGGAGGGGCTCAAAGCGTTTGCCGATGAAGCGGGCGATGGGAGCCGGGGTGATGCGGGTGAGGCCCTGTGCGAATTTGAGGGTGTAGCGCACGAGCATGCGGGCGGGCGGTGCGGAGCCGAAGCGTTCCATGCCGCCGTTTTTGCGGGCGAGGTTGACTTCGGTGTCGGTGACGGTGCGTGCTTTTTTGGAGAACATGAGCGCGCCTACCATGATGAGGCCAGCAACGATGAGGTAGCGCCAGTCGGCGACGACGGGTTTGGCGAGGTCGCCCATGTAGAGGTCGGAGAGGTTGCCTCCGGCGGCGACGTGCGCCTGGGCGATTTCATAGGAGGATTGCCCGGCCATGAAGACGCCGATGAAGTTGACGAGGTCGTTGCCCGCGAAGGCGAGGGCGAGTGCCATGGTGCCCGCGAGGACGATGAATTTGAGGATGTTGACGCGGCCGAGGTGCTGCAGGATGAACATCAGGACGGTCCAGCCGGCGAAGGAGGCGAGGAGGCAGTAGTGAAGGTGGGTGTCGAGGTATTTGACGGTTTCCTTGTCGAGGATGGTGCTGCCCTTGAGTCCCTTGAAGATGGCGAAGTAGGTGATGGCAGTGAGGGCGAGGCCGCACCAAATGGCACCGATGTATTTGTAGGTTTTCTGGTAGCGGAAGCTGAAGATGAGGCGCGATATCCACATGATGACGATGCCGCAGGTGAAGGCGACGCCGACTGAAGCGAAGATGCCGGTGACGATGGCTAGCGCTTTTGAGGAGTTGATATAGTCGCTGAGGTTCTGCACGACGTTGTCTCCCATGGTGCACATGTTGTACACGGCGACGGCGACGGCTGCACCGAGGAGTTCGAAGACGAGGGAGACGGTGGTGGATGTGGGCAGGCCGAAGGTGTTGAAGAGGTCCAGCAGGATGACGTCCGTCAGCATCACGGCGAGGAAGAGCAGCATGATGTCGTGGAAGTTGAACTGCGCGGGGACGAAGACGCCGCTTCGGGCGATTTCCATCATGCCGCTGGAGAAGGAGGAGCCGATGACGACACCCACAGCCGCAACGGCGATGATGACGCTGCGCGAGGCGGCGCGTGAGCCGACGGCGGAGTTGAGGAAGTTGGCGGCGTCGTTCGATACGCCGACTACGAGGTCGAAGCCTGCCAGGAGGAGCAGGATGCCGAGGATGACGATGTAGATGGTGTCCATTCTAGTGTCTTGTTGTCTTGCAGGAGTTGCGTACTCCGATGTTGGGGGTATTATGTAGCACGCAAGCGTGTGACAAACGCCTTTTTCTTTGTGACGATTTCGTCACAAAGGGAGATTTCAGTTCTCCTTCTGTTTTATTGATGAGGCTGACAGCAAGGGTGTTGAGGCGTTTGGCATGCCATCGCGACGATGGTTGGCTATTCTTCCGGATAGCGGGAGGGCAGGCAGTCCCATTCGTCATGGGGTGCTCCATCGTAGGAGAAGGAACGGGTGGTCGGTGTTCCGTTTTTGCCTTGTGTGTGGAAGGTGACCGTGAAGTCGTTTGTTCCGAAAGAAAGCAGTTGCGGTCCCGGCTCCGGTGCATCGGTATGTTTGGTGCATATTGCGACGCAACGTTTGTGTTGCCATTTGCCGGTTTGATTCTTTTGGAAAAGATAGATGTCGTAGAGCGTGCTTCCGTCGGCTGCCCCGTGCCAGTGTACGATGGCGGAGTAGCGGTCGCCGGGAATGGGAAAGAGGTAGCAATCTTCCTGCAACCGGAGGGAGTTCCAATCCGTCTGCCATGTGAAGATTCTTTGGCGAGGGCTGTCGGGTGAGTATGGCCGGACGTGGAAGGAAGGGTGTTCTTCATGTTTGTCCAGCCAGTTGCGGATGCGGTCGATCGTTTGTTCTCCGCGGCGGTTTGGGAGAAGGCAAATAGGGAATTCGCGATGAAGAATGTCGAGGATGGCTTGTTTGTTGGCACGATTTGCCAGCGGGTAGGCATCCAGAAGAGTATGGAAAAGGGTCAGTGCATCTTCGGTTGCAAGGGGGAGGTGTTGGCGTGTGTTCAGGTAGATGGAGCTGTCGATGGCGAGCAGCCATGCCAGCTGGTTCGTTTGGTTGGTGGTGATGAGATGGCGAACGACGAGGGCGGTCGAGATTGTTTTCCAAGCGGGGTGCGACCGCGAACGGGAGGGGTGTTCGAGGCTGAACCGCCAGTTTTCGACGACTCGTTCTTTTTCAATATCTGCGGGAGGACGAGCGATTCCGTCGCTTGATGAAATGAAGAGTCCAAGGATGGCAACCGCTGTCACAAGCTGATCAGAGATCCATGGTGAGGGAGACGGGGCAGTGGTCGGAGCCCGTGATTTCAGGGTGGATGGCGGCTTTTTCGAGCGCCGGGAGGAGCTGCTGCGAGATGCAGAAGTAGTCGATGCGCCAGCCGATGTTTTTGGCGCGTGCGCCTGCACGGAAGGACCACCATGAGTAGGCATCCCTTGTGTCGGGGTTGAGGTGGCGCCATGTGTCGATGAAGCCGGAGCCGAGCAGGGTGGTGAAGTCGGCGCGTTCTTCGTCGGAGAATCCGGCGGAGAAGTGGTTGGTTTTGGGGCGGGCGATGTCGATTTCTTCGTGGGCAACGTTGAGGTCGCCGCAGAAGATGACGGGTTTTGTTTTGGCGAGGTCGCAGACGTATTGCCGGAAGGCTTCGTTCCATTCGCGGCGGTAGGGGAGGCGTGCGAGTTCGTTCTGCGAGTTGGGGGTGTAGCAGTTGACGAGGTGGAAGGCGTCGAATTCCATGGTGCAGACGCGGCCTTCGCTGTCGTGGTCGCTGTGGCCGATGCCGAGGGAGGTGGAGAGGGGGGCTTTTTTTGAGAGGATGAGGACTCCGGAGTAGCCGGGTTTGTCGGCGGGGTTCCAGAGCTGGTGGGGCCATGCGGCGAGCCAGAGGTCGGCAACCTGTTCGGGGCGAGCCTTGATTTCCTGTAGGCAGAGGATGTCGGGCGCGAGGTTGTCTATGGATTCGGCGAGTCCTTTGCCGAGGGTGGCGCGGAGGCCGTTGACGTTCCAGGAGACGATGTTCATGGCTGTGCGTGTGTGGGGGGAGGCACGGATGCAGCGGGGCTACATGGCGTGCAGGGTGATTTTGTGTTTTTTGCAGAGTTCGGCGACCCGGTTTTCCTGCAGGAGGATGGTGTTATGGGCTTCGATGACGATTTGTTCTACTCCGGCTTCGATGCAGGTGAGGAGGGTGTGTTCGCCGACGCAGGGGATGTCGAAGCGCATGTCATGCGAGGGTTTGGAGACTTTGGCGAGGGTGACGTGTTTGCCCCTGCCGAGGGCTGCGCCCCGTTTGATGCATTCGTTGGTGCCTTCGTAGCCTTCGACGGCGAGGACGGTGCCGTGGCGGACGATGACGCTTTGTCCGATGTCGAGACGGCTGACTTCCTTGGCGATGGAGATGCCGTAGGCGGCGTCTTCGAGCTGGCGTTTGTCGGGCTGCGGTCCTGCGATGTGGCCGGACTGCGGGATGTGGTCGTCCATGTAGGTGTTGGCCGGGAGGACGGTGATGCCTTCGCGGGCGGCTTCATCCGCGACCATGCCGAAGATGGTTTCGGCGTTGCGCCGTTTGAGGCGGGAGAGGAGGATGAGGGCGCGGAGGTCGGGCCGGAGGTTGAAGAGGTTTTTCGGGGCGATCTGCCCGGTCATGACGCATTCCCTGACACCGTTTTTGAGGAGGAAGCGGAGGGGTTTGACGAGCTGGCCGACGCGGAACCATTCGAAGGAGTCGCAGAGTTCCGCGAGGGTTTCGCCGGTTTCCCCCCGGAATCCTACGCCGCAGATGGTGAGGCCGGGCTGCATGCGGCGTGCCGCACGGATGAGGGTTTCGGGGTAGGCACCGCTTCCTGCGACGATGCCGAGGATGGTTCTCTGTTCGCTCATGGGTTACATGTACTCGGGGCGCTGCAGGAAGTCGGCGACGCGTTGCATGAGGCGGCCGATGTCGCCGCCGTCCACGACGCGGTGGTCGAAGGTGGTGACGATGTTGGCTTTGGCGACGGGGATGAAGGCTTCGACCTCATCGCTCCAGACGGGTGTTTTGGAGACGGCGCCGACGCCAAGGATGAGGCTTTCGCTGGGCAGGGGCATGGGGGATGCGAAGGTGAGGCCGAAGCCGCCGAAGTTGGTGACGGTGGCGATGCCTCCCTGCTGCGCTTCGGGTTTGAGGCGGCGGCTGCGGGCCTGCGAGACGAGGTTGTTGTATTCGTCGATGAGTTCGTCGAGGGTGTATTCGTTGACGCGGCGCATGACGGGTACCATGACGCCGTCCGCCACCTGTACGGCGACGCCGATGTCGATGGTTTTCGGCGAGAGGATGCGGCCTCCGACGAGGTAGCCGGCGGCTTCCGGATGTTCTGCGATGGCAAGCGCGAGGGCGCGGACGAAGTAGAGGGTGATGCCGGGTTTGTGCGGATGGTTTTTGCGGTGGGTCAGGATGGGGTCCATGTAGATGGGGCGTCCTGCCGAGGCAAGGGGGCGTGTCCAGCTGCGGCGCATGGAGTCCGCTACGGAGCGGCGCATCATGGAGGCGGGGCGGGAGGGCCATTCGTCGACGTACTGGATGAATTGCTCAAGGTCTTCGATGGTGACGCGGCCTCCGGCTCCGGAGCCGACGATGGCGGCGATGTCCGATGCGCTGATGCCGAGTTCGTCCATGCGGGCCTTCATGCGGGGGGAGAGGTAGTGCGCTCCCTTGAGGCCGACAGGTACGGGCAATCCGCGGACGCTGGGCTGTACTTTGAGGGAGGAGTTTTCGATGTATTCTCCCTGTGTTTTGAAGTGGACGACGTCTCCGGAGGTTTCGTTCGAGGCGGTTTGCTGCGGGACGGATTCCGGGCTGGTGGGTAGGGTGGGGGAGGCTCCGTCCGCGCCGAGGGGGGAGGAGCCCGTGCGTTCGATTTCTTCTTCCGTGGCTTCGATGAGGGCCATGTTGGCGCCGACGACGACGTTGTCGCCTTCCTTGATGAGGATTTCGGCGACGGTGCCTCCGCAGGGGGTGGTGACGCCCATGGTGGCCTTGTTGGTTTCGACCTCGAAGATTTCTTCGTCGGCGGAGACCGTGGCTCCCGGTTCGACGAGGAGTCTCAGCACGGTGGCTTCGGCGATGGATTCGCCCAGCTGGGGCATGAGGATTGGTACTTTGGGCATGGCTTTAGAGCGTGAGCAGGTGGCGGATGGCGGAGGTGATGGATTCCATGGTGGGCCGGTGCGCCTTCCACAGGTTCGGATGGTGGGGGATGGGGGTGTCTTTGGCGGTGAGGCGCTGAGGCGGGGCGTCGAGGAGGTGGAAGCCGTCCGCAACGACGCGGGAGATGACTTCGGCCGTGACTCCTCCCCAGGGGAAGTCTTCCGCGACGACGAGGAGTCTTCCCGTGCGGGCGACGGAGGCGATGATGGTGTCGGTGTCGAGGGGTTTGACGCTGCGGAGGTCGACGACTTCGATGTCGAAGCCGCTGTCCTGCATGAATTCGTCTGCGGCGCGGACGGATTCGGGGACCATGGCTCCGTAGGCGACGACGGTGGCATGTTTGCCGGGCCGGGCGATGCGAGCCTGGCCGATGGGAAGGGGGGCTTCATCGAGGAAGCTTTCCGCCTTGAGCCAGCGGTAGAGGAACTTGTGTTCCATGAAGACGACGGGATCCGGGATGGCGACGGCCTGTTTGAGCATCCAGTAGGCGTCCGCGACGGTGGCGGGGGTGAGGACGTGCAGGCCCGGGTAGTGGGCGAAGAGGGTTTCCAGATTCTGGCTGTGGAAGGGGCCGCCTCCGGGGGTGCCGCCGCAGGGCATGCGGAGGGTGATGTTGATGGGGATGCCGGTGCGGTAGTAGTGCGAGGCGGCGTTGTTGACGAACTGGTTCAGCGCGATGGTGCCGAAGTCGGAGAACTGCATTTCGATGATCGGCTTTTTGCCTTGCAGGGCTGCGCCGATGCCTGCGCCGACCATGGCGTCTTCACTGATGGGGGCGTCGAGGACGCGATCAGGGAAGAGGTTTTTGAGGCCTTTGGTGGCTTTGAAGGCGCCGCCGAAGTGGCCGATGTCCTGCCCGTAGATGAAGACGTCGGGGTCTTCGGAGAGGAGGTCTTCCTGAGCTTGCCGGATGGCGTCGATGTAGGTGGCACTCATGTGTTGAAGGGGTTAGTAGGCGGGTTCCCACGAGGTGGCCGACCAGTCGCTGTAGGGGTCGGGTTCGGGTTCGCGCTGCGCCAGTGCGACGGCGGTTTGGACTTCGTCGGCGCATTCCTGCCGGATGCGTTCGATTTCTTCTTCGGTGATCCAGCCGAGCTGGAGGAGCTGGCGGGCGGCGACATCGAGGCAGTCTTTCGCGGCGTAGGCATCCTTGAGTTCCTGCGGGATGTAGGAGGCATCATCGTGTTCGCCGTGGCCGCACATGCGAAGGGTGTTCGCCAGTACCCACTGGGGGCCTTCGCCCCGGCGTGCGGCATCGATGGCCTGTTTCATGGTTTTCAGGGTTGCCATGAAGTCGGTGCCGTCCGTTTCATGTACGGCCATGCCGTAGCCGCGTCCGCGGTCGAGGAGGCTGGCGCAGGCGAATTGCCGGATGTTCGGCGTGGAGTAGGCGAACTGGTTGTTGGTGACGACGAGGACGAGAGGGAGGTGTTCGACGGCGGCGAGGTTGGCCGCTTCGTGCAGGGCTCCGGTGGAGGTGGTGCCGTCTCCCACGCAGGCGACACCGACGGCTCCGGGCACTTCGCCGTTCAGCCGTTTGGCGATGAGTCCTCCCGCGACGACGGCGACGCCGCTGCCGAGGTGGCTGATGGGGACGATGTAGCCTTCTTTGGGCTGGCCGCGGTGGACGTTGCCGTCGCGGCCGCGCATGTAGCCGAGAGCGGAGCCGAAGTAGGAGCGCGCGCCTTCGATGATGGGTTCGCCCCAGGCGATGCGTCCGGCCTGTTCGCGGATGAAGGAGAAGTAGATGTCTTTGCCGGGGGTCAGAAAGACGCCTTCCGAAGCGGCGATGGCTTCATGGCCCCTGCCGAGGAAGACGCCGCCCATGATTTTTCCTGCCTTGTAGAGGGCGGAGATTTTGCTGTCGAACGTGCGGGCCAGTACCATGGCGCGGTAGGCGCGCAGGGCCGGCTCCTTCAGTTCCGCATGGGTTTCACTGGTATCGGTCACGCTGGTATATTACACTCGGCGGGCTTGTTGTGCAATGCGTTTTTATGGAATATTCTTGACGGGCGGCCCTCTTCGTGTTTAGCTTGGGCGGCGCTACCGTATGGTTTTTGCGCCTGTTGCGTATGAAGGATTGTATGGAACTGTACACGCGGGCCGCTCTGAACGAAGGCGGTATTTCGAAGGAGCAGGCGTTTGAGTTGCTGGAGATGCCCGAGAAGGAGCTGTTCGCTTCCGCGACGGCGATTCGCGAGCGTTTTTTCGGCAATAAGGTTGAGATTTGCTATATTATCAATGCGAAGAGCGGCAACTGCGGGATGAACTGCAAGTTCTGTTCGCAGAGCGGGCACAATTCCGCCGATGTGGAGACGTACCCCCTTCTCAGCCAGGAGAAGCTGGAGGAGATTGTGGACGGCTGGGCCGAGTATCCCGTGCATCGCTGCGGGCTGGTGACGAGCGGAGGCGCGTTGAGCGACGATGATGTGGAATCCCTGGCAAAGTTCGTGGAGTCCCGCGCCGGGAAGAAGGGCGCGCAGATGTGCGGTTCTCTCGGCCGCCTGAAGCACGATGCGCTGCATCGCCTCAAGGAAGCGGGGATGACTCGCCTGCACCACAATCTTGAAGCCTGCGAGTCGTTTTATCCGAATGTGTGTACGACGCAGACGTGGCGCGACCGTCTCGATACGGTGCGGCAGGCTTTGGACAATGGGCTGGAGATTTGCTGCGGCGGTCTGTTCGGTCTCGGAGAGACGTGGTCGGATCGTTTCGATTTTGCCATGGAGCTGAAGCGCGAAGGTATTACGAATGTGCCTCTCAATTTCCTGTACCCGCATGCGGGCACTCCTTTGGGCAATCGCCCGGTGATGCCTGCCGAAGAGGCGTTGCGCATCATTGCTTTGTTCCGCCATTTGATGCCGGAAGCATCGCTGCGCATTTGCGGCGGTCGCGTGTCCGTGCTCAAGGAGCGGCAGTACGAGATGTTTGCCGCCGGGGCTTCCGCTTTCATGACGGGCAATTATCTGACGATTGCCGGGCAGGGTGTGGAGACGGATTTGGCGAAGCTGGCGGAGCTTGGGCTGGAAATCGCATGAACGCGCGATGTTCGTGCCTCACTTGACCGCAGTTTGATGCTTCGGAGGTGCCGGTTTGCCGAACGGCATCGCTTCGATGAATGTGCGTATCTGGGGAGTCGCGGCGGCTTTCCAGTATGTCCAGTTGTGCGCTCCGGGCGTAATCGTGAAGGTGTGCCGGATGCCTGCCTGCGTGAGTTTTTCGTCCAGCCGTTTGTTGTCCTGCAGGAAGAAGTCCTGATCGCCGCATGAGATGAGAATGTTCCGGTAAGTGTCCGGTTTCGTTTTTGGCAGGATGTGGAGGATGCACCCGTCTTCCCACCGCTTGGTGTTTTGCTCGTACGCGCCGAGGGAGTCGGCTATGTTGAATCCTTTGGGCCACGCGATGATGTTGACGCCTCCGCTGAGGCTTCCGATTTGAGCGAAGAGCTGGGGATGGCGCGTTCCGAGATAAAGGGCGCCGTGGCCGCCCATGCTGTTGCCCGTAATGGCGCGGCAGTCGCGCGTGGCGATCGTGCGGAAATTCTTGTCGATGTAAGGGACGATTTTCTGTACGATATGGGTTTCAAATTGGTTGGCGGGGTTGGTGTAGCTGTTAAAGTACCAGCTCTTTTGGCCGTCCGGGCACACGGCGATGAAGCCGAGTTCGTCCGCCAGTTGCGGAATGAGAGGGATGCGGGAGACCCAGTGCGTGTTGTTGTCTCCATGCCCGTGCAGGAAGTAGATGACGGGATACTTTTTTTCGCTTTTGCCGTAGTCGTCCGGCAGTACGATGGTGAGTGGGGCTTCCCGTTGCAGGGCTTTGCTGGGAATGGTGATGTTCCGTATTTCGGCGGCCTGGCCGGGGCAAAGGGAGGCAACCAGAGCGGGGATGATCAGAGAGAGGAAGGAGTGGTGACTCATGGCGGTATGGAAAGCAATAAACAGGCAGTGGTGAATCCAGTTGCCGTGTCGTCGTTATACTGTTCCAAGCATGGAGTGGTCAAGCGCAAAAAAAACCCGCCCGGTCTGAAGCCGGGCGGGGTTGAGAAGGAAGGATGAAGTGCGGAATCAGAAGCCGCGCGGATGGCGGACGTAGAAGCCGCGTCCCGTGCGCCCCGTGGCATACCAGCGGGGGCCTACGCCGCTGCCGGAGCCGGTGGTGTCGAAGCGCAGTCCGGCGATGTAGAGGAAGACGTGGCCGTTTTTCATGTAGACGGAGACCCAGTCGCCCGGGCCGGGGGAGCCGTAGTTCAGGAAGCCGCCGGACGGGCGGACTTTGTCGAGGAGGCCGGCTTCACGCAGGACGAAGGAGGTGCTGCCGGAGCAATCATAGCCCGAGTCATGGTGTTTTTTGTGTCCTCCGCCCATGCGATAGGGTTTTCCGACGAGGGAGTTGGCTGCGGCGATGGCTCGTTTGACGGAAAGGGGAGCATTGCGCGGAGCGATGGCTTTGCCGTTGCGGAGAAGGATGGCCGTACGTCCGGCCTTGAAGTGGTATGCCGGTGTCTGGGACGGTGCGCTGTATTGCTGTTGTTGCTGGCAAGCGGTGAAGAGAAAGGCCAGACAGGCAAAAACCGTCCATTGGAAGATAGTGCGGGCTAACATGCGCTTCTGATTATAGAGGTTCGATGCCCTGTGGCAAGCAAAAAAACATGCTTCACGTTGTGCGGGCAGTCTGGAGCCCTGTGCAATGGTTGTCTCGTGCGGAAATTTCGAGTGTCATAAATGACGTATTTTCTGTGAACGGGAAATATGTATGTTTGATGGGGCATCCGGTTGTATGCAGGATGTGGCGGATAAGCGGCCGGGGAACTCCGCCCTTGGAAGATGCCGGGAAAATAATCAATAAAACCTGATTATTGCGTCGTGCCGTACATTAGAATTCCTTGCGGCGGAATATCCATGTAGCCATGCATAAATGGAACAGGAAGTAGGCGCATGTGATGAGAGTCAGCGAGCCGATGAGGCCGGGCGAGATGGGGCGGCCGTTGATTCCGGCGTCGGAGATGGCGTAGATCTGGAAGTTGGGGACGATGGCTCCGAAGAAGTCCGTGGTGTTCTGGACGGTTTGGCTGACGCCGTCCTGCCCGTGGAGGGCGAAGCCGAAGAATTGCGATTGGAACGAGCCGACGATGTAGAAGCCGAAGGCAAAGATCATGCTCGTGAGCGTGCTGCTGGTGAAGCACGAGAAGAAGAGGGTGAGCGAGGTGAGGACGGCCCATTCCATGAACATGACAAGGAGGGATGCCTGAAGATCCCACGTGAGGCCAGCCTGCCGGATGCCTTCGAGGTAGGGTTGCATTTGGGCTTCCGTGAGCCCGGCTGCGTGCATGACTGCGCTTTGTTCGGTCAGCACGGTGGAGGTGCGGATTTCGAGAATGACGGAAAGAAGGGCATCCATGCAGAGCAGGGCGACGCCGAGGACGGAGAGGACTCCAAGGGCTTTCCCCAGCAGGTAGTCGAAGCGGGGGACGGGTTTGCAGAGGATGGTGTAGATGATGCGGTCTTCCGTGTCTTTCGGCAGGAGCAGGGAGGTGGCGGCGACGGCGAAGAGGAGGCCGAAGAGGCGCATGCCCCCGACGGCCGTGTTTTTCAGGAGTGCGAGTTCGTTCCGCCCGTAGGTCTCAGGGCCGAGTACGTCGTTGATGCGCAGGCTTTGCAGCAGGATGAGCGCGAGGGCGAAGACGGCGAGGAAGACGAAGACTTTCATGCGCACGAGCTGGACGAACGTTACGGACGCCAACGCGCCGATGCGCGACGGGGCGGCCAGAAGTCTGTTCAGCAGGGCGGGCATGATGTCAGTTTTGCCGTTTGGCGTTTTCGCCTTCTTCGATGAGTTTCCAGAAGTGTTTGGATTCACCCAGTTCCTGGTCTTCGGAGCTGAGGTTGGAGCGGTAGAGGAAGTCTTTCAGGGTGTTTTTGTGCAGCACGCGGTGGACGATGATGTTGCCGTCTTCGATCTGGAAGTAGAGGCGGTAGTCCTGTGTGCGGAAGCGGTAGATTTTTTCTCCGGCGCGTTCGACGCAGCCGTAGCGGGCATCCGCCTTGTTGTTCAGGATCTCTTCGGTGACCTGGAATTCGGCGAAAAGCTCCAGTTGTTCGAGTGTCGGTATCCGGGAAATTTCCGCCGCGCTGATTTCGTTGAAGATGATCTGATGCACAGGACCAATGTAAAGGATGGGGGATGGGAAATCAAGTGCGGATTTGGCCTGCGAGAGGAGGCGGTGCATTTTGCTGTTTTTCGTTGGAATATGAACTTTTGGCTTGCGTTCCGAACAGGTTGTCCGGTATGCTGAAGCAACAAGGGGGCAGGCTTTGCGCGCGACCCGGTACGATTATACCATAGATAGAAAATATGAAACGATCCTTGACGATTTCTCTCATTGCTGCAGTGGCGGCGGCATGGTCCTTGTCATCATGCAGTAGCGGCAGCAGCGGTTCCTCTCCGTCCGATACCGTTTCCTTTGCTCCGGTTTCCCTGAGCGGCGGTTCGATGTCCTACAGTGTCGATGGGCGTTATACGATCACCTACACGTTCGCTCCGTCGGGCGATATGGTGACCCGCGAAGAGCGCGATACGTCCGGCGCGTTGACCCGTACCTATACGGGTACCTATACGTATGAGCAGACTCCTCAGGACAAGAATATTTATATTCTGCGGATCAAGGATCTCGCAGGCTATACGATCAATAGCATTACGGATGCGAAGCAGGATTACGGCGACCGTATCAATGAAACATGGTCGATCCGCTTCCCCTCCGGCAGTGAAGCAATCGGTTCCTGCGAATGGCAGCGCGATCTTTTCCGCTTTGATCTGGCTCTTCGCGACGGCGTTCCGGCCGATGAGGTGACGACGGCGAAGAATGAGGATGGGAAGCTGATTTATCTCGAACGTGAGACGACAGGCGTTTACTCGAATATCCAGCTTCGTTTTACCAATGTGACGTTGCGTGACCCGAATGCAGTCGATGCGAATTGATTGATCCGATAGTTTTTTATTTCTTTCACACTTATGAAAAAACTTTTTTTCCTTCCACTTTTGCTGGCATGTTCCGTTCCCGTTTGGCAGACTTCCTGTGGCGGCGGCAGCAGCGGCAATCACGGCAATATCGACGATTATTCCAATGTGGCTCCGCTGGCGATCGATGGCGGTACCATGTCGTATTCGGATGACCAGTCCACAGTGGTGTATACGTTTGCATCCGGTTATGTGACACAGTCGGTTTCTTCGGGCGGTACGACTTCGGTCTCACGCGGCATTTATACCTATGAAGTGTCCGAAGACAAGAAGCAGGCTTCCATCCGGATGCGGGAACTGATTGCGGTAGGCGATACGGCGCTGGATCCGACGACGACGGATATCGACTGGACGATTTCCTTCTCGACTGCAGGTCCGCGCGGTATGTTCGACTGGACGACGACGAAGTATTCGTATGTCGAATCGGGTGCCGTCGGCACGACACAGTCCGGACGTTCTCCGGTGTTGTCCGTTTCGTTCAAGAACGTGACGTACACGGATGCAAATTCCGGTTCCTCCTATAAGGATTATGCTCCTAATTTCATGCCTCTCAATACGAAGCTTGTATTGAAGGATGATCCTACTTCCACGATTGAGCTGCTGCCGGGCGATAAGGACGGCGGCATGGCGGTGTGGACGACGAAGGATGCCACATACGAGGGGCAGTGGTCCTACAAGAAGGATCCCCTTGTTCCGAACAAGGCTTCTCTTCGTTTGATCAATATGCTGGACAATCAGGTCGAATACAATTTGACGGGTACCCTTGATTATTCTTCCGCTACCGAGGTGAAATATTCCTACGACGCGGTGTATAAGGATGATCACGGACAGACGACGATCAATCATCAGGAACAATACTACACGATCGAGTCTCTTTAAGTTTCCTTAAAACTCTCTCCCGGTTTTGCGCCCGTCGGTTTTCCGACGGGCGTTTTCCTTGCTTCGGTTGCAGAAGGGATGGAGGGCGTGCTTTGATCTGTGCCGTCGGGAGTCGTTCTGCCGGCATGTGATGGCCTGTTGAGTAGATGGGATGAAGATGAGACGGCAGCGTTGTCCTGCCGCTGGCAGTCCGCTGTGGCTGGATGCGGGTAGCTATGGCGTGGGTTTCGCGTTCCTTGTGTGGGATGAGCCTGCATTGCGATTGTCGTCTCTGTTTTGCGTGGATGTATTGATGCTGCGGAGACTGTCGAAAAGAAAAAACCCCGGATCAAGAGTGATCCGGGGTTTCAGGAAGATGGTACGCGGTATAGGATTTGAACCTACGACCTCCACCATGTCAAGGTGTTGCTCTACCACTGAGCTAACCGCGCGTTGGTTGCCATGAAGGCGGGCAAATGTTACTTGTAAAGTGGCTTCAAGGCAAGTTTTTTTTTCGTTTTCAGGCTTTTTTCTGTCGGGTAGGCCTATTTACCGGCCTGATAAGTCTTTTTGGGAAAGATGAACGAGGGGGAGATGAAGGGAAATCCGGCCTGGTTTAAACCGAAGAACATGACTTCCATGCGGGTGGGCAGTTCGGTGAAGGTTTGTCGACCTGTATAGGCGAAGACGTCGCCCGGCTGGAGGAGCGGATGCTGGTTGAAGATGCCGTCCGCTTCGATGAGGCGGGTTTGCCCTGACTGGTCGCGCAGGATCCATTTACGCCCCAGAAGGCGGACGGAGCGTTCGGAAGTGTTGCTCAGGAGGATGCGGAAGGCGATCTGGTAGTTGCCGCCGGAGGTGTCGGGCAGGCGTATGCCTGCCATGGTGAGCTGGATGTCCAGATAGTCCTCGGTGGGGATCGGTTGTGATTTAATGTTGTCCATTGGCGGGGCCGATGGCTGTCTTGAGGAGCCGGGCGGTGATTTCGGTGATTTTAGCCAGCCGTTCGGGGGTCGGCTTTTGCCCTTCCTCGAGAGTCATTTCCTTGGAGAGGGCGTCGAGTAGTTCCCTCATCAGGTTGATGTCCCTTTTCTTTTTCATTTCGGGGGCTACTCCGGCAAGGATTTCGCTGAAGTAGTCGGGAGCATCGGGGTAGAAGATGGGAAGCGCCTGTTCGGGGGTGAATTTTTTGTTCAGCGCAGCAGTCGCCGCATCAAGCGCCCGTATCCATCCGCCGAGGGCGATGAGGTGGGCGAGGTCGGAGTCGCGGAGGGATTCCAGTTCTGCATCGACATCCGCCTGGGTGACGGCGAGGTTTTTCTTGAATTCTTCAAGCTGGCCTTTTTCGGCGTTGTCGAGGAGGCTGGCCGAGTGGCGGTTCATGCGTTCTCCTACCCCCATGGCTTTGCCGTATTTGGAGAGGTCGAGGGCGATGGGCTTGATGTCGTTCATTTTGCCGCACTGGACGACGATGAAGCCGTCCGCCATCAGGAAGCCCATTTCAAGGGCGAGTGTGCAGCGGTCGCTGGGAAGTTTTTCGGGCCGATCGCGCAGGGCTGCCGATTCCGGGATGGGGGGCAGGCCTTCGAGTTGTTCGAAGATTTTGCGTATGGAAGGCGAGGTGTAGGTGTTGACTCCGAGTTCGCCGAGTTCATGGGCTTCGGAGTCGCTATGTTCGACGGTTTCCTGAAACAGGAGAGGCACGGCGCCGGGTTTGCGTTGCGGCTTGGCGTTGGGATCTGTCAGGAGGGAAGGATCGAATTCGTCGGGGTCGATAATATCTCCGCCATTGTCCGCCGCCGGTTTGGCGGCAGCCGCGGTTTCAGCCTTCGGAGCGGCTTCGGCAACGGGCAGAAGAATCGCTCCGCAGCCGGCAGCAAGTATCCATGTACCAAAGGGTATTTTCATGATGTTTTTCCGGTTTCCCCAGTTTGAGGCTTGACACCTGCTGTATTCTATAATATCTTGGGCGCACGTCAAGAAAATCGTAGGTACTGACGTAGAAATAATGCCCTAACTCCGTTTCTGCCGCCTAATTGTTTTTTATTCGGTTTTTTGTTTTCTATTCAACGTTTTAACAGTTTTTATTCTTATGGAATTTTCCGTGGATTTTTTTTGGTTGCTGGCGTATTTTCTGGTGTTGATGGGGATGTCCGGCTACGGGTTGCATCGTCTGATTACGGTTTGCCTTTATGTGAAGCACCGTAAGGATATTCCTCAGCCGAAGCGTTTCTACAGGGACGACGAGCTTCCGATGGTGACGGTGCAGCTTCCGATGTTCAATGAGAAGTTCGTCGTCGAAGGGCTGCTGGAGAAGGTGGCAGCTCTGGATTATCCGAAGGATCGCATGGAGATTCAGATTCTCGACGATTCGATCGATGATACGACTGAGCTTTGTTTCCGTAAGGCGGAAGAGTTGCGCGCCCGCGGTTATGATGCGGTGTGCATTCATCGTACGGATCGTACAGGTTTCAAGGCCGGCGCGCTTGAGGCTGCGACGAAGGTGGCCAAGGGCGAGTTTCTGCTGATTTTGGATGCCGATTTCCGCCCGGAACCCGATTTGCTTCGCAAGACGATGCATTTCTTTACGGATGAGAAGATCGCACTGGTGCAGACGCGCTGGGGCCATATCAATCGCGAGACGAATATTCTGACCCGCGTGCAGGGGATGTTCCTCGACGGGCATTTCGTGATGGAGCAGACGGTGCGCAACCGTTCGGGTCGCTATTTCACTTTCAACGGTACGGCCGGCGTGTGGCGCAAGTGCGCTATTGCCGACGGAGGTGGTTGGGAACATGATACGCTGACGGAAGATATGGATTTGTCCTATCGCGTGCAGCTCAAGGGATGGCAGTTCGTTTTCCTGAAGGATTATGTGACTCCCGCCGAGCTTCCGACGGATATGGACGGGTTCAAGGCCCAGCAGCACCGCTGGACGAAGGGTTCCATCCAAGTGTGCCAGAAGATGCTTTTCGATATCTGGCGCTCCAAGGAGGCTCCGCTTAAGGCCAAGCTGGAAGCTACGACGCATTTGACATCGAACTACGCCTACCTGCTGCTCGTGCTGCTTTGCTTCCTCGTGGCTCCGTTGGCGATGGGGACGATCCGCCCCGGCGATTCTTGGCAGATGATTCTGGTGCAGGTGACGCTGTTTTTCTTCGCTTCGGTGTGCGTGTGCCTGTTCTATGTGAGTGCGCAGTATGCCATTCGCCGCGAATCATGGTGGAAAGAGCTTCCCTACCTTCCGGTGCTGCTTGCTTTGGCTGTCGGTATGGCCGTCAGCAATTCCAAGGCTGTGCTCGAAGCGATTTTCGGACACCAGTCCGAGTTCGTCCGTACGCCCAAGTTCGGCTTTACGGAGGCGGATAAGGGCAAGGTGGTCGTCAAGAAGCGTTCGGGCTACAAGGCGATCAAGTCCATCGTCGTGCCGGTGCTGGAGCTTTGTTTCGGGTTCTTCTTCCTGTATATTATCGTGGGGCAGGCCGTGCGTCTGGATTTCCTGTCTGCGGTTCTGATGTCTCCCTTCCTCGGTTTCTTCTATACGGGCGGCTGTTCCTTGTGGCGCCTCCTCCAGTCGGCCCGCCAGAAGGCTCTTGAAAGCAAGCTGGCCAATCAGGAAATTTGATTTCGTTTTCGTTTATGGCTCTCTCCGTTTTCTCTTTTCTGCGCGCAGGAGGAATGTGTGGGTTGAGGAGTTGGCGGCATCTGGCATCGGGTGCCGCTTTGGCTGTTGCGGGGTTGTTGTCCAGTTGTACGATGCAAAAGGATCCGTCGCCGACGAAGGTGGTCAAGGACGGTATTGTGGTGAGCGTGAGGGATCAGAAGCTTGCGCTGCTGCGGAATGGTAAGGCCGTCCGTTCGTATGATATCAGTACGTCGAAGTACGGTGTCGGCTCTCGCTCGGGCAGCTACAAGACGCCTCGCGGGGTGCATTCCGTCGTCAGCAAGGTAGGTTCGGGGCAGCCGAAGGGGATGGTGTTCGAAAGCTGCCGCCCGACGGGCAAGGTGATCCGGCCGAATACTCCTGGGCACGATCAGATCGTTTCCCGCGTGATGCAGTTGAACGGGCTTGAATCCGGCAACAAAAACAGTTTTTCCCGGAGGATTTATATCCACGGTACGGCGGAGGAATCGAAGATCGGCACGCCTGCTTCCTACGGGTGTATCCGCATGCGCAGCGACGATGTGGTGGAGTTGTATGATCTCGTGGCTCGCGGGGATATGGTGGCGATTGAGGATTGTTCTTTGGCGACGTATTTGAAGGCGGAGAAGGACGCCCGTACGCCGATCGTGCTTGCCGATGGGTCCGTGGCCATGCCGGCAAGTGCGGATATGGCGGTGCAGGAGGCTCCTATGCTGGCTTCCGCTACGGCCGATACCGATGAGGAGGATCTGATACGGAAGGCGGTTGCGGGAGATATGGCGGTTGCCGAACTGCCATCCAAAACGAAGTCGGGCGGCAAAACAGGGGGCGTGTCTTCATCTGCGCGCGGCAAGAAAGGGGCTTCTTCGCGGCAGCTGGCATCTTCCCGCTCATCGTCCAAGAGCCGTACGCAAGCAGCAAGCAGCCGCAAGAGTTCGTCCAAGGCCAAGGCTTTGGTGAGAAATTCTTCGCGCAAGAGTTCTTCGGCAAAGCCGAAGCTGGTTTCCCGCAAGTCTTCTCTGGCGGCTTCCCGCTCGTCGAAGTCGAGGTCGCGCGGGTAAGTCTTGTTTGTTTCAGAGGGGTGTTTCCAGGTCGTCTGGCCGATAGGCGACTTGTTGCAGGTAGAGGCCGTCCGGCGGAGCGCAGTATCTGCTTTTTCTGTGGCCGGGGGATTCAAGGAGCTGCCGAAGGTCGTCGAGTGTTTCTTTGCCGCGAGCGATTTGGTAGGCTCCGCCGACGAGAAGTCTGACCATGCGATAGAGGAAACCCGTGCCTCGGAAGGTGATGGTGATGAGGCCGCCAGATGTTTGTTCCATGGTGGCCTGATGTATAGTGCGGGTGTAGAAGTTGTCCGGCAGGGGATGGGGTTCGTTGCCGCGCCGGGCGGCAAAGGCCCGGTAGTCGTGTGTGCCTTCGTAGAGTTTCAATGCCTGTGCGAGCAGGTTTTCATCCAGCGGCAGGGGGAGGTGCCACGCCAGCCCGGCCATGAAGGGGGAGAGTACAGAGGTGCGGCATATTTTGTAGATGTACGTTTTGCCCTGTGCATCGTACCGGGCATGGAGGGTTTCCGGGACGCTGCGGGTGTGCAGGATGCGGATCGTGGCAGGCAGATGGGCGTTCAATGCCACACTCCATCGTTCCGGAGGGATGCGGGATGTGCCGGGCATCTGGAGATGGAAGGTTTGCCCTTCGGCATGGACGCCGGCGTCCGTGCGGCCCGATGCATGGATGCGGACGGATGTTTTCAGGACGGTCGCAATGGCCTGTTCCAGTGTGTCCTGGATGGTGTTGCCACCGGGCTGGCTTTGCCAGCCTGCATAGAGTCGGCCGTCGTAGGCTACGGTGCAGAGGTATCTTGGCATGGTTGCTTGCGCATGAAAAAGCCGCGGGCACTGGCGTGCTGCGCGGCTTGAAAGTTGCTTGTGGCGCGATTGGGGATCAGGCGTCGAAGGAAGGTTCTTCGGAGTCCTTATCGGCATCTGCGGCTGGCGTTTCGTCGGCCGGGGTGTCCGCTGCTTCCTTGTCTGCCGTTTCAGCCGGTTTGTCAGCTGTGGAGGGAGCTGCTGGAGCGGGAGCGCCCAAGGTGGAGGGGCCGCCTGCCGGTTCGCCTTCCTTGTCGTCGTTTTCGTCGCTGCGGGTGAGGATGTCAAGAGCGAGGATGCCAAGGGCTTCCGTCATCCGGGGAGAGCGATAGTAGGATCCCATGAAGGCGGGCGTTTTGTCGTCGCGGGTGTCGTCGGCGTCGTTTTGAAGGTATTTGAGGCCCGCTTCACGGATTTCTTCGCGGCTGGCATTGAAGTTGTTGTTTTCTTCACCGTAACCGAGAGCGATGATGAGTTCTTCGTCATTGACGGTGTTGCGGTCCGTGACGAGGGTGGGGATGCCGGAGCGGACGCGGCCTACTTCCTTGACGAGGCGTTTGGTGGCATCGACATAAGCGTCCGTTTCGCCGCCCTTGTTGTCGGAGTCGTAGGAGCGGGCGAGAGCCGTTTTGTTCAGCGCGGCGTATGTGGTTTTGGCACGGTTGATTTTCGTGGCAAGTTCGCGGGCTTTGGGTGCTGCTGCTTCGGCGCTCTTGTAGTCGGTGACTTTGTCAAGGACGTCCGAGAGTTGGTTCAGCAGGTCGGTGGCGGATTGTTCTTCGTTGGTTGTGACGCGCATGCCTGCTTCTTCTTCGGGAGTGCAGGAATTGAGCGTGACGAGAGACGCCATGGCGATTGCCGGAAAGAGAAGGAGATGTTTCATGTGCGATGCAGTGTCAAATACGGGTAAAAATTTAGCAATTACAGACGGATGTGTCAAGGCAAAGTATTGCTTTTGATCAAATCAGTGTGAAAAAGGAGTCGGTTCGTTCTTTTTTGGCGGATCAGAGGTCGGGGGGGAGTGTCCATGAGGCGGGGCCTTCGAGGGTTTCCATCCAGTTGTTGAGGATTTCGACGGCGGCAGCCTGGTCGATGACGGGGCGCTGGTTTTTCGCTTTTTTGCCGGCCTGCCGGAGTTTTTCCTGTGCGGTGGCGGTGGTCAGGAATTCATCGACGTAGAGGAGGGGGATTTCGGGGAATGCTGTGTGCAGACGGTCGCCGAATAGGCGTACTTTGGCGGCAGCCGTGCCTTCGGTGCCGTCGAGGCGGACGGGGAGGCCGAGAACGAGGGTGCGGATGCTTTTTTGCCGGACAAGTGCGCCGATGCGGGCCAGAGGTTCCGTGGCGGCGAGATGGATGCTTTCGACGGGGTGTGCGAGGATGCCGGACGGGTCGGTGGCGGCGATGCCGATGCGGGCTTCGCCGTAGTCGATTCCCAGTGCCGGGTGGTGTTCGCTCACGGTTGGGGTCAGACGAGGTTTTCGGGGAGCTGGGAGACGATGTGCTTGATGGCGTCCGCATCGGATTGGCGGGCGACGAGCAGGGAGTCTCCCGTGTCGACGACGATGAGGTTTTCGACGCCGAGGAGGGCGATGTGTTTGCCCTGTGCCGAGTAGGCGATGTTGCCGCGGGCATCGCGGGCGCTGACGGGGGTGTTGGAGACGTTGCCGTTGTCGTGCTGCTGGAGGTATTTGGCGACGGAGAGCCATGAGCCTACGTCGTCCCAGTCGAAGGTGGCTTCGAAGTTGAGGACGCGGGCGGCTTTTTCCATGAGGGCGAAGTCGATGGAGATGGGGGTGAGTGCGGGGAATTCGTCGCGGATGAAGTCGGAGATGTTTTCGGTTTGCGCGAGGCGGTCGATGAATCCGGCGAGTTCGGGAGTGTGCTGCTGCAGTTCGGTGCGGACGTGGGGGATGTTCCAAATGAACATGCCGGCGTTCCACGAGTAGTTGCCTTTGGCGAGGTATTCGGTGGCGGTGGCTGTGTCCGGTTTTTCGCGGAAGCTTTGCACTTCGTAGCAGGAGTGGCGGAGTTGCGGGTCGGCGATGGCGGTTCCTCGTTCGATGTAGCCGTAGGAGGGGCAGGGCCAGGTGGGTTTGATGCCGATGGTGATGAGGGCTTTTTCCCTTCCGGCGAGCGAGAGGGCGTCCGCTGCGAGTTCGCGGAAGGCTTCGTCGTTGAGGATGAGCTGGTCGGAGGGGATGACGAGCATGTTCGCCTCCGGGCAGCGTGCGGCGATGAGGCCGATGCCGAGGGCGATGGCGGGAGCGGTGTCGCGCCGGGCGGGTTCGGCGATGATGTTTTCCTGCGGAAGTTCGGGAGCCTGCCTGCGGACTTCTTCTTCCTGCATGCCGTTGGTGAGGATGAGGATGCGTTCGGCGGGGATGAGGCCCTGAAGGCGGTCGAGGGCTTTGCGGAGGAGTGTGCCGTCCCCGAAGAGGTCGAGGAGCTGTTTGGGGCGTGTGTTGCGGGAGAGGGGCCAGAAGCGTGTGCCGCTTCCTCCTGCGAGGATGAGTGCGTATGAGTTGTTTTGCATGGCAGGTTGTCGTGGATTATCGTTTGCCGAAGCGGCGGTGGCGGGCGGCATAGTCCCGCAGGGCTGTTTCGAAGTCTTCGCGGTCGAAGTCCGGCCAGAGCCGGTCGGTGACGTGGAGTTCGGCGTAGCTGATTTGCCAGAGGAGGAAGTTGGAGATGCGCATTTCGCCCGAGGTGCGGATGAGGAGATCCGGGTCGGGGATGCCGGCGGTGTCGAGGTGATCGGCGACGGTTTGTTCGGTGATGTCCTGTGGGGCGAGTGTACCGGAGGAGATTTTTTCGGCGATGTCGCGGATGGCATGAGTGATTTCCTGCCGGGAGCCGTAGGAGAGGGCGAGGGTGAGGTGCAGGGCGGTGTTGTGCCGGGTGGCGTCCATCGCGTTTTGCAGGATGGCGCGGCTTTTGGCTGGGAGGCGTTCGAGGTCTCCGATGCAGTGGAGGCGGACGTTTTTCTTCATCATTTCCGGTGTGCGCTGTTTGATGAAGCGGTTCAGCAGCAGCATGAGGGAGGAGACTTCGATGAGGGAGCGGTTCCAGTTTTCGGTGGAGAAGGCGTAGAGTGTGAGCCAGGGGATGCCGTATTCCAGGCAGAAGTCGACGCTTTTCTGTACGGATTGTGCTCCTTCGGTGTGTCCCCTGCGGCGGGAGTGCCCGTGCCGCTTGGCCCAGCGGCCATTGCCATCCATGATGATGGCGATGTGGTGCGGGAGTTTTTCCTGCGGGATGTCAAGCATGGTGTGGTATAGAGAGAGGGTGAGGCGGCTCAGGCCGGGTCGAGTTCGATCCGCAGGTTGTCGATGATGTACTGTTTGCGGATTTCGGTGTTGTCGCCCATATAGAAGGCGATGATTTCCTTCAGGTTGTGCGCGTTTTCGAGGGTGACGCGTTCCAGTCGGATGTCGGGACCGATGAAGTGTTTGAATTCGGAGGGCGAGATTTCCCCGAGGCCCTTGAACCGGGTGATTTCCGGATTTTTGCCGAGTTTGGAGATGGCTTTTTCGCGTTCGGTGTCGGAGTAGCAGTAGATGGTCTGCTGTTTGTTGCGTACGCGGAAGAGGGGGGTCTGGAGGATGTAGAGGTGGCCTTCGCGAATGAGTTCGGGGAAGTACTGGATGAAGAAGGTGAGGAGGAGGATGCGGATGTGCATGCCGTCCACGTCGGCATCGGTGGCGATGACGATGTGGTTGTAGCGGAGGTCTTCCAGTCCTTTGTCGATGTTGAGCGCGAGGTGGAGGAGGTCGAGTTCTTCGTTTTTCTTTTCTTCGAAGAGGGCGGTGCGGGAGACTCCGAAGGAGTTGGCGGGTTTGCCCTTGAGGGAGAAGACGGCCTGAGTTTCGGCGTCGCGGGCGGTGGTGATGGAGCCGGAGGCGGAGTCGCCTTCAGTGATGAAGATCATGGTTTCCGCCGCGCGTTTGTGTTTGGTGTCGTAATGGACGCGGCAGTCGCGGAGTTTTTTGTTGTGGACTTTGGCCTTTTTGGCACGTTCGCGGGAGTTTTTCTGGATGCCGGCGATTTCCTTGCGCGCTTTTTCGGCTTCCTTGATTTTGTCTTCGATGGCTTTGGCTGCGTCCGGGTGGCGGTGCAGGTAGTTGTCGAGTTCTTTGGCAAGGAAGTTGCCGATGAAGGTGCGGATGGTTTCGCTGCCGGGGGCGATGGTGTTGGATCCGAGTTTCGTTTTCGTTTGCGATTCGAAGATGGGATCGACTACTTTGATGGAGATGGCGGCGACGATGGAGGAGCGAATGTCCGAGGCGTCGTAGGGTTTTTTGTAGAAGTCGCGGAGGGTTTTGGCGATGGCTTCGCGGAAGGCGGATTGGTGGGTGCCGCCCTGGGTGGTGTGCTGGCCGTTGACGAAGGAGTAGTATTCTTCCCCGTACTGGGTGCCATGGGTGATGGCGATTTCTATGTCCTGCCCGGTGATGTGGATGGGTTCGTAGAGGGCTTCGTCGCCCATTTCTTCGCGCAGGAGGTCGAGGAGGCCGTTTTTGGAGATGAAGCGCTGGCCGTTGAAGTTGATGGCAAGCCCGGTGTTGAGGTAGCAGTAGTACCTGCACATGCGGGCGATGTAGTCTTTCCGGAAGGTGGCATTTTCCGGGAAGATGGTGGTGTCGATGCGGAAGGCGACGCGCGTGCCGTTGGGTTCTTCGGTGGTTTCGGTGAGGTCGCTGCCGGGGATTTCGATGCCTTCGGAGAATTGGATGCGGCGGGTGGAGCCGTCGCGGTAGGCCTGGATTTCGAAGTGGGAGGAGAGGGCGTTGACTGCTTTGATGCCGACGCCGTTGAGACCTACGGATTTGGTGAAGGCTTCGCCTTCGTATTTGCCCCCGGTGTTTATTTTGGCGGCGCAGTCATAGAGGGAGCCAAGGGGGATGCCGCGGCCGAAGTCGCGCACTTCGCAGTGGCCGTCGGGCTGGAGCGTGATGAGGATGCGCTGGCCGTATCCCATGACGTATTCGTCGATGGCGTTGTCGATGACTTCTTTGAGCAGGACGTACATGCCGTCGTCGGGCATGCTTCCGTCACCCAATTTTCCGATGTACATGCCCTGGCGCAGGCGGATGTGTTCGCGCCAGTCCAGTGTCTGAATGTCTTTTTCAGAGTATCCGACTTCCATGGGGTTCGAAATTATACAGATGTCCGAATGGTTTGGCGAGTCTAAAAACAAGGAGGCTCTCCTGCAAGGTGCTGCGGGAGAGCCTCGGGGGAGGGTGGCGGTTCAGGCCGGGGTGCTCCCGGTGTACCATGCGTACATGGTGCGGATGCCTTCGTCGATTTCGACGGTGTGGCGCCATCCAAGGCCGTGCAGTTTGGAGACGTCGGTGAGTTTGCGCATGGTGCCGTCGGGCTTGGAGTCGTCGAATGCGATTTCGCCGCGGTAACCGATGATGCGGGCGATCAGTTCCGCAAGGTTTCCGATGGAGATTTCCTTGCCCGTGCCGATGTTGATGTGGCAGTTGCGCGTTTCCAGGCAGCTGCCTTTGAGGTCGGCGAAGTCGATCTGTTCCATGACGTAGGTGCAGGCATCGGCCATGTCTTCGCTCCACAGGAATTCGCGCAGGGGTTTGCCTGTGCCCCAGAGTTCGACTTTTCCGGGGAAGATGCCGTAGCGTTCGAGGAGGGAGAGTATGGTGTCGTCGTCGGCCGTGCCGCCGATGTTTTCGACGGGGCGGGCCGAGAGGTCGCTCCGGACGGTTTCCCAGTCGTTTTCATGCAGGGCTTTCGCCAGATGGATTTTGCGGATCATGGCCGGCAGTACGTGGCTGCGCTCGAGGTCGAAGTTGTCGTTCGGTCCGTAGAGGTTGGTGGGCATGACGGCAATGTAGTTGGTGCCGTACTGGAGGTTGAAGCTTTCGCATATTTTGAGCCCTGCGATTTTGGCGATGGCGTAGGGTTCGTTGGTGTATTCCAGCGGTGCGGTGAGGAGGGCGTCTTCACGCATGGGCTGCGGGACGTCTTTCGGGTAGATGCAGGTGCTGCCGAGGAAGAGGAGCTTTTCGATTCCGTGGCGGTAGCTTTCTCCGATGACGTTTTGCTGGATTTGGAGGTTGCGGTAGATGAAGTCGGCGCGGTAGGTGTTGTTGGCCATGATGCCACCGACATGCGCCGCTGCGAGGAAGACGTATTCGGGGCGTTCGCGGTCGAAGAAGTCGCGGACGGCGGCAGGGTCCATCAGGTCTAGTTCGGCATGGGTGCGGCCGATCAGGTGGCCGTACCCTTTGCGTTCGAGGCTGTTCCAGATGGCGGATCCTACGAGGCCGCGGTGTCCGGCGATGTAGATTCTGCTTTGTTTGTCCATGGTTTATCGGTTTTTTGCGACAAGTTCCATGTCGTGTTTCATCATGATGCGGACGAGTTCTTCGAAGGATGTTTTGCGTGGGTTCCAGCCCAGAAGGGTTTTGGCCTTGGTGGGGTCGCCGAGGAGTTGTTCGACTTCCGCAGGGCGGAAGTATTTCGGGTCTACTTCGACGAGGGGGCGTCCCGTGGCTGCATCAATGCCTTTTTCATTGATGCCGGTGCCTTCCCAGCGGAGTGTGATGCCTGCTTCGGCAAAGGCGAGGGTGCAGAATTCGCGGACGGTGTGCATTTCCCCGGTGGCGATGACGAAGTCTTCGGGCGTGTGGTGCTGGAGGATCATCCACATGCATTCGACGTAGTCTTTGGCATAGCCCCAGTCGCGCAGGGAGTCGAGGTTGCCCATGTAGAGTTTGTCCTGCAGGCCCTGGGCGATGCGGCTGGCGGCGAGGGTGATTTTGCGCGTGACGAAGGTTTCGCCTCGGCGTTCGCTTTCGTGGTTGAAGAGGATGCCGTTGACGGCGAAGAGTCCGTAGGATTCGCGGTAGTTTTTCGTGATCCAGAAGCCGTATTGTTTGGCGACGCCGTAGGGCGAGCGCGGGTAGAAGGGGGTTGTTTCCTTTTGGGGGACTTCCTGGACGAGGCCGAAGAGTTCGGAGGTGGAGGCCTGGTAGATTTTCGTTTTTTCCGTCATTCCGAGGATGCGGATGGCTTCAAGCATGCGGAGGGTGCCGATGGCATCCGCTTCGGCGGTGTATTCGGGTACGTCGAAGCTGACTTTGACGTGGCTTTGGGCGGCAAGGTTGTAGATTTCGTCCGGTTGTACGGCCTGAATGATGCGGATGAGGGAGCTGGAGTCGGTCATGTCTCCGTAGTGGAGGTTGATGGCGCGCTGCTGTTTCATGTCCCTCACCCATTCGTTCAGGTACATGTGTTCGATGCGGCCCGTGTTGAAGGAGGAGGAGCGGCGGAGGATGCCATGGACTTCATAGCCCTTTTCGATGAGGAATTCTGCGAGGTAGGAGCCGTCCTGTCCCGTGATGCCGGATATGAGCGCTTTTTTCTGCATGGATTTATTGGAGTGGTGTGGTTTTCGTATCGGAATCCGATCGACGTTGATTTAGGAGACAATGTTAGGCGCTTGAAGTCAATGGAAAAGAGTGTATGCTGCTCTGTGCGGCAGGTGTGTTCTGCGATGATGTGGTTGACTTTTGCATATGCGTGCTTTAGCATTTTAACGAGTCCGCGCCGTGTCGCTTGATCGGTGGCGGATCGTTTGCCAATCAAAGGTTGAGGGAGTTTTTATGGATGCATTTCTGAAAGAATGTACGTATGTCGATTTTCATTCCGATTCCGTTCGTCGGAAGGCCGATGAGTTGTTTCCGTCATGCATGGACGATGTGGACAAGGCGAGGGTAGCCTTCGAGTTCGTCAGAGACGGGATTCCCCATTCTTTCGATATCCGGGCGGAGCGGGTGACGGCGCGCGCTTCGGATGTGCTGAGGTATGGTACGGGTATTTGCCATGCCAAGGCGAATCTTCTGGCGGCTTTGCTGCGTTCGCAAGGTATTCCTGCGGGTTTTTGTTTCCAGCATATTACTCTTGCCGATGATGATCGAAGAGGGTATTGCCTGCATGGCTATAATGCCGTTTTTCTGCAAGGACGCTGGATCAGGGTCGATGCAAGGGGGAATCGGACGGGGATCAATGCGCGGTTTTCGCTGGGCGAGCCCGTGCTGGCTTTTGAGAATAGGCCTCAGTACGATGAATATGCGTTTCCGGGGATTTTTGCCGTGCCGGATACGGTGACGATGGAGATGCTCGATAGGGCCGGGAGTTTGCTGGATGTCGTGTTCGGGCTTCCGGACAAGTTGTCCGTGCAGCCTGCGGTGACGGAGTGAAGTCGGCCCGTTTCCATCATGAGCATGACATCACTGTGTCTGGCGTGCGAGGTTTGTTTATGGTAGGTAGCTGGCATGACAAAAGCGCGCCTCGCTGTGTTGGGATCCGGTTCCGGGTCGAATTGCCAGTCCATTTTCGATGCGATCGATCAGGGTACGCTGGATGCCGAGGTGGTGCTGGTGCTTTCGGATCATGAGAATGCGTATATTCTGGAGCGGGCCCGCAAGCGCGGCGTGCCGGTCGAGCTGCTTGATTGCGGAGGGTTCAAGAACAGGTTTCCGGATGAGTCGCAGGCGGCTTTGGCTGCGAAGCTGAAGGGGCTGGGTGTTGATCTGGTTTGTCTGGCCGGTTTTATGCGGTTGGTGAAGGCTCCGCTTCTGGAGGCTTTTCCCCGTAGAATTTTGAATATCCATCCGTCGCTGCTTCCGGCGTTTCCGGGCGTGGAGGCATGGAAGCAGGCTTTGGAGGCGGGAGAGAAGGAGGCGGGATGTACGGTGCATTATGTGGATGCCGGGATGGATACGGGCGAGATCGTGCTGCAGGCGCGGGTGCCCGTGTTGCCGGATGATTCGCCGGAGAGTTTGCATGCCCGTATTCAGGAGCAGGAGCATGTGCTGTATCCCGCCGCGATCAGGAAGGTGATGGGGATGGAGTGAAGTTTTTTCTCGCCGCAGGATTTTTATTGAATTTTGGATGGAGTTTTATCCGTATTGTAATAAGAAAGTTATTTGATCCGATGATGTTTATTTCCCGTTTTTACATGGCTGCGTTGCTGGTGTCTGCCAGTGCGGCATTTGCGTGGAGCGCCGATTATACGACGGCGGGTATCGAGCAGGCCAAGTCCCATGCGAAGGACGGCGGCGAGTTTCGCCGCCTGCCCGTGAGCTGGAAGGCTTCAGCCGAAGATAAGGCCAAGGCTGCGAAGGCGTGGGAGATTATCCGCGATTGGCAGGCGGACGGTGCGAAGGATCACCGGAAGCTGCATGTGGTGTACGTGACGCTGAAGGATCGCCCCGCGCTGAAGGATTACAAGGGTCGTATCGACCGTATCGTGAAGAATGTGCAGATGTTCTATGCCGACCAGATGGAGGAGAACGGGTTCCCCCCGTTGACGTTCGGGCTGGATTTGGATAAGGACGGGAAGCTGGTGGTGCACGATGCGTATCTGGATGAGCCTCTTTCCAAGTTCAACGTGAATTCTTCCGGTCCGGCGACGAGCAAGGTGGCGTTTGAGTCGCTGCGTAAGGCAGGCGTCGATCCCGGCAGGGATTATGTGCTGATTGTGGCTCAGATGCCGGATAAGGTCGGCCCCTACTACGGCGGCGGTACGTCGGAAGCCGGTGTGTGTTGGATATGCGATGCGGAGCATCTCGATCCCGTCAATTTTTCTTCGACGGAGGCTGGTCCCTATCTTTTCAAGACAGTGGGCAATGACAATACAGTGTATATCGGCGGAACGGCCCATGAACTCGGCCATTGTTTCAGTCTTCCCCATACGAGGGAGTTGCAGCGTGCCGTTGCCGGTGCATCGCTGATGGGCAATGGCAATTATTCTTATGGGGAGGAGTTTCGCAATGAGGGCAGGGGGGCGTTTCTGATTCAGAGCGATGCGTTGAGGCTGGCTTCGATTCCGCTGTTTACGGGGAAGTCGAAGCGGGCGGAAGATGCTGTGGAGGCCCGGTTGTCCGATATGACGGCGGAGCCGATCGATGGCGGCCTGCGTCTTGCGGGCAAGGTGCAGGGCAATCCTCCCGTCTATGGCTTGGTAGCCTATTTCGATCCTGCCGGTGGCGATGATTACGATGCTTCGACGACGACTTGCATTCCCGGGCCGGACGGCAGTTTTTCTCTGGATGCAGTGCGCCCCGGCTACAAGGGGAATTTCGAGCTTCGCCTTGTGATGCTTCAGGCCGACGGCAAGACGGCGACATTCAAGGCGGGGTTGTCGAGCGGCGATCAGGGGGTCGAGGTTGCTCCGTTGCAGCGCGCTCTGCTGCTGATGGATGTGGAGGCGGATCTTCGCTATAACCGCCCGGAAGCGGCACGCGCGAAGTTCGATGCTCTGTTGGTCAAGTACGGTGCAGATGCACGTTTTGTCCGCGATTTTGCCATTTGGAAGAGAGCTTTCGAGGAGGCGGGCGCTCCGCAGGGGGCGTCTCCCGCCGTGGCTCCGGCTTCCGAGCGTGAGCTGGATTTGACTGTTGCCGCTCCGGCGAAGGCTCAGGCCGGATATGGCCGCGTGTGCTGGGGGTATTGCCCGTTCGAATTGCCGTATTACAATCATGGTCCCGTGCCGGAGTTGACGAAGTATAAGCCGGGCACATTCATCCGCACGCATGCGAACGGTACGCTGACCTACGATCTGGGCGGAGTATGGAAGGAGCTGTCGCTGCAATACGGCAGTCCGTCTTTCGCCTACGGCCCGACGCGCCTGACCGTGAAAGGCGACGGAAAGGTGCTGGCGCAGACTGGCTTTGTTCGGCAGGGAGAAAACGTGCCTGTGAAAGTTTCGGTGGAAGGCGTGAAGGATCTTACGCTGGAAGTTTCGAACAATCCCGAGAAGGGCAATGGTGGATGCTCGGCCATCATTTGCGATCCGATGTTGAAGCGTTGATAGAGCCACCCTGCGGATAGATCGTTTTTTCATGAAAAACCGTCCTGCGGCCGTACTCCGGCCGGGGATGCCAGTTGCGTTCGGCGGAGGGCTGTTCGGGGTGTTGTTGCCTCTGCCTGATGTTGCGATGGATGCCTTCCCCGTTTATCCGGCAGGAAGGCTGCGGCTGCTCCGGTTCTTGTGAAAATCTGATTTTTGTCCGTTTTACCCTTGACCTGAACGGAGGCAGGGGGTAGGCTAACCGGAGCTAAACTCAAAGCGAAAGCGCTACAAATGAATATTCACGAATATCAAGCCAAGCAGCTATTCAACCGTTTCGGCGTTGCGACGCCACAGGGATTGCCTGCCAGCACGCCGGAGGAAGCCGCCGAAGTAGCGGCATCCATGGATCTCAAGGAGTATGTCGTCAAGGCTCAGGTTCATGCAGGCGGTCGCGGCAAAGGTACATTCAAGAATGGCTTCAAGGGCGGCGTGCATCTCGTCAAAACTGTCGATGAGGTGAAGGACGTCGCTTCCAGGATGTTGGGAGAAGTGCTTGTGACCAAGCAGACGGGGGAAACCGGCAAGCTTGTGAGCAAGGTGATGATCGCCGAAGCGGTGGATCTCAAGCACGAATACTATTTCGCCATCCTTCAGGACCGCGCCCGCAAGTGCCCGGTGATTGTCGCCAGCACCAAGGGCGGCATGAATATCGAAGAGGTCGCCGAGACCGATCCCGACGCGATTGTGAAGGAATACATCGATCCCGTGTTCGGACTTCTTCCCTTCCAGGCTCTCAAGATCGCCTGCGCCCTGAATCTCCGCGGCGCTCTTCTCCGCCAGGCCACGAAGTTCATTACGAACGTGTACAAGTTGTTCTCGTCGCTCGATTGTTCGCTGGTGGAAATCAATCCGCTGGTGGTGACGACGGACGATCGCGTGATGGCTCTCGACGCCAAGTTCAATTTCGATGACAATGCCCTGTACCGCCATCCCGAGATCATGGAGATGCGCGATGTGACGGAAGAAGATCCCCGCGAAGTCGAAGCCAGCCAGTACAATCTGAACTATATCGGCCTCGACGGCAATATCGGCTGCCTCGTGAACGGCGCCGGCCTTGCCATGGCTACGATGGATATCATCAAGCACTACGGCGGAGCTCCCGCCAATTTCCTCGACGTAGGCGGCAGCGCCACGGAAGAGATGGTGACGAATGCCTTCCGCATCCTGACCAAGGACGAGCAGGTGAAGGCCATTCTCGTGAATATTTTCGGCGGCATCATGCGTTGCGATGTGATTGCGCTCGGCGTGGTGAACGCGGCCCGCACGATCGATATGCAGATTCCTCTCGTGGTTCGCCTCGAGGGTACGAATGTCGAACTGGGCAAGAAGATTCTTGCGGATAGCGGTGTGGCCATCATCTCGGCCGACAGTCTGGACGATGCGGCCCAAAAGGCCGTGGCGGCTACCAAGTAATTGCCTATTGACCTTTTAACTCATTAACTGAAATGTCCGTACTTGTTGATAAAAATACGCGTCTTCTCGTCCAGGGTATCACCGGTTCCGCCGGGGCTTCGCATGCCAAGGCATGCATGGATTACGGCACCAATGTTGTCGCCGGCGTTACGCCCGGCAAAGGTGGCCAGCTCTTTGAAGGCAAGGTACCGATTTTCGATTCGGTGCAGGATGCCCGCAAAGCGACGGGTTGCAATGCCACGATGATTTTCGTGCCGCCGCCCTTTGCTGCGGATGCGATCATGGAAGCGGCAGACGCCGGGATCGAACTGATCATCTGCATCACGGAAGGGATTCCGATTCAGGATATGCAGAAGGCCAAGAAGTTCATCGAAGGCAGGAAATGCACGCTGATCGGCCCGAACTGCCCCGGCATCATTACCCCCGGCCAATGCAAGGCGGGGATCATGCCCGGCTATATTCACAAGCCCGGCCGCATCGGCATCGTGTCGCGCTCCGGCACGCTGACGTATGAAGCCGTCTGGCAGGTTTCCAATCTCGGCCTCGGACAGTCGACGTCGATCGGCATCGGCGGCGACCCCGTGCACGGGATGACCCATCTCGATGCCGTGAAGTTGTTTGCCGAAGATCCCGATACGGATGCCTTTATTCTGATCGGTGAAATCGGTGGTTCCGAAGAAGAGGAAGCCGCCGCCTGGATCAAGGACAATTGCAAGAAGCCCGTGGCCGCCTTTATCGCCGGTGCTACGGCTCCTCCCGGCCGCCGCATGGGCCATGCAGGCGCCATTGTGGCAGGTGGCAAGGGCACAGCCGCCGCCAAGCAGGAAGCCCTGCGCGAAGCGGGTATTCTGGTAGCTCCGACGCCGGGCGAGATGGGCAAGACGCTCGTGGAAGCCATGAAGCAAAAGGGTCTGCTGTAAACGCACCCGTTGCACACGATATTGAAAGCCCGCGGCCTTCCGAAGGTCGCGGGCTTTTCTTTTCAGGAAGTAGAGAGGGGAGAAAATTAGCGCCAGAATTGTTTGGCTTCCTGCCGGGTGATGCCGCTCATGTTGACGTAGCGCGTGCGCAGAAGATCGGCGGAGCGGTGCCCCATTTCCATCTGGAGCAAGGGGTAGTTGCGGAAGTATTTGGCGTGATAGCTGGCGAAGGTGTGGCGCAGGCAGTCCTGCTGCCATGTTTTGTCGAAGCCGGCGGCTTTGCGCAGCCGTTGCCAGCGGCGGCTCCAGTTGGGCGGGCAGATGGCTTTGTTGTGGTCGGTTGCGGGCCTGTACCGGCACAGCCAGCGTTCCAGGACGGGCGGGATGTGGACGTGGCGTGCACCGCCCGTTTTGGTATGCTGCGGGCGCAAGGCGATGATTTTCTCTTCGAAGTCGATGTCGTTCCATGTGAGCCTGGTGACTTCGTGAGGGCGGATGCCCGCATAGAGCATGAGTGCGACGGCAGGGGCGCAGGCGCGGTTGTGGTGGCGGCGGATCTGGCTCTGGAGCCGTTTGATCTCTTCCGGCATGAGTGCGCGGATTTCGGTTTCATGCAGCGAGGGCGCGTCGGTGCGGCCGACCGGGTTTTCATCGCACCAGCCTCTTTTCTTGCTGATGGTGAAGATGCCGTGCAGGATGGTGCGGGCTTTGTATTTTTGCCGGGTCGAGTCGAAGACGGTGTCGAAGATTTCCTGACAATCTGCGGTGGTGATGGTACGTACGAGGCGGTCTCCCAGTCCCGGTATTTCCTTCATGAGCCGCGTGGCGATCTGCCGGATTTCGGCAACGGTGCGCGGGCGGCGGTGTGCTTTGCTTTTCAGGGTGGCTTCGACGGCTTCCCGGAAGGTGACGGTTCTTTCTTCCTGCCGCATGGCGTCGGCGGCAAGGCGGATGGCTCTCCGGCAATGGGAGATGGGTTGATCGTCGCTTTCGGGACATTCTTCCATCAATTCCCGTACGATGCGTGCGGCATCGATGAGGGAAATTCCTATGGGAGCAAGTATCGATTGGGCAAGTATATGGTCTTTCGTTTTTTGCATAGTGGTTGTATTAAGCGTGAGTGCATGCTTGCAAGCACGCCTTATCATACATCATCTATGCTCTGATGGGTAAATTTATAGATTACCGCCTGTGCAAGTTTTCTGCTGAGGAATAGGGCAAGAATGACTTGTCTATGTTGATGTTATTGCCCTGAAGGCCGGGAAACGTCTACTTTCCACTTCCTGGAAAGTAGATTGATGTGCATTTTTGCCTTTTTTTCAAAATGAGGCCAGGAGCGAACGTTCATGGGCGACCATGCCGCTTCGCTCAAGGCGAAGGCCCTCGGATAGCTCATGAAGAGGGCACGGGAAAGGGTGTCGATTTGTTCTCCCCACAGGGTGCCTTCCACACCGAGTATGTGCGCTTGCGCTTCCGGAGACAGTCCGTTTCCCGGATCGAAGGAATATGTTTTTTCAAGGGGTACGATAGGGAGAATGTTGGAAAATTTATTGTCGGGGCAGTCGTTTTTCTGCTGAGGGTAGTCGAGGGAGACGTATTCGGCCGGAGCGCAGATGACCAGAAGTTTTTTCGCTTCGGCCTGCTTCAGTGTACCGGTCGCATTGTTGCTGTCCGCCGTATAGACGATGGAGCCTTCCGCATAGCTGTCGTCCAGGGAGGGATTATACCAGCGTAATGGTTTTTTGCCGTGTTGCGCGAGTAAGGTGACCATGCGTTCCGTGACGTGGCGAAGCTGGTCGTTCGGAGCCGCCAATTCGTATTTTTTTCTGTATTGGACGCAGTTGGGGCAGGTGTTCCAGTTTTCGAGAGGTATTTCTTCTCCTCCGATGTGGATATAGGGGGACGGGAAGAGTTGTTTCGATTCGTTGAAGAGGGCGTCGTAGAAGCGAAAGACGTCTTCGTTGCTGGGGCAGAGCAGATCTTTGCTTTTGCCGGGGATGGTGCGTACCTCAATGTTGTCGCCAGGGTAGCAGACCATTTCGGGATAGGCGGCGGCAAGAGCCTGTACATGGGCGGGCAGGGAGAATTCCGGGATGAGTTCGATGCGGTGCTTGGCGGCGAAGTCGACGAGGCGTTTCATATCCTCTCTCGTGTAGAAGCCGCCGTGAGGTTTGCCGTCGCCAGCGGTTTCGCTGCGTTTGGAGGCGATTCCCTGCAATCTGTCGTAGCTGGGTACGGGGAAGCGCCAGCCCTGATCGTCCGTGAGGTGTAGATGGAGTTTGTTGTATTTGTAGTAGGACATGAGTTCGATGTATTTCTCGATGTCCTCGACGCTCCAGTGATACCGGGCAGGGTCGATCATCAGTCCCCGCCATGCGTATCTCGGTTTGTCCTTGATGGTGCAGGCTGGGATGGGCTGGCCTTCGTATTTGGCCAGGTCGATGAGTTGCTGAAGGGTTTGGCGGGCGTAGTGTTCGCCGTCGGCATCTTCGGCTGTGATGGTGGTTCTGCCGGGTGCGATTTCAAGAATGTAGCTCGCCGCTCCCATGCCGGTGGGTTGGGTCATGACGACGATTTCTCCGGGCAGGGTGTCCTGTTGCCCTGCGAGATCGATGGTTTGCCCCGTGCTCGTGTATTCCAGCGGTTCCGGTATGATGTTCGTTTGCTGGGCTTGGGCATGCAGGGTATACAGCGCGATGGCGAGTATTGTCCCTATCGTTCGTATCATATGTACAGTACGATCCGCCCGTATGTGTCCTATCATCTTTTCTTGACTTTTTACGGCTGCAGTTTTAGCATTTTCAGAGATTTCAGACATGAGTGTTCCGCCTGTACCCCAGCACCCGGCCGTCGCCTTTTCGGCCGATGCCCATTTTTCCGTTCCTTTGGGGATTGCAGTGCTTTCCCTGTTGGAGTCTGCACATCCGGATACGATTTACGATGTGTATATTCTGGATGGAGGTGTGACGGATCGCGTGAGGCGGGGGATCGAGGATTTGAAGCAGAGGTTCGAGTTCCGGGTGACGTGGCTTGACGTGCGGAGCGAGTTGCTCGATTTGCCTGCCGGCGGGCGTTTTACGGCGGCGACGTATTACCGTTTTCTGCTTCCCGATCTGCTGCCGAACGAGGTGAAGCGCGTGCTGTATCTGGATGCCGATGTGCTGGTGTGCGATGATTTGACTGAGCTTTTTGCCATGGATTTGGAAGGATGCCCGCTTGCGGCGCCCGTTTGGCAGCTGGTGGGGCGCTACCGGGATACATTCGAACCTCTGATGCAGTCTTTTCACGAGCGGCTCGAAGTGCCCCGCGACGGCCTGCCCTATCATTTTGCGCAGATGCTGATGGATCTGGACGCGATGCGCCGCGAGGGGTGGCACCGGAAGCTGGTCGATTGCGCCCGGACGGCCGATCCGGCTGTTTTGGCCTGGGCCGATCAGGATGTGATGAATAAGGTGCTGCGCGGCAGGATGAAAGTGATGCCGTACCGCTATGTGGCGATTCCCCTGTTCGCCGAGGATGCGGAGCAGGGAGAGGCCGCGTGTGTGCCGCCTTTCGTGTACAGTGCGGAGGAGCTGCGGGAGGCGTATTGGAATCCGGCGATTGTGCATTATGCTGCGACGAAGCCGAACATTCTCAAGGGGAGCCTTGACCGGTACGACGAGATGTTTTTTGCGGCTTGGAGGCGTTCGCCCTGGGCAGGATGCGTGCCCTATGTGCCTGTGCGCATGATGGAGCTTGGAAGGCGGCATCCCTTGCTTGCCCGGGCGCTGATGTGCATTCCCCGGCTGTTTGTCCGCTGCCCCCGCATTCTGCGCGGTTACGGTGCGCTGCTGCAGGCTCTGGCTCCCGGCAGCCGAAAGGATTGAGCTGCTTGGTTTTCTTTCCGTTTGTCCCGCAGGTGGAATAAAAAACAACCGCAAGGCGGATACCCTGCGGTTGTATGGTAAACGAGTCTTCGAACGATAGGTTTTATCGACGAAGGCCAAGGCGTTGCAGAAGGCTCTTGTACAGAGCTTCGTCTTCGCGCTTGAGATAATCAAGGAGCTTGCGGCGGCGAGCCACCATCTGAAGCAGGCCGCGGCGGGAAGCAAAGTCATGCTTGTTTTCGCCGAGGTGGGCAGTCAAATGAAGGATGCGTTTGGTGAGAATGGCGATCTGGTAGCTGGAGCTGCCAGTGTCGTTCGCGTGCATCTTGAAGTCCTGGAGATTGATTTCGCTCATATCTTGTTATTCTTGTGTTTGGGTTAATTTTCGTGGCTGCGGCAATCGACCCGACAAGGTGGGGTGATGGTAGCAGGTTCTACGGGCATTTCAAGACAAATTCTTGCCTTGTGTCCGGAATTTACTGTGCGGCAAGCTGTTTGCAGGCTTTGACGGTGTTCGACATGAGCATGGCGATGGTCATGGGGCCAACGCCGCCCGGCACGGGGGTGATGGCTTTGCATTTGGGTGCGACGGATTCGAAATCCACATCGCCGACAATGCGGTAACCCCTCGGGCGGGTGGGGTCTTCGATGCGGTTGATGCCTACGTCGATGACGACGGCGCCTTCCTTGACGTAATCTGCCGTGACCATTTCGGGGCGGCCGACGGCGGCGATGAGAATATCTGCCGTGCGGCAGACGGCGGGCAGGTCTTTCGTGCGCGAATGGGCGATGGTGACGGTGGCATTCGCCTTGCGGGAGAGGAGGAGGTTGGCCATGGGTTTGCCGACGATCATGCTGCGGCCGATGACGACGGCATGTGCTCCCTGTGTGCAGATGCCCGCAGCTTTGAGGAGTTCCATGCAGCCGAGAGGTGTGCAGGGGACGAAGCCCGTTTCATCTTCCAGTACGAGTTTGGCGACGTTTTCGGGGTGGAAGCCGTCCACATCCTTGCGCGGGTCGATGGCGCGGACGACTGCTTCTTCATCGATGTGCGCCGGGGGCGGGCTCTGGACAAGGATGCCGTGGATGCGGTCGTCGGCGTTCAATTGCTTGATGAGGTCGATCAATTCTTCCTGTGTGGTTTCGGCGGGCATGGCCCATTTCTGGGAGTACATGCCCAGTTCGGCACAGGCTTTGACCTTGGAGCCGACATAGACTTGGGAGGCGGGGTCTTCACCTACGAGGACGACGGCGAGGCCGGGCGTGCAGCCTTGTGCGCCCATGGCTGCGATTTCCTGTTTCAGTGTGGCGAGGACTGCTTCTGCGACTGTTTTTCCTTCGATACGTTGCATGATGGTGTGGTGGTGAGAGGTGCGAAATCGGGGGCTCCGGCGCTCAGGAGGAGGTCGAGTCGTCGGCAGTATTCGTCGATTTGCTCGGGGGTGAGGTCGGGCGGAACGTGCAGGGGAGATTTCCAATACATGACGACCTTCGCGAACGGTACGGGGATCGCGAAGCGGTCCCATGTTCGGTTGATGCGCCAGTACGAGCTGTAATCAATGCAGACGGGCGAGATGGGGACTCCCGTCATGGAGGCGAGTTTGATGACGCCTTGATGCGAGCGGTAGCAGGGGCCTTTGGGGCCGTCCGGCGTGATGCAAAGATTGCCGCCGTTGCGAAGATATTTCCGCATTTCGATGAATGCAGTGGCACCCCGACGCCCGCTGGAGCCGCGGATAGCACTGATTCCGTATCTGTTGGCGACGGTTTCGAGGAGGGCTCCGTCTTTGCTGGCGCTGGTCAGGACGCACATCGGGCGCTTGATGCGAAGCTTCCGGTAGATGTAGCAGGGGATGAGGGTCCGGTTATGCCAGAGTGCGACGATGCAGGGGGTTTCGTCTCCGAGGGTGTCGGACGGGTTTTCCCTGCATGTCCGCACCCGCAATGTCGCACAAAGAGTCTGGATGGCGGCCCATAACAGGTTGCCGGCACAGCGCGTCCACCATTTCGAACGTTTTTCCGTGCTGGGATTGTATTTGGTTTCTCCTGACGCCATGATGCGGATATCGGCGAACTTGGGATGCTCAGTTGCTGTTCAGTGTGTTCTGAAATTGATCCAAGGCCGTGTTGCCGGGTTGCCCCGGATCAAGCAGCGAGGGGAAGGAGGTAGAGGGTGCGACGGGTATGTTGCCGTTGCTGTCTACAGGGCTTTTTACCGGGGTCGGGGCGATAGGCGCTTCGTTCGTTTCGCGCATTTTTCTCAATTCGACGGCCTTTGCTTCCAGCTCGTCGGCATTGTCGCCGGGTGCATCGACCGTGCCTTTCAAGGTGATGTTCAGCCACGATGTCCTATGGTCGTCATCGAAGATGGGGTCAGGGATCTGGTCGGTGTATTTTTGGGAGGTGATGCGCGTGGGTACGCCGAGGGAGAGGTTGCCTCCCAGTGTGTTGTCGGCACCGATGACAATGGAGCCTTTGGCTTCGAATACGGTGAATTCGTTCAGGTTTGCGAGGTCGATTTTCAGGCCTCCATCGGGCTGGTGCGCGAGGGTGATGTTGCCGCGAGAGAAGACCGGGGCGATGTATTTGTCCACTTTGTCCTTGGGCAGGCTGTTGATGAGGTAGGCAAATGCCGGCAGTTTGGAGATGCGGATGTTTTGCAGGGTGAGTTCGCCGTTGATTTCCGGCTGTTGGAGGCTGCCGTACGGCAGTTTGAATTGTGCCTTGACGTTGTTTTTGTTGGCGGAGACGGGGTCTTTGCGTGTCTGCGCATCCAGAAAGCCCGATATGTTCTTGTTGGTCAGGAGGGAAAGGGCGATGCCGGAGGATTCGATGTTCAAGTCGCCTTGCGGAGAGGTTCCTTCCATGGCATTGCCGGAGAGGTCGATCGTGGCGTTCAGTCCGATGTCGCCGGAGATGCTGATGTGCGAGAGTCCCGTCTGGGAGACCTGTACGGAGCCTTTCAGTGCGGTGATGGGCGTTTTCCAGCCGCGCAGAAGGAGTTCGCTGGGGAGTTCGCTGTTCTGGCCGATGTAGAGGGTGTGGTTGCCCGATGCGGTTTCGTACATGTAGGCGCTCGTTTTGATGGTGAAGGGAGCATTGTTGCCAGAGAATCCGACGATGAATTCTTTGCATGATACGCGGTTGAATTCCCACATCCGTTCGCCCGAGAAGCGGGGGATGCGAATGGTTGCTGCATTGTCGCGCAGGGTTATTTTGGCGTAGTCGACCGTCAGGATGTCGCCAGCCAGTACGCCGTTGATGTAGCTGCGGAGCCCGATGCCGCCGCGGATGCCGCGCAGTTCCACTTTTTCGATGTTGCTGTTTTCGGGGAAAGTGGCCGTGAGCGAGGTGATGCGCAATTGGAAGTTTTCGATGCTCAGTCCTTCGATTTTGACGTCTGCTCCCCACGCTTGCGAGAGTTCGGTTTGTTTGGCGGTAGCATAGGAGGGTGAGCTCATGCTTGATGCCCTTACCATGAAGAAGAGGAAGCAGGCGGCGAGGAGGATGATGAAGGAGAGGACGGAGAGGATGCTGAATTTTTTCAGGTTCCTGCGTTTTTTGTGTTGCTGTTCTTCCGCCGTCATGGCGACGCGCCGTTTTTTGGTGACGCGAATAACTTTCTGTCCGTTTTGATCGATGACGACTTCCCGGGATTTTTCGACACCGGGCTTGTTTTCCTGCAATTGGCGAATAATGGATGAGGACTGCGTGTTCGCATCCTCGCTGTTGGGAGACTGGCTCATGATAGCGTGAACAATTATTTGCTTGTCAGAGCGCCGGGGCGTTCGCCCGTGCGCGGGTCGCGGCCGGTGGGATCAATGACGTCCACTTTGGCGAAGATGATGAAGACTTTGGTTTCCTTTTCTTCACCTTCCGAGCGGAAGAATCGGCCGATGAGAGGTGCGTCGCCAAGGATGGGGATTTTGTCCTGGAATTTGACGAGGCGGGATTTGCGAACGCCACCGAGTACGAGAACATTGCCCGGAACGATGGAGACGCTGGTGTTGGCCATTTTGCTGGTGAAGATGGGTTTGAGGATTTTGTTTTCGGTCATGACGGCTTGGATGACGTCGCCGTTGTCGTTCATGACTGCCTGCGTGACGGGGGTGCCATAGTTGACAAAGCCGTCGAATTCGTTCTGGTAAGTGGTGAGGCTCAACCGGACGATGTTTTTTTCTTCATCCAGTTCGGCATCGTGGACGACGAGGGCGGTGCCGATGCCGTCACCCGGATTTTCATTGTCGCCGCCGTATTTGATGAAGGAGTTCGGGAAGGCCGGTGTGACCAGAGGGACGTTGATGCGTCCGCGGACGTCGAAGTTCTGTCCGCCGATGTTCACGCCGTTGCGTGCAAAGGGCATTTGCGTTTGGGCGATTTGCGGCTGATCGTACGATTCCGGGTAGAACATGACTTTCATGTCCGAGAAGATTGTCTGCTCGGCGCCCGGTTTGACGACGAGTTGCGGATTGCCCAGAATGTCGGTGCCTTTTTTCTGGTTCAGGCCGTGCATGATGACGGTGACGTCCGCCACGGACCAGATGCCTCGCGCTGCAAGGATGGCCGGTGCGCGTTGTGCGCTGGCGCCGGAGAAGCCTGCCGAAGATCCTGCGGCGATGAGTTTGTCGATGGAGTCCGTCTGGAAGACCTGGCCGCCGCTGCGCAAGCCGGCCGAGACGACGGGCGCACTGTTGGTGACGGTGCCGAGGACGGGTACCTGGTCCATGATGCCGTCCGCAGAGGGGGATTTCTGGGGTGTGCCGCCGCCGCCGAAGGTGTGGCTGCCGAAGGAGATGTCGACAAGCCAGTCGAAGCCGAGTTCATTGAGCGTGCTTTCGTTGACTTCCATCATGGTGACGTTCAGCACGATTTGGCGATCCGGCGATTCGAGGGAGGAGACGATTGTCTGGATGTCCTGCAGGTTGGTGGGCGTGTTGCGGACGGTGAGGGACCATGAAGCGGGCAGGTACTGGACGGCGGAGCCGGGCGGGAAGGTGATGCCGTGAGCGGCAAGTGAGCGTTTCGGGTCGACTCGGGAGATGGAGACGGAGTTTTTGGATTCCGTCGAGAAGACGTCGGAGGTGTCGTCTTCGTCGGTCGGGGCTTCGTTGAAGAAGCTCGGCGGTACGCGGAAGGTGCGTGTTTCCAGTGGGCCCGCATCCCGGCCGGAGTAGGTGAATTCGAGTCCTGCGGTCGTGGGGTAGTATGCCGTCCCCGTTTTGGCGGAGATGACATCGAGCAGGTTTTTCAGCGAGATGTTGGTGAGGTCGAGGCTGACGCGCCGATCCATGATCTGCTTGTACAGGGGGCTGCCGGGGGCTCCGAAGTTGGTGTTGATGTTGACTGAGACGGGGCTGCCCGAGTTTTCGGAGTACAGGCGGATTTGCGCGCGGACGACTTCCATCGCTTCGTTGATGTCGGCGTCTTCGAGGTTGATTTTGCTGATGTTGACGGAGGACAAAAGTTTGTCCATGTCGGATTCCTGTACGCGGGCGTCGCTGCCGATGTCGGCGCCGAGGTTGTCGGCGGGCAGTTCGTCCGGGGGAATGGGTTCCTCCCATGCTGCGGAGACGTCTGCAAGCGCCTTGGAGCGTGCACTGTTGCGGGCTGCCGTGTAGTAGCGCGCTTTGGCGTTGGATGTTTTTTCCATGCCCTGCTGCGCAGCGGTGTTGTAGGAGTCGATGCGGAGGACGTCCTGGAAGGTTTTGTAGGCTTTGTCGAATTGTCCGAGTCCGTAGTATCCGTAGGCAAGGGCGAGCAGGCGGTCGACTTCGGCGATGTTGCCGATGTGTTCCGGTGTGATGGCGGGGTTGTTGCGTACGGAGTCTTCCAGTTTGCTGAGGGCGTCTTTAACGGCAAGGCTGGAAGGGTTGTGCCGGAGGGCGTTTTGCAGGAAGACCCGGGCTTCGTCGTAGCGGCCTACGGCCGTGTAGTCGTGGGCTGTGGCAAGTTCGGCATCGGCAAGGCTGAGGAGGAGGAAGGCACGGCGGTCTTTGGTGGCAGGGGCGTCGGGCAGGGCTTCGAGGGCCTGCGTGTAGAGGGTGACGGCTGTGCTGTATTTCTTGGCGGCATAGGCATGGCGGCCTTCCTCCAGATATTGCATGGCTTCGGCTGTGTCGTCCTGTTTGTGGGCGGCCGTTTTGGCGTTGAGGTTGAGGGCTGCCGGGCTGACGTGGGCGCAACGATTGTACCGTTCGCTGATTTGGGCGATCAGCTGCGGCGAGGATCCCTGTTGTGCCATTTTCAGGGCTTCTTCGTATTTTTTCTGCGCTGCCGCGATTTGGTTGCTGCAATAGAGGGTGTCCGCTTCCTGTGTGAGGGCAAGTGCCTGACTGTCAGAAGTGTTCCCTCCAAGGGCCACCGAGGATGCGGCAAGCAGCAATACCGAGCCGACATACGAGAAAGCTTTGCGAGAGTACGGGACAAACATAAATAGCGGGGGTATCTTACACAATTGATCCGGTCAAGTCACTCGAAAAACTCACTTTTTTGAATTTTTCTCGGGCGGATGCTGCGATAAAACCCGTCCGGTGAACCGGACGGGTTTTGAAGGAGAGGCAATGTGACCGCTTGCCGGGGCAGGGAGCTTGAGATCAAGCGCCTGTGGAGTCGAGGAAGCCCTTGATGCGGCTGATGCGCGTGGGGTGGCGCAGTTTGCGAAGAGCCTTGGCTTCGATCTGGCGGATGCGTTCGCGAGTGACGTTGAATTGGCGACCGACTTCTTCGAGGGTGCGCGGGTTGCCGTCGCGGAGGCCGAAGCGCTGTTCGATGACGGCGCGTTCACGTTCGTTGAGCGTGTCGAGTACGCCGTGCAGTTTTTCGCGCAGGGAGGCGAAGGAGGCTCCTTCCATGGGGTTTTCGGCAGTTTTGTCTTCGAGGAAGTCGCCGAAGGAGGTGTCATCCGAGTCGCCGACGGGCTGCTGCATGGAGATGGGCTGCTGCGCCATTTTGAGGACGGAGCGTACGCGGTCCACCGGCATGCCGCTGTCCACCGAGATTTCTTCCGGTGTTGGTTCGCGGCCAAGGTCCTGCACGAGTTTTTTCTGGACGCGCATGAGCTTGTTGATGGTTTCGATCATGTGTACCGGGATGCGGATGGTGCGCGCCTGGTCGGCGATGGAGCGGGTGATGGCCTGCCTGATCCACCATGTGGCGTAGGTGGAGAATTTGTAGCCGCGGCGGTATTCGAATTTTTCCACGGCTTTCATGAGGCCCATGTTGCCTTCCTGAATGAGGTCGAGGAAGGCGAGGCCGCGGTTCGTGTATTTTTTCGCAATGGAGATGACGAGGCGGAGGTTGGCTTCGATCATTTCCTTTTTGGCGCGCTGGGCTTCCTTGGCGCTGACTTTCATTTGCTGGTAGGTTTCGAAGAATTCGTCTACCGGCATCCAGACCTGCATTTCGTATTCCCGCAAGGCGTCCTGATGTTCCTTGTTGTCGGGGTTGCTGTCGAGCTGTTTGGTCAGTTTTTTGATTTTGAGGCGGAGTTCACGAAGTTTTTCGACGAAGTCTTCAAAGATTTTGCTTTTGAAGGAGAACTGGCTGAAGAGTTCGGTGAGTTCGTCGCGGGATTCGTTGAAGGAGTTTTCGTAGGCGGTTACGGCCTTGCCGCTTTTGCGTGCCTTGTGAAGGCGGACGTAGGCGCTTTGGGCGTCTTCATGTGCTTCGATGACGCGGCCCATGAGGCGGTGGACTTCCTTGAGGTATTTGTCGCGGCGGTCGATGTTTTTGTCGATGACGATGCGGTCGAAGCGTTCTTCGTTGCGGATGACTTTGTCTGCGAAGTCGAGGTAGTAGGAGTAGACGGTGCCGAAGCGGTGGATGTGCTTCTGGAGTTCGTCTTCGGCTTTTTCGATGCGCAGGGAGATGGCGACTTCTTCCTGCCTGGACAGGAGGTCTTTCTGGCCCATTTGCTTGAGGTACATGCGAACCGGGTCGTCGAGGATGTCGAGCTTGGCTTCCATCTTCTCGGTTTCGTCTTCTTCCTCGATGTCGGAGAGGCGCTGGCGGTCGCTGTAGCTGTCCACGTCCGAGGCGTCGATGATGTCGAACTGCATGCTGCGCAGGCGTTCCATGATTTCCTCGTAGTCCTGAGGGTCGATCATGTCGTTGGGCAGGACGTCGTTGATGTCGTCGTAGGTGAGGTAGCCCTGTTCGTTGGCCAGGAGGATGAGTTCGCGGATTTTTTCCTGTACGCCGGGGGTGTCGACGATGCCGCGGACCGGTTCTACCTTGTGACCCTTTTTGGCTTTTTTACCGCCGGGAAGTCCGGAGAGCTGAAGGGGGGTGGGTGCGACGGGGGCGTCGTCGCGTACTTCGATGCCGAGGGAGTGCAGGCGTTCAAATATGATTTCGCCGTCCTGCGGGTCGTAACCGTCGTCGGGCAGCGCGTCGAAGATGTCGTCGTCGGTCACGTAGCCGCCTTTTTTCTTGGCGATGGTGACGAGCTGTTTGAAGGCGGTTTTGAGGGTGATGTCGTCCGGGAAGAATTCCTGAAGTTCCCGTGCGGATACTTTGGGGGATTTGGTTGTTTTGGCGCGGTCGGCCTTTGGTTCCGCTTCGGGTTCGGGTTTCGCCGGAGCCTTGGCTGCTTTCGGGGCGGAAGCCTTTTTGGCGGGAGCGGGGACCGATTGTTTGGCCGCCGGGGCTTTTTTCGCATCGCCAGCGGGAGCCGCTTTTTTGGCGACCGGTTTTGAAGCCGCTGCCTTGGTATCTGTTTTCTTGCCTGTAGGTTCCGCTTCGGTTTTTTGAGCCGGTTTGGCGGGTTTTGCCGCAGAAGATGAGGAGTTTTGCTTCGGTTTTGTCATGGCATGCAAAATTTGGGGTAAAATCCACCCATTACCGATTTTGTCAAGGTTTGACTGATCGGGAGGGCATTGTAACGATTCCTGAAAATGTGTCAAGCATTTCCTGTGTGATGATTGTCTTTGTTTGGATTGTGTTGCCGGAAGAGAAGCCGGATAAGCTTGTTCTTGACTTTTGGACTGTCTGTCGGTAATTCTCGTTCATGCCAAGGATTGCGCTGATTCAACAAAATGTGTCTGCAGATATTGCGACGAATAAGAAACGCACGGAGGAGGCCATTCGCGAAGCGGCGGCCAACGGGGCGCAGATTGTCTGTACGCAGGAGCTTTTTACGACGCTTTATTTCTGCCGTACGCAGGATTGCGGGGAGTTCGATGCGGCGGAATCGTTGCCCGGCGAGTTGACGGCCTCCCATCAGGCTTTGGCCCGGGAGCTGGGCGTGGTGATTGTGGCTGCCGGTTTCGAGAAGCGTGCCACGGGGCTGTACCACAATACGGCGTGGGTGGTGGATGCGGACGGTGCGTTCCTGGGTCTGTACCGCAAGATGCATATTCCGCAGGATCCCGGTTTTGAGGAGAAGTTTTATTTTACTCCCGGAGATTTGGGGTATAAGTGTTTCGAGACGCGGTTCGGTCGCATCGGGGTGCTGATCTGCTGGGACCAGTGGTATCCGGAGGCTGCACGGCTGACGGCGATGGAGGGTGCGGAGATTCTTTTCTATCCGACGGCGATCGGCTGGCTTCCTGAGGAGAAGCCGGCACTCGGTACGGCGCAGCATTGCGCGTGGGAGACGGTGCAGCGCGGCCACGGCGTGGCGAACGGCTGTTATGTGTGCAGTGTGAATCGCGTGGGGACGGAGGGCGAGACGGAGTTCTGGGGGCAGTCGTTCGTGTCCGATTACTGCGGGCAGATTGTGGCGAAGGCTTCCGTTTCGGAGGAGACGGTTTTGTATGCGGATCTGGATCTGGCGGCATTGGAGGACCATCGCCGTATTTGGCCGTTTTTCCGTGACCGGCGTATTGATTCCTACGGAGGCGTTTTGAAGCGCTGGGGAAAATAAGATTGTCTTTTTTGGAAGATTAGGGCGGTTCATGCCGTATTCCTACCAATCTATTTCATTTATGAATCTGTCATCCATTCTGTTCGCCGCTTCCGCGGCCATTACATGCAGTACCCTTCTCCATGCGGAAGGGCCTTCTCCCGAAGAACTCGTGAAGCGCCAGTGCCGTTCCGTGCACATGCATCACATGCCGATTGCGGACAAGACGAAGGCGATTTACGTTGAAGCCCAGGCTAACGAGAGTGCGCCCGGTACGTATTTCTGCGCGGCCAATTTCCATAACGGCTATATCGGTTTTCAGGAAGTGGCGGATGGTTCTCCCGTGGTGATTTTTTCGATTTGGGATCCGGTGCCGCAGGGTGATAATCCTCATGTGGTGCCCGAAGACCAGCGTGCGCTTTTGATCAAGAAGGGCGACGGTGTGCGTACGCGCCGTTTCGGCGGAGAAGGTACGGGCGGCAATAGTATGCGCGATTTCGACTGGAAGGTGGGCGATGTGCTTAAGTTCCTCGTGGTGGATAAGGAAGACGGCCCCGGTACGCGGCAGCTTTCCGGCTATGTGTATAATGACAAGGCGAAGAAGTGGGAGTTGATTTCCTGCTGGCGTACCTATGCCGATCCGAAGGGGCTCGGGTATGCGGTGAGTTTTGTGGAGGATTTTCGCCGCAACTACGAGTCGACGAAGCATGTGCGCAAGGCGACGTACGGCCCCGTGTTCTCCCTCCAGTCCGACGGTCAGTGGCTGCAGGCTTCCAAGAACGATTTTACGGGCGACGGTACTCCTTCCAAGCATGTGCGCGCTGAGTTGAATGCTGCCCGTGGTATGCATTCCATCGCGACAGGCGGTGCGCTGGAGGCTGATCCCTCTTTCCCGCTGTTCTCTTCCAAGGAGTTGCCTGCGTCGTCCAAGCGTACGGTTCCGGGCAAGGAGGTGATGGATATTATCAAGGCTCCCGTTTATCAACAGGAGAAGTATGCGGAATGAGCGGTTTGTGTGCAGCGAACCGGTTGAAGGAAAGGAGGGCCATGGAGCGTTCCCGTATGCGGGATTTGCTTCGATGGCCTTCTTTCGCCTTGACAATGGGGCCGAATGGTAGTTTTATCTCCCTTCTGTCATGTCAAACAAGCTGAAACTCGCATTGCCCAAGGGTAGCCTTCAGGATGCTACCGTTGAATTGTTCCGCAAGGCAGGCTTCAATATTTACGTATCAAGCCGTAGCTACAAGCCTACCTCCGATGACGACTCTCTGGAGTTGTACCTTATTCGCGCTCAGGAGATCGGCCGCTACGTGCATCAAGGCTTTATCGACTGTGGGATTACCGGTAAGGACTGGATTTACGAAAACCGCGCCGATGTGGACGTGTTGACGGATCTTCAGTATTCCAAGGCGACCTCGAAGCCGACGCGCTGGGTGCTCGTGGTGCCGGAAGATTCCCCCATCCGTACGGCTGAGGATCTCGAGGGCAAGCGCATTGCCACGGAAGGCGTGGGTATTACCGAGCGCTGGCTGGCTGAAAAGGGCGTGAAGGCCGATGTGGAGTTTTCGTGGGGTGCGACGGAAGTGAAGGTGCCGGATCTGGTGGATGCCATTGTGGATATTACCGAGACGGGCAGTTCCATCCGCGCCAACAAGCTGCGCATTGTGGATACGCTGATGACTTCCTACCCGCAGTTCATCGCCAATAAGAAGGCGATGCAGGACGACTGGAAGCGCGAGAAGCTTACCAATATCGTGATGATGCTGCGCGGCGCGCTCGAGGCCCGCGGCAAGGTGGGGCTGAAGATGAATCTCCCGAAGGAGTCTCTGACCACTCTCGTCGAAACTCTTCCCTCCCTGCGCCGCCCGACGGTTTCTCCGCTTTCGGACGATGGCTGGGTGGCCGTCGAAACCGTGATTGACGAATCCGTCGCCCGCGACATGATTCCCCAACTGAAGGCCCTCGGCGCGGAAGGTATCATCGAGTACTCGCTGAATAAGCTGGTGTACTAGGCCGGAACATTCTCCTAAGAGAACACATAACGAAAACATACAAATATGGGATCGCTGAAAAAACGTCGTAAGACCAAAATCAACAAGCACAAGCGCTCCAAGCGCATGCGCCAGAACCGTCACAAGAAGCGTTTGCGTTACAAGTCCTAAGTGGCTTTCCGCAAGCGGCGTGAGGGCCGAAAAATCGCACGGTGTCATTCAGTGGAATGGCACCGTTTTTTTTGCAGGTTATTGGCGGCTTGCGGGTGGGAGTTGATGGTGTCATTTTTCGCTGGGTTTTTCTTGACGGTTTTTACTCTTTGTGATAATTTATCGATTAAGCAATCGTTTAATCAATATGAGATCTATTTCTATCGATGCAGGTTTGTTGAAGCATGGCGAGGAGGTGCAGCGGGCTCGCGCCGGGATGCTGCCCGATGAGGATTTGTACGAGTTGTCCGATTTTTTCAAGGTGTTCGGCGATAGTACGAGGTTGAAGGTGTTGTGTGCGCTCGAAGGAGCAGTGTGGTGCGTGAGCGATTTGGCGGATATTCTGGGGATGACCCGGCCGGCGATTTCTCATCAGTTGAATATTTTGAAGCGGGAGAAGCTGGTTCGGGCGCAGCGGAAGGGGAAGAATGTGTTTTACGCGCTGGCGGACGATCATGTGCGTATGATTCTCGAGATGGGTTTGGAACATTTGCATGAATGAGATGATGAAGACGTGCGGATGCAATGATGGAGAGGGCTGCGGGCAGGTTTTTCGGGCCGGCGATTCCATGGCCGGGCATGATTTGCGCAGGCAGGATTGGCTGATGGCGGTGCGGTTTGCGGTTGCCGCCGGTTTGGCGTTTGCCGGGTGGATGTTCGGCGAGGGTTGGGAAGGGGTTGCCTGCTATGCGGCGGCTTATGTGGTGGCCGGAGGGCATGTGATGGCTGCTGCCGCGAGGAATGTTTTGCGGGGCAGGGTGTTCGATGAGAATTTCCTGATGACGGTGGCTTCGCTTGGGGCGTTTTATCTGGGCGAGTATGCGGAGGGGGTGGCGATTATGCTGTTTTATCTGGTCGGCGAGCATTTGCAGGAGCGTTCGGTGGCGAAGTCGAAGCAGTCGATTTCATCTTTGATGCAGTTGAGGCCGGATACGGCCCGTGTGCGCGATGCGGAGGGCCATACGCGCGAGGTGCCTGCCGCCGAGGCGGTGCCGGGAGATTGCCTGTTGGTGCATCCGGGAGAGCGTGTGCCGGTGGATGGCGTGGTGCTGGAGGGGGTGTCTTCTCTGGATACGAGTTCGTTGACGGGGGAGTCGTTGCCCCGTGAAGTTTCGGTAGGGGATGAGGTGCTTTCCGGCTGTGTGAATCTTTCGGGGGTGCTTGCGGTGCGGGTGCGTAAGAGGTGGGAGGATTCGACGGCTGCGCGGGTGCTGGAGATCGTGCAGGCTTCGGCGGAGCGCAAGACGAAGCTGGAGAATTTGATTACGAGGATTTCCTCATGGTATACGCCGTGCGTGGTGGCGGCAGCTTGCCTGCTGGCGGTGCTGTTTCCCCTGTTGGGCGATGTGTCCTGGGCGGAGGGGCTGCGGCGCGGGGTTATTCTGCTGGTGATTTCCTGTCCGTGCGCGCTGGTGCTGTCGATTCCTCTGACGTTTTGTGCGGCCATCGGCCGGGCGTCGCGGCTGGGGATTCTGTTCAAGGGGAGTGCGTTTGTAGATGCGTTGAACCGGGTGCGGATGGTGGCTTTCGATAAGACGGGAACTCTGACGGAGGGAGATTTTGAGGTGTCGGAGGTGAGGGCTTGGCCGCCGTTTTCGAGGAAGGATATTTTGTTTGTTGCGGCTTCTTTGGAGGCCGTGTCGCCTCATCCTATCGCGCGGTCGATCGTGCGGGCTTGGAGTGGCTCTCGGGAGCTGGAGCGGGTGGAGGATGGCAAGGTGGTGGCGGGCAAGGGGGTATGCGGCATGCTGAAGGGGCGTTTTGTGATGGTGGGCAAGGCGTCGTGGCTGCAGGAGGCAGGGGTGGTGTTGCAGGCCGATGATAAGGAGGACGGTTCTGTGGTTGTGGAGCTTGCTGTGGATGGGGTGTATGCCGGGCGTATCAAGCTGGCGGACCGGATGAGGGGGGCTGCGCCTGCGGTGGTTGATTTTTTGAGGGGTGCCGGGTGCGAGTTGGCTGTGCTGACAGGCGATACTGTGGTTGCCGGCCAGTATGTGGCGCGCCGTTTAAGGATTCCGACGTTCCATACGAATTTGTTGCCGGATGCGAAGGTTTCTTGTCTGGAGTTGTTTCAGAGAAGGCTTGGCGGTAAGGGGTATGTGGCTTTCGTGGGTGACGGGATGAATGATGCGCCGGTGCTGACTCGGGCGGATATCGGTATCGCCATGGGAGGCCTCGGTTCGGATGTGGCGATGGAGGCGGCCGATGTGGTGCTGATGGCGAATGATTTGTCGAAGCTGCCGATAGCGTTCGGGTTGGCGCAGCATGCCCGGCGGCTGGTACGGCAGAATATATGGTTGATTGCCGGGGTGAAGGGTGTTGTGCTGGCGATGGGGGTGCTCGGAGTGGCGACGACGTGGGAAGCTGTGTTTGCGGATGTGGGGGTGTCGATTCTTGCTTCGTTGAATGCGTTGCGCGGGTTTGCCCGTTTCGGTTGAGGGCTGGATGTGTGTTTGAGCCGGGCGTTTCCGGTTGTGGCGGTGTTCGTGTTGACGGGGGGATGGATCCGGTGTTCCGCGAGGCGCGGTATGCGGTGATTGTAGGCGGCATGGGGGCGAATGATTTTCCGGGCACCCAGGGAGAGCCGTGGGATGCCCGGGAGGAGATGCCGCGTGATACGTGCGGTGCTCAGCCTTGCTGCGTATGCGGTGATGAGGCCGTGGCGGCATCGGGGTTCCGCAGTTTCCGAACGAGTTTCGCGATTTCCATCTGGACGATGGAGAGGAAGGAGACGCCTGCGACGATGGCCCATTCCGTGCCGCTGAGCCAGGTGAGCCGGAAGGCTTGCTGGAGCGAGGGGATGAAGAGGAGGCAGGCCATTAGAGCTGCCGAGACGGCGAAGGCGACCCAGAGCCACGGGTTGTGGCCTTCGGCCCGTACCCAGATGGGGGAGGTGTTGGAGCGCTGGTTGAAGGATCGGAGCATTTGCGAGAGGGCGAGGACGGAGAAGGCCATGGTCTGGCCGGTGGCGTGGCCGCCTGCGCGGTTGCCGTACCAGTAGGCGGCGAGGGTCATGGCGGCGACGAAGAGGCCCTGCGAGACGACGCGGGTGATGAGGTCGCGCTCGAAGAGGGTTCCCGATTTGACGGGTTTGTATTTCATGATGTGCCTGTCCGCCGGGTCTACGCCGAGGGCGAGGGCGGGCAGGGTGGCGGTGGCGAGGTTGACCCAGAGGATGTGGACGCCGAGGAGGGGGGATTGCCAGTTGAGGAGGGTGGCGATGAAGAGGGTGGCGATTTCCGCGATGTTGCCGACGAGGAGGAACTGGATGACTTTCTGGATGTTCCGGTAGACACGGCGACCTTCCTTGATGGCTTGGGCGATGGTGGTGAAGCTGTCGTCGAGGAGGATCATGTCGGAGGCACCTTTGGCGACGTCGGTTCCGGTGATGCCCATGGCGACGCCGATGTCTGCCGCTTTGAGGGCGGGGGAGTCGTTGACGCCGTCTCCGGTCATGGCGGCGATTTCGCCGTTTCGTTTGAGCGATTGGATGATGTCGAGTTTGTCCGCCGGGGAGACGCGGGCGAAGACGGTGGTTGTTTTGACGGCGGCGTCGAGTTGGGCGGGGGTCATGCGGGAGAGTTCTTCTCCGGTGACGATGGTGCCTCCGGGGTGCCAGATGCCGAGTTCCTGCGCGATGGCGCGGGCGGTGTTGCGGTGGTCTCCGGTGATCATGACGGTGCGGATGCCGGCTTCGCGGCAGATGCGGACGGATTCGGCGACTTCTTTGCGCGGAGGGTCGATCATGCCCGCGAGGCCGACGAAGGTGAGGCCGTGTTCGAGGTTTTCATCGCCGGAGGCAGGCAGGGTATCGATTTCCCTGACAGCGAAGCCGAGGACGCGCAGGGCCTGTTCCGACATGGAGTCGGCAATGGCGGCGATGCGTTCCCTGTCTTCCTGCGTGATGGGGCGTATTTCGGTGCCGTCGAAGATGCTGGTGCATTGCGCGAGGATGGAGTCGGGGGCTCCTTTGGTGTAGAGGATATGCTGCCCGTCGGTGAGGTTGACGGTGGACATCCGTTTTCTGTCGGAGTCGAAGGGGTGTTCGAGGAGGCGGGGGTGTGCGGTTTCCAGTTGCGCCTGGTTGATGCCGAAGGCGGCGGCGAGGTGGATGAGGGCTCCTTCGGTGGGGTCTCCAATGATTTCGCCTGCGCGGTCGGGGTCGAGGGAGGCGTTGTTGCACAAGGCTGCCGCATGGATGAGGCGGGTGTAGGAATCGGGGGCTTCGACCGCTTTCGCAAGCGGGACGACGGAGCCTAGGGTGAGGCCTTGCCCGGCGGCGAGGTGGGTGACGGTCATCCTGTTGAGGGTGAGGGTGCCCGTTTTGTCGCTGCAGATGACGGTGGCATTGCCGAGGGTTTCGACGGCGGGGAGTTTGCGGACGAGGGCGTTGCGTTTCGCCATGCGCTGAACACCCAGGGCCATGACGATGGTGGCGGTGGCGGGTAAGCCTTCCGGGATGATGGAGATGGCCAGCGAGATGGCGATCATGAGCTGCGGGACGAGGGGGCGCTGGTAGAGGAAGCCGAGCGCGAAGATGAGGATGCAGACGATGATGCCGACGATGGTGAGGGTTTTGCCGACGGCGTTGAGTTTGCGTTTGAGCGGGGTGTCCAGCTCGTCCTGGTTTTCGAGCATTCCGGCGATGCTGCCTACTTCGGTGTGCATGCCGGTGGCGGTGACGATGCCGGTGCCACGGCCGTAGGTGACGATGGAGGAGGCGTAGGCCATGTTTTTCCGGTCGCCGAGGGGGCAGTTTTCCGGGAGTTCGGCAATGGCGTTTTTGCTGGAGGGGAGGGATTCTCCTGTGAGGGAAGCTTCCTGTATCTGGAGGTTGGATGATTCGATGAGTCGGATGTCCGCGGGTACCATGGAGCCGTCTTCAAGGAAGACGATGTCGCCGGGGACGAGCATGGAGGAGGGGATGATGCTTTCCTCTCCTTGGCGAAGCGCTTTGGCATGGGGGGTGTTCATGCTGCGGAGGGCTTCAAGAGCCGATTCCGCTTTTTTTTCCTGAACGATGCCGATGATGGTGTTGAGGATGACGATGGCGAGGATGACGAAGCCTTCCGTCCATTCGTCGAGGCATGCCGAGAGGATGGCTGCTCCGATGAGGATGAGGATCATGGGATCGGCCATGTGTTCCCGGATCATTCGGAGGGTGGTTTTCGGTTCTTTGGCACGGAGTTCGTTGCGGCCGCAGAGGCGGAGCCGTTGTTCCGCTTCGGCATCGCTGAGGCCGTTCCGGGTGGTGGCGAGGGTGGCGCAGACGGTTTCTGTGCTTTTTGCGTGCCATGGTTCGGGGCACGAAAAAGGCATGGCCGTGTTCTCACAGGGAGAGGTGGTCATGCCTTCGCGTGGTCGGGATGCGTTTGTTTTGCTGCTACTTAGGGGAATGCTGCCGTTGTCGTCGCTGGATGATTGGTCCATGTGTGTGTCGATATGATGATGGTGTCCGAGCCGTGAGATTCTACAGGCTGGATATCATTATGAGGCGGGAGCTGCGGTTTTTGTTCAATTTTTTTGAAGGAGATGCGTGTGTTTGCCTGTTCTTGCCGCAATTCGTGCTTGCATGCTGATGTGAAAGGTGTAGAAACAGGGAACACGTTCCGGAGAAGAGTCGGTATTCGGCTGTATCGTCCGGGTTTGTTCAAAATAGAGGTATTCGTGATGAAAAAGTATGTTGTTGCGCTGTCGTCGTTGCTGTTTGTTGCCTGTTCGTCTTCACACCAGAGTGATTTGACGGGGAGCTGGGTGATGCCTGTTCCGGGGCAGCCCGGCAAGGTGCAGGGGTTTCGGTTGGAGGAGGGCGGCAAGGCGTCTTCCATCAATATGGCGACGCTGGTGTATGAAGGATGGAAGCGCGACGGCGATGTTCTGACCGTTTCGGGCAAGAGTGTCGGCAACAGGCAGACGATCCCGTTCACGGAGAATTTCAGGATTGTCAAATTGTCACGCATTGGGTATGCGAAAGGAAATGTCGATGCCTTGCAGAAAAAAATTCCCTCGAAGGGGCTGCTATTGGAAAAGGCAAAAGACGGTACGATACTTTTCCGCTATAAGAAATCATGATTCGCGTCACAAAGGGGCACTAGGAGTGCTTGATTCCTGCCGCCGGAGCCATGCTTCGTGGAGGTCGGGACGGTTGGTTTGCGTGCGGATGATTGCCTGTTCGCGTTTCCAGTCGGCAATGGCTTTGTGGTTGCCGGAGAGGAGGATTTCGGGTACCTGCATGCCCCGGTATTCGTTGGGCTTGGTGTAGGCCGGGGCTTCGAGGAGGCCGTCGGCGAAGGATTCTTCTTCGGATGAGCGTTCGTCGCCGAGGGTGCCGGGGATGAGGCGGGTGATGGCATCAATGACGATGACGGCAGCGATGGCACCGTTGGTGAGGATGTAGTCGCCGATGGAGAGTTCGATGTCGACGAGGGTGTCGATGATGCGCTGGTCGACGCCTTCGTAGTGGCCGCAGAGGATGATGTAGTGGCCGCTGTGGTCTGCAAGTTCGCGGGCGATGCTTTGGTTGAAGGTGCGGCCCTGCGGGGTCATGAGGATGATGCGGGTGTTTTCGCGGCGCAGTTGTTCGACGGCGGCGAAGACGGGTTCGCATTTCATGAGCATGCCCTGGCCGCCGCCGCAGAGGTAGTCGTCCGTGCGGCGGTGTTTGTCGTACGCCCAGTCGCGGAGGTTGTGGGCGCGGACGGAGACGATGCCCGCATCCCCGGCGCGGCCGAGGATGCTTTGGGAGAGCGGTCCCAGTACCATGTCGGGGAACAGGGTGAGGACGTCTATTTCAAGCATGGTTTTATTTGGCTACGTTGCGGCGAAGCATGCCTTCGATGTAGGGATCAAGGTTGCCGTCCATGACGTCCTGTATGTTGCCGGATTCGATTCCCGTGCGGAGGTCTTTTGCCATTTGGTAGGGCTGGAAGACGTAGGAGCGGATTTGGTTGCCCCAGCCGATGTCGCCTTTTTCGCTGTATTGGCGGTCGGCTTCGGCACGCTTGCGGTCTTCTTCAAGCTGGATGAGCTTGGCCTTGAGCATGTTCATGGCTTCTTCACGGTTGCGGAGCTGGCTGCGCTGGGTTTGGCAGGCGACGATGAGTCCGGTCGGAAGGTGGGTGAGGCGGACGGCGGTTTCGACTTTGTTGACGTTTTGTCCGCCTTTGCCGCCTGCGCGGTAGGTGTCCATTTTGACGTCGCGGTCGAGGACTTCGATGGCGACGGTGTCGGAGATGTCCGGCGTGGCGTCGAGGGAGGCGAAGGAGGTGTGGCGTTTGCCGGCGGAGTCGAAGGGCGAGATGCGGACGAGGCGGTGGATGCCGCGTTCGTTTTTGAGGTAGCCGTATGCGTATTCGCCTTCGATTTTGATGGTGACGGAGCGGATGCCTGCGTCGTCGCCGTCGGTGCTTTCCATGATTTCCATGGTGTAGCCTTTGCGTTCACACCAGCGCATGTACATGCGCATGAGCATGCTTGCCCAGTCGCAGGCTTCGGTGCCGCCTGCGCCCGCGTGGATGGTGATGTAGCATCCGGCGGAGTCGTGAGGGCTGTTCAGCAGGGTGATGAGTTCGAATTCTTCAAGTTTTTTGACCCATGCGTGGTATTCCTTGACGGTTTCGACGGCCATGGCATGGTCGTCTTCTTCCTGAGCCATTTCGATGAGGATTTCGAGGTCTTCAAGGCCGGTTTCGAGCGCGCGCATCTGTTCGAGGCGGCGTTTCATGGGGTTGATTTCGTTCATCAGGGCGCGGGCTTCGGTGGGGTTGTCCCAGAAGTCCGGTGCGCTCATGCGTTCATCGAGGTGGGCTACTTTCTGTTCGAGTGTAGCGAGGTCAAAGATAGCTCCCGAGCTCGGAAAGACGGCTCTTCAATGCAGCCGTGTCGAGCGCCGAGAGATCAGAATCAGCGTGTGTGTCCATGTGGAGGGGAGTATAGCGGAGGTGGGGACGGTTTGCAAGGAGAAAGGGGTTCTCAGGCGCCGCAGGGTGCGCCATACGCCGCAGAGGCTGCTTGACAGGGGGGCTCGTGGCGGTATGGATCAGGCGTCGGCGGAGAAGTGCGGGGTGAAGATGCGGCGGCTGTGGTTGCCGGGCGGTACGGGGGTGTTCGGCCAGACGAGGCATTCTGTGAGTGTGGTGTCTTCGGGGACGCTTGCATTTTCTCCGATGACGGTCTGAGGGCAGACAATGGCGGTTGAATCGATTTGCACCGAGGGGTGGATGCGGTTGCGATCGCCTTTCGGAAGGTCGAGCATCATGTCGAGGTAGGCGGCTGGGGTGCCTGGTTCGTACCAGCGGGCTTCATCGAAGAGGACTCCGGCTATTTGTCCCCGGCGGATGAGTTCGATCCAGACGGGGACGATGGAGCAGGTTTCTTCATCTGGGAAGAGGTCGGCAATGGCCGGTTCCATGATGTAGATTCCGGCGAATTGGCAGGTGCCTTTGTCTTTGCCAAGGAGGTGGCGCATGTCGGTGACGCGGCCGGCCGTTTCGTCGAATCCTACGTTGCGGTTGCCGTCTTTGCTGCGGAGGGCGAGGGTGACCATGGCTCCCGAGGCTTTGTGTGCGGCGATGAGCTGCTGCAGGGGGAGGTCGGTGAGGATGTCGCCGTTCTGGACGAGCAGGGGGGAGTCCTTGTCGATGAGGGGCAGGATTTTGCGGATGCCGCCGCCGGAGTCCAGCGGGGTGAGTTCGTAGCTGAAGCGGATGGGGCAGCCGCGCCATTCATGCTCGGGGAAGGCGCGATCCCAGCACAGAGCGAGGTGCGAGGTGTTGATGATGAATTCGCGGATTCCCGCTTCGTAGTGGTAGTCGAGCAGGAGTTCGGCCATGGGCTGCTGGAAGACGGGGATGAGCGGCTTCGGCAGGAGCGATGTGAGCGGCATGAGGCGGGTGCCGAGTCCGGCACCGAGGATGAACGATTGCATGGATGGTTTGGATGAAGAGATGGCTGCGCCGGATCAGGGGGCGACGGAGGCGATGTCTTTGGTGGCGACCCAGCCTCGGGTTCCGGTGAAGGTTTCGATGTAGGTCCATGCTCCCCGTTTCGCGAGTACGATGAGGGGGGTGGACGGCGTGAGCTGGATGACGGGGGAGCCGGACGGGTCGGCCGAGGTGCGGGCGGGCGTCGCTTCGAGGACGTAGTAGCGTTCCGCAGCTGTGAGGGTGTCCGGCAGGTGGGGATAGTAGATGTAGTTGGCAAGGCTGAGGACGAGGACGAGCCCGGCAAGGGTGGAGACGGTGACGGTGAGCGCTTTTCGGCGGCGCGTGAGCATGAGCAGGGAGATGCCTGCCGTGAGGATGGCGCCGGAGACGATGGCGATGGGGAGCAGGGAGCGGTAGGGCATCCATGTGATCCATTCTTCCTGTGCGCTGAGGTTGGGCGTGATGGCTCCTTCTTTGCGCTGGATGAAGGCAAGGTTGGCCGCGGCTTCCTTGAGGGCGGGGTTGTGTTCCAGCGCCCGGGCATAGGCGAGGGCGGCGTGGCCGGGTTTGTTCAGGCGGTAGTTGGCGTTGCCGATGCCGTAGTGGAAGCGTGCGGGGTTGGCGCCGGTGCCGTCAATTTCGCGGAGAGCCTGTTCGTATTGCGAGATGGCCTGGCTGTATTGTCCGGCCTTGTAGGATTTGTCTGCCGGGGAGTCCTGCGCCTGCGAGATGCTGTCGAGAGCCGCAAGGGCCATGAGGGCGAGGGCGGCCATGCTGCGGACGGCGGTTTTGACGGCGTGGAGCATGCCGTTGCGCTGGTCGTGGGAGAGGGCCGTGGCGTGGGTGTCAGGCTTGAATGCTTCTTCGTCCCTCTGTTTCAGGATTTGTTCGAGGCTGTCGTTCATCCTGTCGCGGGGGATGTGGGCCTCGATGTAGGCGCCGAGGGCGCGCAGGAAGGGTACGGAGTCCCGGATGGAGGAGATGTTTTTGAGTTCGGCGAGTCGCTGCCGCTGGGCGATGGAGGTGTTGCGCCAGCGGAGCCATGTGCGTGTGCCGAGGTAGGCGAGGAGGGCGAGCGTGGGGATGTAGCAGATCCAGAGCCAGTAGTTCGGGATGCTGATGCGTTCGCGGATGGTTTCGGCGGGCGGGAGGTCGTAGATGTCGACGAGTTCTTCGACGGGGACGGCACCTGCGGGCGGCGGAGCGGTGCTGCCGGAGCCTGCGGGGCCGCTCATGGTGTCTGCCGAGGCTTTCCACGGCAGGGCGATGGGCCGGGTGCCGATGGTTTTGTATTCACGCGCCTGCGGGTCGAAGTAGGACATGGTGAAGGCAGGTATGCCCGGTACTTCTTCAGTTGGTCTGATGTTGAGCTGGAAGGTGACGCTTTGGAGGTTGCCCATGGCATCCCGGTTTTCGATTTTGTTCGGCGGGTTGAGTTTCCACTGGGCGGGGTCGGAGATGTCCGGGCAGGTGAGCTGGTCGAGGTTTCCCTGGCCCGAGACGGTGATGCGGACGGAGACGAGTTCATTGGCCGAGAGGTCGCGGGCATCGGTGTCCGCCTTGATGGAGAATTCTCCGACGGCATTGGCGTAGCCCGCAGGGGCATTCAGCGGGAGGGGAAGGGCACGCAGCGATAGGCCCGAGAGGGGCAGCTCATAGGGCTGCAATGTTTGCATGATGAAAGACGGACGGTTTGTTTCCGTGGGCACGTACATGATGATCGAGCCTTTGATGGAGGTGTCTCCTTCGCGCAGCGGCGTGATGGTGCCATGCCATGTGAGCGCGCGCCAGATACCTTTGCTTGTCTGTGCGACAGGTGCAGGCATGAAGTCGAGCATGACCTGGCTGAAGCGCGAGACGGAGAGTCCCGTTCCCTGAAGGGGGGGCAGTTTCCAATCCTGAATTTGGCGGGGTATGTACAGTTTCAATACGACATCAAGCGGTTGCATGACGTAGGGTTCCTTGTTGCGCGCATACCAAAGGATGCCGTATGGAATGGGATCATCTTTCCATTGCACCTGATCGAAGGGGCATACCGTGAGCGGAGGTACGGCGACGGTGACCGTTTTGCCGGATTGCGTTTGTACTTCCAGAGGCGGGATGGTGATGCTGCCGGGTTTGTCGGCGCGTGCTCCGATCACCATGAGGCTGGCGTAGCCGTTGGGGTTGTTCGGCTGGTTGATTCTGCCGGATCCCTGTGCTTCAAGGGTCATGCCGGAAACATAAGGGGCTTTGCTCAAGCCGATGGGCGTGCCGTCCGATTCGATGAGCAGCAGATAGGTCTGTTCTCCGGGGATGACGACGTCTGAACTCCACTGTGCGGTGATGTCGGCACGGGTCCATGACGTCAGGAAGAGGCCGATGAACAGGAACAGTGTGCGGATGGTGGATGAATGTTGCTGGTTCATGGTGTGAAGGAGGTTTAATAGTCTTTGGTCGGAGGGGCGATGGGGCGTTTGAAGGTGGGATAGGGTGCGCCTTTGACTTCGTTGGTGTGCATGCGGAGTATTTGTGCGGCGCGGTGTTTTTCTCCTGCTTCTTTGGCTTCTTTGGAGGGTGCCAGTTCCGCTTCCGGGGGAGGAATTTGTTGTTGGCCGCCCTGTTCGGGGCGTTTGTCCGGCTGTTGCTGCTGTTCAGGTTCGGGCTGTCCCTGTTCTCCGGCGTTCCGGTTCTGTTTGTTTTGGTCGTTTTTGTCGTTGTCTCCGGGTTTCTGATCCTGCTTGTTTTGATCGTTTTTGTCGTTGTCTCCGGGTTTCTGATCCTGCTTGTTTTGGTCGTTTTTGTCGTTGTTTCCGGAGTTCTGATCCTGTTTGTTCTGATCGTTTTTGTCGTTGTCTCCGGAATTCTGATCCTGTTTGTTCTGGTCGTTTTTGTTGTTGTCTCCGGAGTTCTGATCCTGTTTGTTCTGGTCGTTCTTGTTGTTGTCTCCGGAGTTTTGATCCTGTTTGTTCTGGTCGTTCTTGTTGTTGTCTCCGGAGTTCTGATCCTGTTTGTTCTGGTCGTTTTTGTTGTTGTCTCCGGAGTTCTGATCCTGTTTGTTCTGATCGTTTTTGTTGTCGTCCTTCTTTTGATTCTGTTGATTTTGCTGCTGTTGCTGGTTTTGTTGCTCTTCCTGTTTTTTCTTTTCTTCTTCGAGGCGTTTGATTTCCTGATCAAGTTTGCGGATGAAGGTTTCCGTTTTGTTCAGGTTGTTGCGGCAGGCAGGAAATTCGGGCTGGATTTGCAGGGCGTCTTTGTAGCTTTGCGTGTCCTGTTCCAGTTGTTGTTTGATGTTTTTCAGTTGGGTGATGTCGGGCTGGGCCGGGGCAGAAGGCTGTCCGCTGGTGCCGGGTGCAGGGGTGTACAGTTTCCGCAGGGTTTGAAATTGCTGTTCAATGTTGATGTTTCCGATGTTGTACAGTGAGGCGGCCTGGATGGAGGGTTCATTGCTCAAAAGGGCTTTCGAGAAGCTTTCTTTTGCCAGGTCCGGTTCGTTTTTTTTGAGTTCGGCATAGCCTTTGGCGAATTGAAGGCGGCTTTGGCGTTCCGGGTTTGCTTCTTCGGGGCCGTCGGATAGTTGCCGGATGACGTCTTCGTATTGTTCGTTTTGAAGGGCTTTCAGGAGTTGTTCCGTGCGGTTTTCGGCTTTTGCGGGAGGCGCGCCGAGGAGGAAGAGGAGCAGGAGGGCGGTTTTTCTTTTCCATGAGCGCCATTCGGTGCCGATGACGATGGCGAGGAGGATGAAGATGAGGGCCGGGATGGCGAAGAGGGTGTATTGGTCGTTCGGTATTTTGGTGGTTTGGTCGCTTTGTTCTTCTGCTTCAAGTTTGGAGGTGGCGGAGCGGACGAAGGAGGCGAGGGCGTTGCCGGAGTTGATGGCATAGTATTGGCCGTCGGTCGATTTGGCGAGTTTGATGAGTGATTCGTCGTTGAGTTTGCTGATGACGTTTTGCCCGTTGTTGTCGCGGTAGAGTCCGGTGCGATCCTGGGTGTCGGGGATGACGTCTCCGGTTTTGGTGCCGATGCCGACAGTGATGACGATGAGGTGTTCTTTGCGCGCCCGTTCGACGAGGGAGAGGGAGTTGCCGACGGTGTCTTCCCCATCGCTGAGGATGATGAGGGCGTTGGTGGTGTCCGGCGAGTGCTGTTTGAAGGTGTCCAGCGCGCAGGAGAGGACGTTGTTGAGGTTGGTTCCTCCATAGGAGGCCCAGCTGCGGTTGATTTGTTCGATGGATTCGCGCAGTGCGTTGTGGTCGTGGGTGAGGGGGACGGCGAGCTGTGCATCTCCGGAGAAGACGATGAGGCCGAAGTTGTCGTCCGGCAGGGCGTCCATCAGTTCATAGGCGGCAGTGCGGGCCTGTTCGAGGCGGGAGGGGGAGACGTCCCGCGTTTCCATGGAGCGGGAGACGTCGATGGCAAGCATGATGTTGCGGCCCATGCTGATGTCTTTTCTGTCGGTGTAACCGCTGTATGGGCGGGCGAGGGCGATGATGACGAGGGCCAGTGCGAGCAGGCCGAAGGCGGTGGGGAAGTGGCGGCGCCACGGGGCAGGGCGGACGAGGAGTTCTGTTTTGTGGGTTTCGGAGACGAGGGCGAGCCAGCTGTTGTTTTTACGGCGAGCCGATACGATGGCGGCGACTGCCAGCAGGAGCGGCAGGATGAGGAGGAACAGGACTTCAGGGTGCAGAAAGTTCATGCTGGTTCCGGGGGGGGAGGGGTTACGGTGCGGGATGGGGGCGGAGGATGTTCAGGGAGAGGCCTGCGGTCAGGAAGGCCGCCGCTGCCATCAGGGCGTAGATGAAGAGTTCCTGTGTGGTGACGACGTTTCGTTTTTTGGCTTCGGTTTTTTCCAGTTTGTCGATGGTGCCGAAGGCGTCTTCAAGTTTGGTGTTGTCGTTGGCTCGGAAGTGTTCTCCTCCGGTGATGCGGGCGATTTCCTTGAGGGTTTTTTCATCGAAGGCGTCGATGTTGCGCATGTAGGGGGTGCGGGAGCCTTCGTCGGTGCCGATGGCGATGGTGTAGATGCGGACGCCGAGTTTGGCGGCTTCGCGTGCGGCTTCGATGGGCGAAAGTTCGCCTGTGTTGTTGGCTCCGTCGGTGACGAGGATGATGATTTTGGATTTGGTGTCTTTGCGTTCGGAGAGTCGCGTGGCGGCGAGGGCGATGGCGGAGCCGATGGCGGTGCCGTCCGCCGGGATGAAGTTGAGGTGGAAGCGGCGGACGATCTGGCGGACGAGGCGGTGGTCGAGGGTGAGGGGGCTGCAGGCTTTGGTGAGAGCGGCAAAGGCGACGACTCCGAGGCGGTCGTTCGGGCGTTGTTCGATGAATTGATCCACGACTTCCTGTGCGGCCCGGAGGCGGGAGATGCTGTTGGACGATTTGTCAGTTTTCATGTCGGCCGATGCCATGGAGCCGGAGAGGTCGAAGGCGATCATGATGTCGATGCCGCTGGCAGTGGTGTAGGTGCGGGAGTTTTGAATTTGGGGGCGCGCCAGTGCGACGGCGAGCGCCATGGCGCCGAGAACGAAGAGGAAGGCCCCCAGTCGGCCTGCCAGAGAGTCGGGGTTTTGCGCCCAGATGCGGACGAAGCGGACGGTGGGATGGTCGATGGAGCCGGATGAGCCTCTTCTGCGCCGGAGGAGGAGGCATGCAAGGAGCAGAGGGATGGCATAGAGCCATTCCGGGGATGCAAACAGGTACTGGGTGTCAGCGGGCATGGTTGCGTTTGGGTTCCTGCGGGTTTGTTACATTATCGTGCGGGGCGGAGGCCCGGTCGATGTCGCCGATGAGTTTTTTTGTGTCGTTGATGATTTGTTGTGCGATGGCTTCGTCCTGCGGAGTGTTGGCTTCGTATTTGAGGGCGGCCATGTAGTCGAGGAGCTGGCGGGTGTAGTTTTGAAGCGTTTCGGGAAGGGCGGACAGGGAGTCGGCGCGGAGGTTGAATTCCTGATGGGTTTCGTAGAGGGCGGGGTCGGCGGTGTTGCCGGAGATGTACCGGCGCAGGATGAGGGAGAGCTTGAGGGCGCATTCCTTCAGGCTGGGTTTGTAGGTTTCGAGTTCGTCGACTTCCGCCAGAGCTTTTTCGGCGGCTGTGGGTGGCGGTGTGGTTGGCTTTTTCCGCATGACGATCCACCATGAGATGAGTCCGGCCAGCAGGATGATGCCTGCGATGATGAGGGTCCACTCGAGTGAGCCGAGGCCTTCCGGGGAGAGGTAGCCTTCGGGTGTGACCGGGTCGTCAAGGATGGGGATTTCTTCGGCGATGCCCTGTTGGTTTGCGGCGGGAGCTGCCGGTATGGTCGATGCGGGAGTCACGGTGGATGCGGTTAGTGGGAGAATTGGCGGGAGCGCCGGGAGAAGAGTGCGCGCAGGGGGGCCATGTAGTCGTCTCCTGTTTGGAGGTCGAGGTAGTCGAGGCCCAGTTTTTTGAAGTCGCGGGACCATTCTTCGCGGTGCTGGGCGGTGAGCTGGGCGTGCGTTTCGCGGAGGCCGGAGTTTTCGAGGTTGACGTTCATGAAGTCGCCGTTTTCCGGGTCGCGGAAGATGACTCTGCCCGTGTCGGGCAGGCGGAGTTCACGGTCGTCGACGATGCGGATGGGGATGAGTTCGTGTTTGAAGGAGAGTTTGCCGAGGGCTTTGCGATCGGTGGGTGCCCAGAAGTCGCTGATGAGAAAGACCATGGCGGATTTGCGCTGTGTGCTGAGGATTTCATCGGCGACATCGTTGAGCGAGTCGTCCTGTTCATCGGTGCGGGTGGATAGTATTTCGCGGATGATGCGCAGAGTTTGCTTCATTCCTTTGGCAGGCGGAAGGTAGAAGTGCGTTTGCTGCCCGTAGATGAGGAGGCCGCATTTGTCTCCGTTTTTGGCGGCGCTGTAGGCGAGTACGGCGGCGATGTGGGCGGCGTATTCGAGTTTGCTGTCGTCATGCCCCTGCGAGGCGTAGCGCATGGATCCGCTGGCATCGACGACGAGGATGAGGGCCTGTTCGCGCGATTCCCTGAATTTGCGGACGAAGGGGGTATTCATGCGCGCGGTGACTTTCCAGTCGATGAAGCGGGGGTCGTCTCCCGCGAGGTATTCGCGGAAGTCGTCGAAGTCCAGCCCTTGGCCGCGGAAGCCGGATCTGTATTCGCCGGCGAAGGTTTCGGTGGCGAGTTTACGGGCCCGCAGTTCGATGCGGCGGACTTTTTTCAGGATGTCTTGCGCTTTGTCCACGGCGGATGGGTTTACGGTACGGGTACTTTGGAGAGGATGCGGTCGATGATGTCGTCCGTCGAGATGTTTTCCGCTTCGGCCTCGTAGGAGAGGAGTATGCGGTGGCGGAGGATGTCGTGCGAGAGGTCTTTGATGTCCTGCGGGGTGACGAAGGAGCGGTGGCGCATGAAGGCGAGGGCCTTGGATGCGAGTGCGATGTTGATGGTGGCGCGGGGGGATGCCCCGGCCCGGATCATGCCTGTAAGGGTGCGGTCGACGGTTTCGGGGGCGCGTGTGGCGCGGACGAGGTCGACGATGTAGCAGCGGACGGCGGGGTCGATGTAGATTTTGTCCATGAGCTGCCGCGAGGTGTCGATTTGTTCGATGGTGACGACGGCTTGCGTTTCGACGGGCGGGGAGGTGCTGGACATGAGGTCAAGGACCTGCAGTTCTTCGTCGCGGTTGGGATAGTCGACGATGACTTTGAAGAGGAAGCGGTCCAGCTGGGCTTCGGGGAGTTGGTAGGTTCCTTCCTGGTCGATGGGGTTCTGGGTGGCGAGGACGAGGAAGGGGTTGGGCAGGGGGTAGGTGGTTTCGCCGAGGGTGACTTGGCGTTCCTGCATGGCTTCGAGGAGAGCGGACTGGACTTTGGCGGGGGCGCGGTTGATTTCGTCCGCAAGGATGAGGTTGGCGAAGACGGGGCCTTTTTTGGCGATGAACTGGCGGCTCTCGGGGTTGTAGATCATGGTGCCGAGGAGGTCGGCAGGCAGGAGGTCCGGGGTGAACTGGATGCGCGAGAAGGCGGCGTGCATGGCTCCGGCAAGCGCTTTGACGGATAGCGTTTTGGCGAGGCCGGGGACGCCTTCCAGAAGGACGTGGCCTTTGCAGAGGAGGCTGAGGACGAGGCGGTCGACCAGTGCCTGCTGGCCGATGACGACTTTCGCGATTTCGGAGCGCAACGGGGATATCCAAGAGGAGTGTTGCGCGATTTGTTCGTTGAATTGTTGTGTATCCATGGCTGGCAGGATTCGTGGAATGGATGATGCGCCGTTATGATTAGCACAGAAGCGAGATCTTTTCAAGGATCATTCTACGCCCGGCGTTTCGTACGTTTCGACACGGTTTTCGGTAGATTCGTTGAATATGTTAGTTTGAGGCGCCTGAATTTTACGTCGGTTGCCGGGAAAGTTCGCCCGTTCGGTGTGCAGGAAAGGCGTCTGCCGACTTTTGAGAAAAAAGTTTCTCTTATGCTTGACATTGGGGGTGATTTGTGGCATCTTGCGTGCCCCGCAGGCTGGATGCGTCCGTTCATTGTGTGAACACGGGCCGCCTCTCGCATAAGAATCTCTGTAAATATACTGAATTATGGTAGCAATCCGTCTCAATCGCCAAGGTTCCAAGGACCGTCCCTATTACAAGATCGTTGTCGTCGACAGCCGCGCTCGTCGCGACGGTTCGTTTATCGAACAAGTAGGCACCTACAATCCCATGCAGGAAGGTGAAAACTATACGCTTGATCTGGAAAAGGTGGACAAGTGGCTTGCCAACGGCGCCCAGCCTTCCGAAACGGTCAATTCGATGATCGTGAAGGCTCGTGCGAAGGCCTGACAAGTTTCTTTCATTGATTGTTTGTGGCGACTCTCCGATCAACCGGAGAGTCGTTTTTTCGTGCCGCCGTTTCGTTCAGGTGCGATGACATGCTGTCCTCTTTTCATTTTTCGGCAGTAGTCTAGGATGGGGGCATGATTGCTTTCCGGAAGAGATGTGTGTTGAGTGCCGCCGTGTTGTGCGGAGGCGTGTCCTGTACGATCGATGCATCAAGCCAGGGACAGGCGTTTTATCCTGTCGATTCGTCGCAACCGAGAGAGAACAGGACCGTGCGGGAGATGGTGAACGGGAAGATGGAGGATGAGAGTTCGCAGTACGGTTTTGTGCTGTTTGCCGCAACGAAGAAACCTCTTCGGGCGGAGCTGGTGGATGTGAGGCGTACGGCAACGGGAAGCGGTTCCGGGCGTGAGAGGGTGATTTCCGGTGACGTGAAGGTGACGTACGATTGGAAGTACGGTATTTTGAAGCTGCCGTTTCTGCCTCCGTTGATTTCTTGGACGGGAGATGAGCGTTCGGTGTTTGAGCCGTTCCGTCTTGCTTTTCCGTATGAGAGAGGTGAAGGTAAGGAGGTGCCTTTCTCGGCAAAGCTTGAGGGGCTTATCCGGCAGGTTGGTTCGCCTTCCGAGTGATTTCCATGATGAGGGTGGGCGGGTTGTCCGGGTTGTTGAAGACGGTGCCTGCGCATCTGGCTCCGTAGTAGTACCGGGAAGCGGCCGGGAAGCGGTGCTGGTTCATGAGTTCGCGGAAGATGGCGTCGGCAATGGCGCGGTTGATGGGCGCCTTGTGCATGAGTGCGTGGTAGAGGGCATCATGTACGACGGTGGGAGCGAGCAGGGCGACGGTGGTGATGCCGATGGTGGCTCCATCCCAGACATATCCGCGGTACAGGATGAATTCTGAGCCTTTGGCTTCCATGATGAGTTTGCGGTCGGAAGGCCGGTAGGCTTTCCATTCGCCGAGGTCGAGGGAGGGGGCGAATTTCCAGTGAAGGTCGAGTGCGGTTTTGAGGCAGGCTCCCGGCGCTTCTTCAGGCAGGAAGAGGTACCATTTCGTTTCGCCGGGGTGGGGGGTGTGCAGGTGCTGTTTGTTTCCGCTTTTTTCCGGCAACGGAGAAGTAAGGGCGCCGGAGACGACTTCCGGCGCCATTTGGCTGCAGGCGGCGGGCAGGATCAAGCCGCCTGCATAGATGATTAATGCGAGGGGAAAGGGATGCCTCATACCTTTCTCGTATTATAGGAACGGAGGGGGGTGATGGCAATGGCAAAGTGCGCCTGTTGAGGAGGCGGGAGGCGGTATTCGTTTGACGAGGCGAGGGACGTGTGTTATGAATGGAGGCAGTCTGGATGGCCTGATTTCCGTTGATTCAATGGAAGCGGCTGTTTTGCTCCCTTACCCATTTATCATGATGTACCGTTCTTTTTGCTGGCAGGTGCCGGTTGCTGCGGCAGCCGGGTTGGTTTCCGTGGCTCAATCCGCTCAGGATTTGGAATATCACGATTCATGGTCTGCGCAGGACCGGAAGGCGATCGACGGTGTTTACCGCCGATGCGGGGAGGCCCGCAGCCGGATGCTTGAGATGATTGATCGCGAAGAGCTTTCTTTTTGGGAACAGGTTGAAAAGGATCTGAATGGCAAGCTTTCAAGGAGCGGGGACGGCGCTTTGTTGGAGAATGAGCCGAACATTTTCAGTAAGGCGGTTACCCGGAGTGTGAAGCGCGTGTGTGTTCATGTGATGATGTATCCGTTTTTGCAGATGGTCGAGCATACGGCCAAGACGGGTGATGCCAAGTATGCGAACAAGGATCGTTTTTCTCTTCTTCATCTGGCCCTTGCCATGGGGTTTCACGATCTGTCCAAGGCGCTGGTGGATCGTGGAGCCGACGTGAATCTGCAGGTGTATATGCAACCGCGTTTCGGGATGGATGTAGAGGGTAAGGGCGACATTCCTTTGACCTATGCCATCACTCCTTTTCCGATGTTTGAGGATCTGGTGGCCGATGATAGGGGGGCTCAGAAGAGGTTCGAGGCAGCGGGGCGCATTGATGTAGTGAAGTTTCTGCTTGAGCATGGAGCGGATGCGAACGTGAGGCAGATCAATGATTTGTGTCCATTGGAATTGGCGTTTTTGTGGGCGAGTGTACAGCCGGAGTATACGGAGATTGCCGGGCTGTTGCTGGATGGAGGAGCAAAAATCGATGTGAGGGAAGAGGAATATGAGTTTTCGGCATTGTGTTCCGCCGTGTCGTTCGGCAATCTCCCTATGGTGGAAAGGCTGATCGGGATGGGAGCGGAGGTGAATAGGTCCGTTCGCTTCCGTGGCGGTTGGAGATGTCCTTTAGTGGAGGTGAATTGCAGTCGCGAGTCGTCTCCGGCCATTTTGAAGGTGCTGCTGCATCACGGAGCCGATCCCGATGCGAGAATGATTACGTTGCCGGAAGATGTGGAAGACGGTATGGGGACGGATGTGTCAGCTTCCGAGCAGACTCTGTTGATGAAGCTGTGCCGCGATCTTTCGATCGCTACTTTGCAGGAGGGGCCGGAAGAGGTCGAGCGGGTGCTGGATATGGCGCGAATTTTGCTGGAGAAGGGTGCTTCCGTGAATGTGGTGAATCCCAAGAATGGAAAGACGGCTTTAGCGGAATGTTTCAGCTGTTTGTCGTCGAAAGATGGCAAGAGTCGGGAGGCTGCTGTGCGTATGGTGCGCCTGCTGCTGGATCAAGGTGCGCAGGTCGATCTGCTGTGGTCGGATGGCAAGCCGGACCAATGGGAGATTAAGCGGTTGAAGGAGTTGCCTCCGGATGTTTTTGCCCGTTTGCCTGAATTGTCCATTTTGAAGGATGCGGTTGAATAGGATTAAATTGTTTTTTCAGATGAGATTCAAGTGGATGAACGGTTTGTTGTTGGCTGCGGTTGCTGCCGGAGTCGTGTTGGCCGTTTTGCCGGAACGCGAGCAGGAGTATCATGTTTCATGGACGATGCCCGAGCGGCAGAGTTTGGCATTAGTGCGCGATTATTATGTGAAGGAGTATGAGGTGCTGCTTGAGCGCGAGGTTTTGTTTTCCGATGGGGAGAAGGGATGGTTTGATGTCCCATGGTTGAAGCCCGCGATGAAGGTATGGTGCGAGACCCGGAATAGCCGCCATGCGTGGCAGGTGTTTGGGTCCCGGCTGGCTCTGATCGATGAAGTGTTGCGTACGGGAGACGCGGCGAGATCGAATGAGCGTGGCGAGTCCCTGTTGCATTTGGCTCTGGGTTTGGGGGAGTACGATTTGGCGCGTGTTTTGGTGGAGCGGGGGGCTCAGGTGAATGGGCGGATGGCCGCGGTGAGCGAATGGATGGTTCATCCGGAGGGTGATACTCCGCTGACGCTGGCGATGCACCCCTATACTTTCTGCGGCCAGTCGAAGCATTCGGTGGAAGATCAAGTCGGAATGGTCAGGTTTTTGCTGGATCATGGAGCGGATGTGAACGGGCGGAGCGTGGCGGGGTACAGGCCTCTCTATATGGCGATGATGTGGGCCGCCCGTTACCCGGAATATATGCAGGTGGTGGATGTGTTGTTGGAGCAGGCGCCCGAGTTGAACGATCTGGGAGGTGAGCCGAGGGTCACGGCGCTCGGTGCCGCCGTGGCTATGGGGCGTCTGGAGTTGGTGGAGAAATTGTGCGGTATGGGTGCCGATGTGAAGGTGCCGTCCAACGGGCGGCCTGTTTTGCTGTGGGTGTCTCCCAGGTGCAGGGATGCTTTGGATATTGCAAGGTTTCTGTTGGATCGGGGTGTGGAGGCCGATGCGAGTTTTGAATTGTTTGAAGAGGGGCCGGAGTTGGAGGATGTTCCGGTGAGGCGTTCTTTGCTGCTGTATCTTTGCGAGTCTCTGCCTGCGCAGTTGTCGGGCGAGGTGGCAGGGGCCGGGCAGGTGAGTGTAGGCGCACGTATGCAGGAGGTGGCGAAGCTGTTGCTGGATAGGGGCGCTTCCGCCGATTTCCCGAATGTTTTGTCGGGAGAGACTCCTCTTATGGCATGCTGCCGCCATGTTGCCAGAGCCAAGGATGGATTGAGCCGGGAGTTGGCGATGGATATGGCGCGGCTTCTTCTGGCTCATGGCGCATCTCCGAATGCCCGGAAGCATGGGGATGGCGATTCCGTGCTGGCATTTTATGCCGGGTTGTTCCGCGAGGGTCGGATGCCGGATGCTACGGATGTGCGTATGGTGAAGCTTTTGGCTGATGGCGGTGCGGTAGCACGGTTCGGCAGGTTGCCGTACGGTCATGCGCGGATGCTGCGCCAACAATGGAATGCCCTGTCTCCGGAGCTGCGGGCGAAGTTGCCCGAGGTGTTTCCGCATAAGGTGCCGCCCGGGAAGCAAGCGATGTGAGAGTTCGCGGTTATTTGGCGTGCTTCAGTGATTAGGAATTCTTGTGCTGGGTGGCTACTGGCTGGTCGAGAGCTCCGTGGCGAAGGAGCATGTCGATAAATGCAGGTGCCGCATTTTTGCGGGCATAGGCGAGTAAGGTGGTGCCTGTTTTGTCCGTTTCGTTGACGTTCAGTCCTTTGGATATGAGGTATTCCGAGGTGGCGATGATGGCGGCGATGCGTTTTTTTTGTTTGGTGAAGTCGGTTTCGTAGCGGGTGGTGCCTCGTGCGGCCCATTGGAGGAGGGATTGTCCTTCAGGATGGATGTCGATGCGGGCGCCACGTTCGACCAGATAGGCGACGCAGTCTCGCAGGCCGTTGGATACGGCATTGCTCATGGTGTAGGGGTCGTCAGGGTCGATGACGGCACCTGCCTGAAGCAGCAGATGGAAGATTTCCGGTTCTCTGACGATGTGAAGGGGGGCGTCTTTCCGGTCGCCTTTTCCGTTGGGATCGGCTCCGGCGGCCAGCAGGGATTTGACCCATTCGGGCCTGTTGTTGATGACGGCGTTGCTCAAGGCGCGGCCCTGTTCCGCATGGACATCCGCCCCCGCTTTCAGGAGCATGTTGATGCATGCGGTGGTGTTGGCTATGTCGTCCGTGCCCGGTTTGGGTGCTCTGCCTGTGAGCTGGACAAGCGGAGAGGGGCCGCCGTTGCGGGAAGCATTCGGGTTGGCTCCTGCATCAAGGAGGATGCGGCAGATTTCCGGATGGTTGCCGCATCCGGAGATGGGGCATCGAGGGATGAGGTCGTCGTCGAACCCCATATGCTGGTAGGTCGGAAGGTCGGGATCGGCTCCATGCTGAAGCAGGAGTTTTACGATTTCAACATTCCTGTACAGGCAGGCGGTGTAGAGCATGGTGTAGCCGTAGGGGTCGCGGCTGTCCGCTTCGGCTCCGTGTTCCAGCAGGATGCGGGCAATGTCGTGGTGGCCGTGCCGGATGGCAACGCACAGGGGCGATAAGGTGCCGATGCTGAATCGCGTGCGAAGGAGGTTCGGTTGTTGGGCGAGCATGCCGGATACTTTTTGCGTGTCCGCCTGCTCGATTGCTTGTTCGAAGTCGAGTTCTTCTGCCGAGAGGTGATTTTGCCGGAAGGATGCGCCATAGATGGCGTGATTGCGTCCGTAGGTGTAATAGAATCCGGATGTGTAGGGGTTGTTGTCCGGGTTGCTGCCGGGCGGGCTGATACTTTCGATGGTCGGGCGGAGGAGTCGAAAGATTTCCTTGGCATTTTCATCCCATTCGCCGTTTTCGTTCTGATAACAGATGACGACGGCATGCAGTCTGTTCAGACGGTCGATTTTGTTCGGGTCGTCCAGGATTTGCTTTTTGAATTCGTCTTCTTCGGGGCCTCCCCTTTTGCCTAGGACGTATGCTGTGGCAAGGAGGTGGTTGCATTCGGCATAGGCAAGAGCTCTTTTCCATGAGGGGAAGGTGCGAAGCGTGTCCTGTGTCGATAAGGCGGGTTGCTCCCATTTTTCGATGATGTTCCGGTCTTCTTCCCTGAGGCGGTCGTATGTGAGCCTCTGGATATTGCCCGTGGGGCGGCGCACCAGGATGTAGGGGGTGTTTCCGTCGTCGATGTCGGCTTGAGCGCCGATGAGGTGAGTCGATTTGTAGACGAGCGTTCCGTCCAGCGGCGGCCACGCGTAGCGCAGGGAGTCGGTCGAGGGGGCTTCCGTCCATGTGTGGATGTTGTTCTGCCGTTTCCAGTCGATGATGTTGTCGATGTCTTCCGGCAAGAGTGTGTTCAGGAAGACGGTGGCGGTGCGGCCCTGTTCATTGCGCAGGTAGACCCATTTGTTGTGCGGGGTTTCGTAGTCCGCCATGACGATAGCCGCTTGGAAGAGTTCGGTTTTGGTGCCTCCGGGAAGGATGAGATGCCAGTCGTATGTTTTGGAGGTGAATTTCGGGTAGCGGTCGTAGTCTTCGCCGCTGGCACCCGTTATTTCCGGAGCGGGTATCAGGTCTTTGACGGGTGTACGCGCTATTTTTCCGAGGGCGATGCGGTCAGCCTGTTTTTGAGTTTTGTCCCAGGCGGAGAGTAGCCGCTGTTTGATTTTTTCCCGTTGGGCGGGGGGAAGGGATTGGCAGGAGAGGATGACGGGTGCCAGTTTGGCGGCGAGTTCCGGCATGGGGAGCATTTGTTGCAGGGCAGTTTCAAGCAGGGGATGCCCTTTGGCCGGTTCTCCCTGCCGGAGGAGCGAGAGGGCGCGGCAGGTGTCTGCATAGATGCGGAGTTCGACGATGTCTGCCTGTGAGCTGAGTCCGGTGACGGGGGTGGAGTTGATGCAGGCAAGGTGCATCATGCTTCCGGCCTGGAATGCCGCCGATTCGTATTGTCCTGCGCGGGCGAATTCTTCCATGAGGTATCGCTGCAGGAAGCGGTTGTCTTTCCAACGAAGGAGGGTGAGGATTTTTTCGACTTCGACGAGGCGTCCGTCGTCGATGAGGGCGCGCCGGGCGATGTATGCCTGAAAGTCGTTGCGGCCCGTTTGGATGGCGGCCAGAATGACTGCGTCGGCAACGGCTCGTTCCGTTGCCGCGACGTTACCTTCTGCCTGTTCCAGCGCTGCTTTGGCGAGGCGGGTTGTGGCCTGGCTGTAGCTGCGGGGGTCTTGGGTCATGAGGTTGTAGATGAAGCTGGCGCGTTCGGCGTCTCCTGTGTCCAGTGCCTGTTTGACGAGTTTGTAGCCCGTATAGGCATATGTGTTGGAGACGAAGTGTGAGGGGATGTCCTGCCATTGGTTGATGAGGTTGGCATATCCCTTGAGGCAGAGGAATTGCGTGATAGTGGGCAGATTGTGTTGCTTTGCCTGCTCGAACCACGATCGGGCGATGCGGCGGCGTTCTTCTTCCGTGGCGGTGATGGCGCTGTTCAGTATGAAGAATTCGCGCATGAGGGAGGCCATGTGTGTGGCCGTGACGTTCCCTCGGTCGATGGCTTCCGAGAGGAGGGTGATGCCGTGCATGCCGGCAGAGGCGGCGAAGGCATTGAGCATTTCCGGTTTGCCCTTGAATTCGCGAATAAGTCCGCTGTATGCTTCGGGGCTGATGCCGCGAAGTTCATATTCGCTGCACAGGAGGGGCCAGAGGTCGTATCGGTTGATGGTGTGTGCGAGCATGCTGCAGCCTTGTGCCAGAACATCCGCTTTTTCAGCATGTTCCAGGCTGGCGAGGTGGAGGATGCATCGGTGCAAGGCGACGGAGAGGTCGCGCGAGGCTTTTTGCAGGATAGCATCGTTGCGCGAGAAGCGTGCGCCCGTGTTGGTGATGGTGATGTCGACGCCGTCCGGTTTGTAGATGGAGTTGATGGTGTATTTGTAGGTATCGT